>JALUPA010000203.1 GCA_027054335.1 Ardenticatenaceae bacterium
GGGCAGAAACGTACCCTAATTTATGCCGGTTGGAGAGCCTGGGAAAAAGCTATGAAGGCCGGGATATCTGGATTCTGATTTTGACCAATTTTGATACGGGGCCGGATACGGAAAAGCCAGCATATTGGGTGGATGGAAATATTCACGCGACAGAGGTATCGGGATCAACGGCCGTTCTCTACCTTGTCCATAAGCTACTCACCCAATATGGTCAGGACGACCGGGTGACCTATGCCCTGGATACTCGCACCTTTTATGCTGTGCCCCGCCTGAACCCTGATGGCGCCGAATGGGCACTGGCCGACAAACCCCGCTTTATTCGCAGTAGCACCCGCCCTTACCCCCGCATGGATGAACTGGATGGTCTGCATTCGGAAGATATTGACGGAGACGGCCGTATCCTCCAAATGCGCATCAAAGACCCCAACGGAGCCTGGAAACCCCATCCCGACGATCCACGCCTCATGATTCTGCGCGAGCCTGATGATCCACCCGGTGGCAACTACTACCGCCTACTCCCCGAAGGCCGCATCAAAAATTACGACGGTGTGATCATCAAAATGGCCCCGCCCCTGCAAGGCTTAGACCTCAACCGCCAGTTCCCCGTCTTTTGGGAACCGAACCAGCAAGGAGCCGGCCATTACCCCGGCAGCGAACCGGAACCGGGTGCAGCCATGAAGTTCATCGCCGATCATCCCAACATCACCGGTTCCGTCAGCTTCCACACTTTCAGCGGCGTCTACCTGCGCCCGCCCACCAAAGGGGCTGACGATACCCTGCCCACGCAGGACCTGTTCACCTACAAAAAACTGGGCAAGCTGGCCGAGGAAACCACCGGCTACCCCGCCGTTTCCGTCTTCCACGACTTCAAATATGACCCCAAAGAGTTCATCAAAGGCACGTTTGACGACTGGATGTATGAGTATCTGGGCGTTTACGCCTGGACGTGCGAAATCTGGAGTGTGCAGCGGCAGGCAGGCATCACCGAGTACAAATATATTGACTGGTTCCGCGAGCATCCCGTCGCAGATGACGTCAAAATCATGCGGTGGAATGATGAGGTGTTGGGCGGCAAAGGGTATATTGATTGGTACGAATTTGACCATCCCCAACTGGGCCAGGTAGAGTTGGGCGGCTGGCATACTTTTGAGACGTGGCGCAATCCGCCTTACCAACTGTTGGAAAAGGAAGTGGCGCCTCTAGCTGAGTACGCCATCACGTCCTGCCTGGTTTCGCCTAAACTGGAATGGTACGACGTGAGCCATACGGCCGTAGGCCACGTCCACACCATCCGCGCCGTCGTCCACAACACCGGCTGGCTGCCCACTAACGTCACCGAGCAGGCGCTCAAGATGAAGGTGGTGCGAGAACTGGAACTGGACATCAAACTGCCGGAAGGGGCTAAACTGCTCTCCGGCGAACGGAAAACGATGCGGGGCCAGCTTAAAGGGCGGGATCACAAATGGCAGTACAACGTGTGGAGCGACGACAGTACCACAGAGCGGGCCAAAGTGGAATGGGTGGTAGAGGCTGAAGCGGGGACAGAGGTGGAGATTACGGCCGTACATCCCCGCGCCGGAACCATCCGCCAAACCATCAAACTTTAGTAGGGCGATTTGCCAAATCGCCCAACACATTCAAGGAGAAAAATATGGCAGATAACACTAACCCCTTACTGGAACTCAAAGGCGTCTCCAAAAGTTTTGGCGCCGTCCAGGCGTTGCAAAAGGTGGATTTTGACGTCAGGGCCGGGGAGATAATGGCCCTCGTTGGTGACAATGGCGCCGGTAAGTCTACCCTCATCAAGGGTATCGCCGGTATTTACCCTTTTGACGAAGGCGAGATTTACTTCGACGGCCGTAAAGTAAACATTCACGGCCCGAAAGAGGCTGCCAACCTGGGCATCGAAATCGTCTACCAGGATTTAGCCCTGGCCGACAACCTCGACGTAGTAGCCAACATGTTCCTGGGCCGGGAGCGCGTCCAATGGCCGGGGCGGTTGGATGAGGTCAGCATGGAACAAACCTGCCTGGAAACGCTGGATTCCCTCTCCGTAACCACTGTGCAATCGGTACGCTTGCCAGTCGCCTCCCTCTCCGGCGGGCAGCGGCAGGCCATTGCCGTGGCCAAAGCCGTCATGTGGAACTCCCGCCTGGTCATTCTGGATGAGCCAACGGCCGCTTTAGGCGTAGCCCAAACGCGGCAGGTCCTCGATCTGGTCAAACGGCTGCGGGACAAAGGGTTAGGCGTCGTCGTCATCTCCCACAATCTGCACGATATTTTTGAAGTATCCGATCGCATCACCGTCCTGCGCCTGGGCCAGCGGGTTAAGGTATTTGAATCGGCCCACACCAACCAGCAAGAAGTCGTACACGCCATTACAGCAGGAACACTCAACCACGTTCCAGGGATGGATGAATTATGAGCGAGACCCAACAAACCGTTTCCCCCAACATGGCGGCTCAGCCTGCCCAATCCATAGCCAACTACGCCCGCGCCTATGTTGTGCGGATGAAGTCCGGTGATTTAGGTTCCCTGCCCATTATTTTTGGCATGATTGTTATTGCTGTCATCTTCCAATCAGCCAACGAAAATTTTCTGACGCCGCGCAACTTTGTCAATCTCATTGTGCAGATGGCCGGCATTACCACCATCGCCATCGGCGTGGTCTTTGTCCTTCTTTTGGGTGAGATTGACCTTTCTATCGGCTATGTCAGCGCGGTGGCGGCCGTTTTTCTGGCTTTACGCCTGCGTCCCCCGGAACCGTGGCCCTGGTATGCGGCCGTTGTCGTTGCCCTGATATTCGTGTCTGTTATCGGCATTATTCAGGGAGGTATTGTGACCAAGTTCCGGCTGCCTTCCTTTGTGGTCACGTTGGCTGGCTTGCTGATTTGGAATGGTGTGGTGCTGCTCCTGATTGGCAGCGCCGGCACGGTAATCATTCAGGATGACATCATCGTCGGTATTGCCAACACGTTTTTACCGGCGCAAATGGGTTGGGCTGTGGGGGCTGTTGTGGTGGCCTTTTTTGCCATTGGCCGGGTCTGGCGCTGGTATTCCCGGCGTCAACGAGGCGTGTCTACCACACCGCCAGTCGTTTTGGTTGTCCAGATTGTGGCTGTAGCTGTTATGATCGGCGCGGTGATCTACATCTGTAATGCAGACCGCGGCGTACCCCTGGTGGGCGTAATTCTGGTGATTTTGCTGGCGGCGTTTTCCTTCCTGGCTTCCCGAACCCGCTTCGGCCGTTACGTGTACGCTGTCGGCGGCAATATCGAAGCCGCCCGGCGCGCCGGTATCAGCGTGGATCGGGTGCGGGTGACGGTATTTATGATTTCCAGTTTGATGGCCGGTATGGGCGGCCTCATTCTGGCCTCGCGCTTACGCTCGGTGGATACGGCCGCCGGCGGAGGAAACTTGCTTCTGATTTCTATTGCCGCGCCGGTCATTGGCGGCACCAGCCTGTTTGGCGGCCGCGGCCGGGTGATGAGCGCTTTGCTGGGCGCGTTGATCATCGCCAGTGTGGAAAATGGGATGGGCTTGCTCGGTCTCAGCGCGGGCGTTAAGTTTGTAGTGACGGGGTTGGTGCTGCTGGCAGCTGTTTTGGTGGATGCTATTACGCGGCGCGGCCGAACGCAATCGGGTACAGCGTAATTGTTGGATTTTCCGCATACCTCCGCGGTCTACCAGACCGCGGAGGTATACCCAGGGATCAGGCGCGCACGGCCGTAACAGTTTGGCGGTGAATCTGGTAACTGCCGGCTAAAACCTGCTCGCTGAACTGGGCCGGTACGTCCACCAGGGTATGGTCGTTTTGAATGCGAATGGCCCCAATGATTTTGCCGGGGATGTTGGCGTTGTAAGCAATTGTGCCCACGACGTCGTTGGGGCGCACGCCATGAACCCGCCCGACATTGAGTATCATACGTACCATGCCCTTTTCGTGAGAACGACGGCCGTTTTCCCGCTTGCCGCGACGGCCGTTCGGCCGTGATTGACGGGCAGGCTGGAGTTTCAGTTCGCCAATAGGGGCGATGGGGCGTTGTTTTTCTTCGGCGCGGGCCAGTTTCAGAGCAGCGGCGGCAATTTCGACGGGATCAAAACCAGCAGCTATCATTTCTTCCACCATATCCCGCTCGCGGCGGGCGCGGCCGCGGCGCAGCCAGACTTCCATTTGCTCGCGCAGCAGCCCTTCCCGGTGGGTCTGGATTTCGCTGATGGTGGGCACGGCCGTTTCTGCAATCTTCTGCCGGGCGTATTTCTCGATTTTCCGCAAATGCCAGCGCTCTTTCGGCGTCACCAGAGAAATAGCGATGCCGGTTTTCCCGGCGCGTCCGGTGCGGCCCACGCGATGGACAAACACCTCCGGGTCGCGGGGCAGATCATAGTTGAAGACGTGCGAGATGTCGTCAATGTCCAAACCGCGGGCGGCCACGTCAGTGGCTACCAGGACGGAAAATTGCTTTTTACGGAAGCGATTGAGAACCCGCTCACGGGCCTCCTGGCTCAAATCCCCGTTTAACACCTCGGCCGGAAAGCCGCGCGCCGCCAATTCATTCGCCAAGTCACCTGTGCCCACCCGCGTCCGGGCAAAAATGAGGGCGCTGCTGATCGGTTCCACTTCAAAAAGGCGGGTCAGCGCGGCCAGCTTGTCCTGTTCATTCACCAAATAATAACGCTGCTCAATGCTGGCGACGGTCATCTGCTGGCGGGCAATGGTGATAGTTTGCGGGTCACGCAGGTAACGTTTGGCCAGGTGGCGAATGGCCGGGGGCAGGGTGGCGGAGAAGAGGGCGGTTTGACGGTCGTCCGGCGTTTCCTGCAGGATGGTTTCGATGTCTTCGATAAAGCCCATGCTCAACATTTCGTCTGCTTCGTCCAGGACGACGGTGCGCACGCTGCTCAAGTCGAGCGCGCCTTGCTTGATCAAATCCAGTAGGCGGCCCGGCGTACCCACGACGATGTCCACGCCCTTTTTCAGCCGGTTTTTTTGACGGCCGTAAGGCGTACCGCCGTAAATGGCCAGCACCCGCACGCCGAGAAACTGGCCGTAATCGTGGACAGCCCGGGCTACTTGCAGCGCCAGTTCGCGGGTGGGGGCTACAATTAACCCTTGCACCTGGCCCTGGCCGGGGTTGAGGTTGTGCAGGATGGGGAGGGCGAAGGCGGCCGTTTTGCCGGTTCCGGTTTGGGCCTGGCCGATAATGTCTTGTCCGGCAAGCATGGGGGGGATGACGGCCGTTTGAATGGGGGTA
Source organism: Ardenticatenaceae bacterium (assembly GCA_027054335.1). GTDB lineage: Bacteria > Chloroflexota > Anaerolineae > Promineifilales > Promineifilaceae > JAJRTP01. Next base: position 5,256 of record JALUPA010000203.1, read on the forward strand.
GGTTCCGTAAAGCCCAGTTCAGCTACAGCCTGCACCAACTGCGGGTGCAGGTTTAACGCGGTAAATTCGTTTGTCATTTTTGCTCCTATTAACGTTTTGCTGAGTCGTTGCGGCCCGGGCCCCTTGCGGGACATGTACTCCTTACGGAGCGGGCCTTCCTTAGTTTGTCTACAGCGGACTCATCTCGTCAATAAGAACCTGCCGCTGGTCACAAAAAAACCCGACCACATGGCGTCGGGTGTCCAGGCGAAATATACAAAACAATCTATCAGTGATAATGTCTATCCAATGGGGACAGCGGCGGGCAGTATACCACCTTTCCGGGAATGCACAACAACAGATCGACTACATCAGCAATTCCAAATCTAAACGCCGTTTGGTAGGGGCGAGGTGGCGCGATACGACTACGTATCAGGCTGGCTCCAGTTCTACAGACACCCCATTATCCGGTGGTTGGGACACAGCTGCCTTGCCGGGCATGAAGGGGCCGCCTACGGCCAGGAAATCGTATCCTTTTTCTACCAGCATATCATAATCAGGCATCATGCGACGGCCGTCAATGACCAGATAGGGCGGGGAGACTGTCTTCTCAATCGTGCGGGACAGGCCGCGGAACTCCTCCCAATCGGTGGAGATGAACACGGCGTCGCTGCTGCGCAGAGCTGCCTGCGCAGACTCGTGGTAAGTGATGCGCTCAAACAGGTGGTTCTTTTCCGGGTTGAACCAGTACGCCTGAGCCGCCTCCATCGCCAGCGGGTCATAGGCGCGGATTTCCTTGACGCCTTTGCCCAGCAGCGCTTCCACCGCCTTCAAGGCCGCCGAATCGCGCATATCGTTGGTGCGCTTTTTGAAGGCCAGTCCTAGCAAGGCTACCGTCTTCTGGTTAAAATTGAAATCGGCTTCGTGGATAGCCCGGTCTACCAAATACGTTTTCTGATATTCGTTGATGTTGTATACTGCCTGGAGTAAATCGGTGGAAGCCCCGGCCTGGTTCAACTGGTAAATGAGGGACTGGATGTCCTTGCCAAAGCAGCTCCCCCCAGCCCCGTTGCTGACGTAAGACCCCCAGGTGCTGATGCGGGAATCAGCCGTCACGCCAATCTTCAAATCTTCCATGCGCACGTTGGGCAGGCTTTCCGCTACCCGCGCCCCTACGCCGTTCCAGAAGGAAATATAGGTAAGCAGGAGGGTGTTGCCCATATATTTGATGGATTCGGCCGTTTCCGGCGTCGTTTCCACATATTTGATGCGCACGTGGTTGACAAACTGGGAATAAACCCGGCGCAAAATCTGGAAATCTTCTGCCGTATCCGCACCGACCACGACGCGATCCGGCCGGCGGGAACCCTCAATGGCGTTCCCCTGAGCTAAAAATTCCGGGTTGGAGGCCACACCAAAATTCTGCACGCCATGCTCCTGCATAATCTGCTCCAGCAAGCGGGCTGTGCCTACGGGAACTGTGCTTTTGTTCACCAGAATCACCCGGCTATCATTTTCTCGCTCAGCCAGGAGAGTGGCAATGTCGTGGGCGGCATTGAGGTAGTAGCTCAGGTCGGTCGAACCGTCCCGTTTGGGCGGCGTGTTGATGCACATGAAAAAGACGTCGGCGTCATGGGCAATTTCGCTGATGTCGGTAGTGAAAAAGAGGTAGCGGTTGTGGGTTTCGGCGATGGCGGCCGCCAGCCCTGGCTCATTGACATAATACTCGATCTGGGCGCGATCACAGCTTTCATAGGCGGTAATTTTTTGGGGATCAATGTCGTATGCGTAAACTTCGTGTCCCGCTTCGGACAAAACGGCCGCGTGAGGCAGCCCCACGAATCCGGTACCCACTACAATTATCTTCATTTGATTAACTCCTATAGAACATCTGCCACGAATTTCACAAATTCTCACGAATTAGGCGTTATTTTCGGGCAATCAAGGTGATTTTTGGCAAAAATTTTTAACTTGCAACTTTCCAGATTGATTCAATCTTGAGAATTGAACCAATCGAATCCAACCTCCACAATACCACAGAGCAGGCTAGTTTTCCCAGCTTACATTTGTACTTTCAACGGCCGTTCATCCACCGGCAGCCCTGCGGCATCGTCCAGCATCAATTGGGCCGTGTTCCGGCCGATTTGCACGGCGTAATTGGTGCCCCGATCCCAGGGGTACACCTGGCTCATGCTGGCAAAATAAAGGCCAGGGATGGGCGTGCGAATGTCCGGGATGTTGTGCGAATGGTTGACCAGGGGTACCGGCTGGGCGTAGGCAGCCCGGAACAGCCAGCTTTTCCGCACCCATTCCAGCCGGAAATCCGGGTTGATTTGGGGCAGGGCGGCGACAAATATCTCTTGCAATTCCGCCTGGCTCATACGCATGTAGGGGTGATCCGGCGTGACGTAATCGCCGCAGTAGATGATGTGGTCGCCGCCGTAATGCTGCCGGTCAATGTAGTTGGTGTGTTCTACCAGGGCCAGGAAAGGGATGTCGTTCTGGCTTTTGTCGGGGGAATCGGCGGGGATGTTGAGCCAGTAGGTGCGGGTTTCGGGCATCAACGGCCGTGTCAAAGCCAACGTCATCACCACTGCGCCCATGCTTTTCAACTGAAGCAGTTTATTCAGATAACCGGGCGGCAAATCGGGGGCCATACGGCTAAACAAATGGGGGGATGTCGTGACCAGGCAGGCATCATAGGTGCGTAAATGGTTGTCGGCGGTGACGGTGATACGGCCGTCCCCTTCCGGGCGGATGGCTTGTACCGGGCAGTTCAATTTCAGTTCGCCGCCTCGTTCCTGGACGACGGCCGTTAACCGGTCCACAAACGCCTGAAAGCCGCCCTCAAAATAGCCCAGCTTCGGGCTACGCACGTGCAGCCGCGCCCACATCCAGGCCATGTTCACTTCCTTATAATAAGGGCCAAACTTGCCGATGAGGAGGGGACGCCAAACGGTTTCGTAAATTTTACGGCCGTACCATTTTTGCAGCCAGGCATCGGCCGTTTCCTGCTCTAGTTTGCGCCACGGCTTGGAAAAACGCAGATAGGCGCTCACCGCGCCAAAACGAGCCACGTCCAGCAGATTGAAGCCGGGAAACGTAATCCAGCGCTGCGGCGAATCGAAAGGCACGATTTTACCCTGGTACATCACCGACGTCGTAGGGTGCGGGAAAAACAGAGCGTCCCCCAGGCCTACCTCGTTGACCAGCTGAATAATCGCCTTGTCCGACTGGAAAATGTGATGGTAAAATTTCTCCAACGGCCATTCCCATTTTTCATCCCGGAAGCCGGTCGCCAGGCCGCCCGTCTGCTCGCCAGCTTCACATAACGTTACTTCGTGGCCGGCGGCCAGCAAATCATACGCGGCCGACAGTCCGGCCAGTCCCGCGCCTACCACAATAATTTTCATTGTCAAAGAACCGCCTCATTTTCAGAAATTTGTGTCGCCCGACCAAAATCAGCCCAGCGCATGCCCGCCCGCACCATGTAGTAAGCGCCCAACAGGGTGATGGGCAGCCAGAGGGCAGCGTGTAAGACCAGGGTGTACGCCGTAGCGATTTCCTGGGGCACGCCGTACAGCACCAGCACAGCAATACCGGGGCCGTCAAACGTGCCAATGTAGCCGGGGGCCGAGGGCAGCGTGGTCGCCAGATTGACGACGCCGTTCATCAGCATCAGGGCAAAAAAGGAGACTTCAAAGTCAAAGGCGTGCATCACAAACCAGTATTTTACCGTTTCCAGCAGCCAGATGACGATGGAAGTAAGAAAGATCATCATCACGCTGCGAAAACTGCGCAGGGAGGCCAGCCCGTCCAGAAACCGCTGCAAAAAAGCCAGCAAGGGGTGATGGATGCGGTGGGGCAGCAGTTTGTAACTGACGGTTTCGGCCAGACCATAAAACTTTTCCGGGAAAGCGGCCATCACAAAGAAGACGGCCAGGGCGGCAAAAAAAGCAACGCTGGCCACGATGACCAGTTGGCGGATAGCGTCGTTATCGCCCGGTATGGGGGTGAAGGGCAGGGCCACAAAGACAAAGATGAGCATCACCAGGCCGTCAAAGACGCGCTCGACGACAATGGTAGCCACACTGCCGCTCATGGGGACTGCTTCCCGTTCGCGCAGGACGAAGGAGCGTAGTAGTTCCCCGGCGCGGAAGGGATAAACGTTGTTGCCCATGTAGCCGATGACGACGACGGGGAACAGCCGGGCAAGGGGGATGTGCTTGAACGGCCGTAACATATAATCCCAGCGCCACGTCCGCGCCCACACTGCCAGAAAATAGACCAGAATGCCGGGAATAATCCAGACGTAGTTGGCGCTGCGCATGGAGAGCCATACGTCGCCCAGCTTCAGCCCGCGCAGCGCCAGCCAGATAAAAAAGGCGCTGATGAACAGCCCCAGCCATAAGTGCCATTTTTTCAAATCGAATAACCTCTTTTAACGATATACACGCCTGTCAGGTGTGAAGCGTAATTGTACCAGAGATTGACGATTAGAGATTGCGTCCATTCTCCAATCTCTAATCGCCAATCTCCTCCATAATCTCCCGATAATGTTCCCGGATGATTTCCAGCGATCTGGTGGACTCGCGAATTAATTGCCAAGAAGCATAAACCAGGCTGACAATGCCGACAAACGCCATGCCAATGACAATAATGTTTACAGCGCCGTATCTATCATCTTATCCCATCCTCGAAAAAGGTTGAAGACGCCATTATACTCATCATCCTTACAAATTGACGAAGACTCTTATGCGCCGCATAATAGGAACAAAGATACAGGTTGCCAGGCGGCGGAGTTGCCGGGTGGCAAAGTGGCAGAGTGGAATGTTACCTGGCTACTTTACCGCCCGGCCACCCCAAAAAGGAGAACCAAATGACAGAAACAATCGGATTTGTCGGATTAGGCATTATGGGACAGGGAATGACCCGAAATTTACTCAAAGCCGGCTTTGCAGTTCACGTCTGGAACCGCTCGCCAGGCAAAATGGACCCGCTGATCGCCGAGGGCGCCATCGGCGCTACCAGTCCGGCTGATGTAGCCGCCCACGCCGACATCACCATCATCTGTGTTAGCGACACGCCAGACGTAGAGGAAGTGCTGCTGCACGAAAACGGTATCATGTTTGGCGCTAAAGAAGGGGATTTGATCATTGATTGCAGCACCATCAGTCCCCAGGCCACGCAAAAGATGGCGGCCGTTTTGGAGCACGCCGGGGTACACATGCTGGACGCCCCTATCAGCGGCGGCAGCGAAGGTGCGGCCAACGGCACGCTCAGCATCATGGTGGGCGGCGACGCGGCGCAGTTTGAGCGCGCCTTGCCCGTGTTCCAGGCGATGGGCCAGACAATTACCCACGTGGGCGGCCACGGCGCGGGGCAGATGGTCAAACTGGTCAACCAAATTTTGGTGGTGATCAATATGTGGGCGGTGGGGGAAGCCTTGCTTTTCGCCCAGGCGGGCGGCCTGGATTTGCAAAAAACGCTGGAGGCAGTTTCCGGCGGGGCGGCGGGAAGCTGGATGTTGTCCAATCGCGGCCCGCAGGTTATTCGACGGGATTGGCGGCCCGGTTTTACTATTGATTTGCAGCAAAAGGATTTGCGTCTGGCCCTGGGCGCGGCCGATGAGATGGGCGTGCCTGTTTTGGGGACCAGCACCATTTACAACCTGTACCGCACCTTGCAGCAGCAAGGATTGGGGGGTGAAGGTAATCACGCCCTGGTCAAAGCGTTGGAGCATTTAGCTGGATTTGAGATTGGAGCTTCTTAGCCGCGGCTTAAGCCTGGCTGCGGCGCAGCAGCGCCCGGACGCCGCCCCAGAGGGCGTAGAGAATAGCCAGGATCAACAATAAAAACTTAAAAGCAGCGCACCAGTAGGCAAGTTGGGGCAGCAGCGCATTACTGGAACCTTGCAGGAGCTGCCAGAGGGCGATGTTCTCAATGTAATCGAGGGCGGCAGCCAGCCAGACGCCCCAGGCCAGCCAGGCGCCCAATTGCGCCAGCCGGCCCTTAAATGTGCCGGAAGCGGCAACCACGGCCAGAGAAATGGCCAGCCCATACACCACAGGATACAGAAAATCAATCCCCAGACCAAAGGCGGCTCGCAGCTTGGCTTGGGCGTCCCAGGAGTTGATGATGGCTTGGGCTGTGGCCAGGTCGCCGGCAAATTCAAAGGAAACAATGCCTTGGGGGGCAACGGCCGTGCGCAAGGGCTGGTTGATACCTGTGGAAATAAAGGTCAGCAACAATGCTAAACCGATAAAAATCCACATCAAGCGGCGGCGGCGGGCGGCGGGTATGGACGCAAAGGGAGGGGAAACAGTCATAAGATTTTCTCCTTTGTTTAATTATCCCTGCGCGGCAAGAAACCGCGGCTACCAGAGTATACTGAACGGCCGTATTTTTCCCAACTTCTGCGCCAGACAAATTCAATCGGCTGTTTTCACGGGAATTGCATGGAAAGCGAACCAGCAGGCTTTATACTTCATCCTAGAAAAAGTGTTGTCATTGCGTTGGGGTATAAATGGGAAAATTTATCGGGCAGCAGTTTGACCAGTATGTTATTGAAACAGTCATTGGCCGCAGCCAGTTGGGCACGGTTTTCCGCACCCGCACAGTGAACACCAGTCGGCCGGTGGCGCTGAAATTGATTGACGCCAATATCACCGAATCACCGGAAATTGAACAGTTTGTTTTACGGACAGCCCAGCTTACCTCCTGCCTGACCCACCCCAATATCGTCCCGTTGCTCAATTTTGGTAAACGCAACGGCCGTATCTATCTCGCTTCTGAATTTATTGCCGGACGCAGCCTGGATACCATTCTAAGCGCCCTGAAAAAGCACCGGCGAGTCATGCAGATGGATCAGGCGCTGCACATCGCCGCCCAAATAGCCGATGGTCTGGATGTGGCCCATCAGGAAGGGCTGGTACACGGCAACCTCAAACCCAGCAACGTGCTGATTGTCCGGCCCAACGATCCCCCGCCGGGTAGCGGGCCATCCTTCCGCGCTTTGTTGAGCGATTTTGGCCTGTCGCTTATCCCGGAGCAGGGGATTGCCGCCGCTCGTTTTACCCCCGCCAAACTGCTACCTTACCTTTCTCCGGAACAATGCACCGGCGCTCCGCTGGACGGCCGTTCTGATATTTACAGTTTAGGCGTTATCCTCTACCAGTTGATGGCCGGGCGTATCCCTTTCAACGTCGCCTCATCTACCGAAGCCATCATGCGCCACTCTCTGGAGCAGCCATTGCCGGTTAATACTTTGCGGCCCGGCCTGCCGCCTCCTGTGACCCACATTATAGATATTGCTCTGGCTAAAAATCCGGCAAACCGGTATCAGCACGCTTCAGAAATGGCTCAGGCCCTGCGCCAGATCACCCAATCGCCAGAAGTCAATCCGGCCTTTAATACGCCGGTGATGATCCATACCGAAAGCCAGATAACCGTAGAATCTTCGCCGGACATTAAGCCATCCTATCATGTCCGGCCCGATACCAAAAACGTGACGGCTATTCTCAAAGATTTGAATGAAGAAGAAGATGACCTGACAAAAATTTCTCCAGAGCAAAATGGCACAGCCTCTGAGCGGAACCCGGCTTCTGGCGCGGACGGTTCAGCCCAAAGCCATCATGCCCCCATCATCTTGGAGCCTGATCCGGTTTTGGTAGCGCCGGCCGAAAAAGAAACGGCTGAATATGGCGCTGTCGTCGTGCCGGAAAGCCCCACCCAGATTTTCCAGGCGTCACTCACCGAGACATATATTGTCATCTCTCACCAGGGGCGACCGCCCCGTTACATCAATATGGACCGGCCTCGCTTTCGTATTGGCCGGGCGGCCAATAACGATATTGTCTTGCAAGCGCCGGACGTTTCCCGCCATCACGCCTTCCTGGAAATGACCAAAGAAGGCTGGCAGATAACTGACCTGGGCAGCACAGGCGGCACGTACTGGAATCGCCAAAAACTGGAGCCGCAAAAGCCGGAATTATGGCCGGCGGATCAAACGGTGCAAATTGGCCCGTACTATTTGCATTGGCAGGATGAGAAACCGCTGGAAGCGGTTGATCCGCTGGTGGTGAATGAGCAAATGACCCAGTTGTTCCAGGTACCGGCCGGAGCCAGCCAGCGGCAAAGCGTACACGGCCGTTTCAATGCCGTCCTGTACCCTTCTCTGATGACTCTGGGGCCAGGCCAGGAAACGACGCTGCAAATTGAACTGTTTAACCAGGGGTCTGTGATTGATACCTTCAAATTAGTTGTCAGCGGCCTGCATCGCACTGTTTTTACCTTGTCACAAAATATGCTGTCGCTGGCGCCAGGGGCGCGGGCTTCGATTCCCCTGGTCATCCATTTGCCTCAGCCGGGCACGCTGTTGGCGCGCCGTATTCCGGCCGGCCCTCGTCCTTTCAAGCTGACCATTCAATCCATCACCTTCCCGGATGAGATGTCGGTTTTGGCCGGGCAGTTAACGGTTTCGCCTTACGAATCCTTTTCCATTGGTCTCTGGCCGGGTGAAATTGACAATGGCGGCGCCTGCCGGGTTTTGACGCGCAATGAGGGGAATACGACGACGACTTTTTCTCTGACCAGCCATGACAAGGACGGCCGTATCCAATTTGTCAGCAAGCAGCAGCGGGTCAAACTGGAGCCAAGCGACACGGCCACGCAGGATGTTACCCTGTATTACCGGGAAAAACCATTATTTGGCCGCACCCGCCGCATTCCATTTGAACTGGAAATTGCCACAGATAACGGCACGCGCCAGACCAAATCCGGCGTGCTAAACGTCAAACCCAGAATCCCCCTCTGGGTCATTATTTTCCTGGAAATGGCGCTGATTTTTATGCTGGTACTGGCGATTCTTTCTAACAGGTTTACGGGGTAACGGCCGTTCTCCATAATAGAATAGGCGCTTCGGACAATCATCCGAAGCGCCGGCCAACAGGGAAAAAACCTTCCCGTAAATCTAAATGAAGATGATTTGGGCGCCCTCGCTCATCTCAATAAAATCAGTCGCTCCGACGACGCCTTCAAGGCCATCGTAAAGGTCATCTTCCGTTATCATATTCATATCTTCAAACATATCCACCGACATCTTGCAGGCGTACAGCTTCCCGCCGCTGTCCACAATGATGTCCAGAAATTCGCCGACTTCCGGGAAATCTAACTGGGCAATTTCCTTCTTCATCATCTTGGTAGCGATATTGGTCATACCCGGCAGCCCGCCCACAGCATTGGGGATACCCATTGTGGGATTGCCGATGGGGACAAACTTCAGGTCATTCATCTTCTTCTTGTTTATCATATCCAGCCCCCAGAAAGTGAAGAACATCGTTACTTCCAACCCTTCCATCAAGGCTGCATTAGCCAACACCAACCCCGGATAAGCCATGTCCAGCGTACCCTTTGAACAAATAATGCACAATTTCCGATCCGTTTCCTCAAACATGAGCCTGTCTCCTTTAAGTAATTGGTAACTGGTAATTACTCAATTACTAATTACAGATGACTAAATACAACCCGACGGTTTCTTCAACCCGGATACATACGCCACTTTCTTGGCCGGGCCTTTGGGGAACAACTTGTACAGTTCCTTGGTGGGGACCCCGCCAACCTTGCTGATGCGGCGTAACGTGGGGGCGTCGCCTTGCTCTTCGTAATCTTTCCGGCAAAAATTGATGACATCCCAGTGCCGGTCCGTTAAGGGATCAATACCAATTTCCTTAGCCAGCTCTACGGCTACATCCTGGTTCCAATCATCCGGGTTCAGCATGTACCCGTCATCACCGAATTCAATTTCTTTTCCCGCAATCGTTCTTACTGTTGTCATGGTTATCTCCTTATATTTCGTATTGCGTATTACATAGTGAAAACTTTTTGCGTAATACGCGCAAAACTAATCTGCTACTGTCTTCAATATATTTAACGTTTTAGCCAACCCGCGTTTAACTTCGGGGTCATTCAATTGCCGCAAGATAGAGAACATAGAAACGTCTTTGTCGGCGTATTCATCGTCACGGATGGCTACGGCCGTATCCTGCAACATCCGCATAATCTCCGGCTGCGTCATTTCCTTTACCGTATTTAGAATCAGGACAATATTCTCGCCCAACTGGCGCACATCCTCTTCCGAATATTCCTCCACCACCCGATCCATAATGGCCAGCCCTTCCTGCATAAAGGAAAAGTAACCTTTATGCTCCATCTCTTCCAGCCGTCCCATCAACGCCAGAAATGCTTGCTGCGTCAGCGGGCTGATGTCCTGGCCCAACTCCATCAGGCTTTCCATCTGATCCAGCATCTGTTCCAGATTGCGCGTATTACGCATCAGCCGCTTCATCAGCCGCAGCATGTCTTCCAGTTCCACATACCCGTCAATTTCATCCAGCTCGCGTACCGAAAGCTGGTACATTTCCTGCATCACCGGCGTCAGGTCATTCTTTAACTCGTCAAGCTCCTGCCGCCGCACTCTCTGGATGCGGGACTCTTCTGCCAGGAAAGCCACCTGCTCGGTCAGGGCGTCAATCTTTTGGTTTAGTTCAAGCAATTGCTCTTCCATTATTGATCTCCGTAATTTTAATTGGTAACTGGGTAATTGGGTAATTACTCAATTACTTGATTACTCAATTACGCAATTACTAACTCCACTTACCAGCCATAGACATCTGCGACGTAATACCCATTTCTTTGCCCTTGAGCAGCAGATTCCAGTACATCCAGCGGAACATCATCTTGCCCCAATGGTTCATTTCTGACTCTTGCAGCAGGGAGAAGGGGCCAATACCCGGTAAGGGAAACTTGCCTGGCAGCGGTTCCACATCGTAGTTAAAGTCAATCAAAATACCCTTGCCAAAGCCGGATTCAATAAAGCAGTTGGCGTGACCGTCAAAGGTAGGTTGCAACTCCAGGCCGTCAATGTAGCGCAGGAAGTTTTCTACAAACACTTCCCCGGCAAAATGGGCCACCGAACCAGCTTTGGACGTGGGCAGCGCCGCCGCATCCCCCAAAGAGAAGATGTTGTCATACTGTTTGGAAAGGAGCGTGTGTTTGTCCACCGGCACAAAGTTCGACTCGTCACCCAACCCGGAACGGCCGATAACGTCTGCGCCCATGTGTACCGGCACTGTCACCAGCAAATCATACTCTACTGCTTCCTCTTCATAAGAAATCAGCTTATGCGCTTCCGCATCTACCCGTTCCGGCAAAAAGTCGGGTACCAGGTTGATGTTTTTCTCTTCCAGGATGTTACCCAACAGGGAAGAGGCGCGCGGTTTAGTAAAAGCGCCGGGCAGCGGTGTGACCAGGGTCAAATCCACCTTGTCCCGCATTCCCTTGTCGTGGAAGTACCAGTCGGCCAGGAAGATGAATTCCAACGGGGCTACCGGGCATTTATACGGCAAATCCATAATATTCAGCACTAAACGGCCGCCTTCCCAGGTACGCAATTTCTTGGCCAGAGCCACAGCGCCATCATAGGTATAAAAATCATAGATGCTCTTACGCCATTCCGGGCCAAGCAGCCCCGGCGTTTCTTCCGGACGGGGGCTGGCGCCGGTCACAATGATCAGATAGTCGTACACTAACGTCCGGTTATCTTTGGCAATACGCACTTGATTTTTTTCCGGCTCAATCAACTCAATCTCCGATAAAATCATCTCGACCGAGGGTGGCAAATAGTCACGTTTGGCTTTGATGACGTCATTGGGGCCATAAATGCCAAAGGGAATGAAAAGGAAACCTGGTTGGTAGTAATGAACCGTATCCTGATCGACGATGGTGATCTTCCATTCTTCCTGGCTCAGTTCATGGCTGAGTTTATTGGCCAACATGGTGCCGGCTGTGCCTGCGCCTAAAATCAATAATTTTTTCATTTAGAACTCTCCTCTAATTGGGTGGAGCGATTTTGTAAATCGCTCTACAATTATTTTCTGAAATTTCAGACGGCCGTAATTGTGGCAATCTGATCCAGCTTTCGCATCAAAACAACTCTTTCATGCAAAATGTGCGAGACGACGTCAGCCACCGGCTGAATCAACGACAAGATATGCGCTTGCTCCGTCTCGTCCAGCATATAAACATCTTCCACATGGTCGGTAAACAACGAAAAGTCTACATCCAGATCGGCCGCAATTTCCCGGATTTTTTCCGGTGGCGGCGGCCAATTGTCGGGGGCAATACCACCCACAAAAACCATCCCTTGTAAGGTAGCGCCTACGCGGATGTAAGCGCGGGAACAAAGCAGCCCCAGGTAGCCCTCTTCAAAGCGGGGGTCCAGGCTCAAATCCACGGCCATGTCCCGCCAATGATCAATGCAGCGCTGCCACAGAGTCGGTGTATTGCTTAACGCCTCGAACAAACCGCAGGGGTTACTCAACTGAGTTGCGGGACGGCCGTCCATATCCGTAATAATGACCATCACACCCAACGCCTTGGCAAACGTGTCCTGAATCAATTGCACACAGGTCACAGGCAGCTTGTTCAGCAAATCATCGTCGTCCCCATTGTCTGGCGACACAGACGATACCATTGGCGCACTCTGGGCAATCAGCCACGCCTCCACTTGCTCTGCCGGAAAACGCCACTGCCGGCCCACCTTAATGGATGGTAGCCGCCCTGATTCTGCCATGCGGTAGATCGTAGACCGATCCACATCCAGTAACTCTTGTACATCCTTTGCCGTCAACATCTTACTCATTATACAAACCCTTTGTGAATATCATCACAATACGCATATATCATAAGGCGAATACATATGCAGTAGAAGTGACAATCGGCAGATTCGTCTGTGACAAATGTCACAATCTGCATATTGTGCAGATAATGCAGATTGTGCATAAGCAAGCCCTTCGAGAAATATCCCCGTCAGGGAAAATTCCTCTTGCCGACTTCTCGACTGTACGTTATTCTTTTCGTTATGAATCCTTTCCATTGGGCTTTTGACAAACTGTATCCGCTGATCCGCTATCTTTATGAGCAGATATTGGACAATGTCTGGTTCAGCCAAATCACACCGGCGGAGGGGATTACGGCCGAATTATGGCTGGGGGGTGCGCCCACCTACGCCCGCGACTACGAATTTATCAAAGCGCACGACATAGGGGCCGTGGTCAACATTCGCGCCGAACGGGAAGACGATACAAAATTCTACCAAGAAAATGACATTACCCATTTGCAATTAAAAGTGCTGGACGTCACTGTGCCGGAGGAAGATATTTTGTCGGAAGGGGTGGCCTGGATGAAAGAGCAAGTGGCTGACGGCCGTTCCGTGCTGGTTCACTGCGCCAAAGGGAGAGGCCGCTCGGCTACCCTGCTGGCAGCTTACCTGATGCAGGAAGAGGGTTTAACCTACGAGGAAGCTCACACCCTGCTCAAAGGCAAACGTTCCCTCACCAAACTGGAAGGCCGCCACAAAAACCGCTTAAAAACCTGGCGGGAAAAACGTAAATACCAAAAACAGTAAAAACTGGTAATCAGCGTTCAGTTGAAAGCTGACTGATAAGGGAGTCTCGTGTGGGCGAGGCTCTCTTTTCTTTTGGGAAATACCCGCGTTTCTTTTGCCTTTTACCTTTGTTCTGGCTATGCTTAACCGGCACACCATTTCGTAGGGCGATTTGCCAAATCGCCCAACACAAGGAGTTTTTATGGCTAAAGGCAAGCTCACCCCCAGCCGCCAGCAATATCTGGACATCAAGGCCCAATACCCGGATGCGATTTTGTTTTTCCGCCTGGGAGATTTTTATGAGATGTTTGACGATGACGCCAAAACGGCCGCTAAAGAACTAGACCTGGTACTCACCAGCCGGCCGCAGGGCAAAAACCAGCGCACCCCCATGGCCGGCGTGCCCCATCACGCCGCTGAAGGGTACATCGCTAAACTGATCAACAAAGGGTACAAGGTGGCCTTGTGTGAGCAGGTGGGCACGGAACCAATCAAGGGGCTGATGCCGCGGGAAGTGGTGCGGGTGTTCACCGCCGGGACGGTGATTGAGCCGGGGATGCTGGATGCGGCGCGAAATAATTATTTGACGGCCGTCATCACCGATGGCGAGCGGGCAGGGCTGGCCTACGCAGACATCACCACCGGCGAATTTGCCACCACACAGATTGACGGCCGTCGCCCCCTCATCGAAGAACTGGCCCGCCTGGCCCCCGCCGAACTCCTCCTGCCTGACAGCGAGCAAACGTTGTACGAACACGTCAAATCCGTCAGCCATTTGCCGGACTGGCGCTTTGAGGAGGGGAACGCCCGGCAAACGCTGCTACGCCACTTTGGCGTGAGCAGCCTGGCCGCATTTGGCTGCGAAAGCAAGTCGTTAGCCACCCGTGCTGCCGGAGGCATCCTCCATTATTTGCAGGAAACGCAAAAAGGGGCGGTGGGGCAGATTCAGCGGCTGTCCACTTACAGCGTAGAAGGGTTTATGGCTCTGGATACGGCCACGCGGCACAATCTGGAATTGACGGAATCGCTGGGGGGCGAGCGGGCCGGGTCGCTGCTGGGAGTGTTGGACAAGACGGTGACGGCGATGGGGGCCAGGTTATTGCGGGATCGGGTGTCACGGCCGTTACTCTCCGTCCCCGAAATCAACCAACGCCTGGACAAAGTGGAAGCATTCTACAACGACGCCCTCCTCCGCGCCGACGTCCGCGCTGCCCTCAAAGGGCTGCCCGACCTGGAACGGCTGACCAACCGCGTCCTCAGCGGCAGCGCCACACCGCGGGATTTGGCGCATATCGGGCTGGCGTTGGATACAGTAAAAACAATCAGTGAACAGTTTTCAGTGTTCAGTGTTCAGTCTTCAGGTGAGCCATCTCCAATCTCCAGTCTCCAATCTCTCATCTCTAAACTGGACCCCTGCCCCGAAGCGGCCGATCTCATCCAACGGGCCATCGTGGCCGATGCGCCAACCAATCTGAACAAAATGGGCGTCATTCGGCCCGGTTTTGCGGCGGAACTGGACGGGGTGATGAACTCGTCGGCGCACGCGCGGGAATGGGTGGCCAATCTGGAGCCGCGGGAGCGGGAACGGACGGGGATCAATACGCTCAAGGTGGGCTTTAACAAGGTGTTTGGCTACTACATCGAAATTACCCGGGCCAATTCCCATCTGGCCCCCGACGATTATATCCGCAAGCAGACGCTGACCAATGCGGAGCGGTACATCACGCCGGAATTGAAGGAGTACGAGACGCTTATCCTGAATGCGGAGGAGCGGATTTTGCAGATTGAGCGGCGGGTGTTTACGGAAGTGCGCCAGCAAGTGGCCCAATATGCCCCCCGTCTGCTGGAAACGGCCCGCATTCTGGCCCGGCTAGACGTGGCGGCGGGGCTGGCGGAAACGGCCGCGAATCTGAATTATGTACGGCCGTCCCTGACCGAAGATAACACGCTGGAAATCAGGGACGGCCGTCACCCCGTCGTGGAGCAAAGTTTGCAACTGGAACGGTTCGTCCCCAACGACATCCACATGACCGAGGGGGAGTGCATCCAGATCATCACCGGGCCGAATATGTCGGGTAAAAGCACATACCTGCGGCAAACGGCGCTCATCACCCTCATGGCCCAGATTGGCAGCTTTGTCCCGGCGGATGAGGCGCACATCGGCCTGGTAGACCGCATCTTCACCCGCATCGGGGCGCACGACGAACTGCACGCCGGCCGTTCCACCTTTATGGTGGAGATGGTGGAAACGGCGCAAATCCTCAACCACGCCAGCCACCGCTCCCTGCTCATCCTGGACGAAATCGGCCGGGGCACCAGCACTTACGACGGTCTGGCGATTGCCTGGGCGATCATCGAATATCTGCACAACCACCCCCGCCTCAAACCGCGCACCCTGTTCGCCACCCATTACCACGAGCTGACCGGCCTGGCCGATCTGCTGCCGATGGTTGCCAACTACAACGTCGCCGTCGCCGAGGAGGGGGATTCGGTCGTTTTCCTGCACCAGATCATCCCCGGCGGAGCGGACCAGAGCTACGGCATCCACGTGGCCCAACTGGCCGGGCTGCCCCGCGACGTGATTAACCGGGCCAATGAGATTTTGCGGGAACTGGAGGCACATGCGCCGACGACGGCCGTAGAACCCAGCCGCCTCAACACTGTCCAGCAAATGGCCCTCTTCCCGGAAACCAGCCCCATCCTGGAAGAATTGAAGGAGCTTGACATAAATTCCATGTCTCCCCTGGAAGCAATGACCAAGCTGTACGAATGGCAAAGGAAGTATGGAGAGAGCGATTAGAGATTATGTAGGGTACTTTTCAAAATCGCTCCGCACACACAACAAATGGAAACAGGAAATTGATGAGTCTTCCGAAAAAAGCCGCGGATTACGCGGATTTATCTGGATTTTCTCTGGTAGTTCTTGGCGATCTTAGTGTTCTTCGCGGTTTTTTCGGAAAGTCAATTGATGCCACTTTCCTGCTATAATAGGTCTGTTCGCAAACATATTTACCTCAGACAAAGGACGAGTAATTATGGAAAAGACAATTTCAACCATGTCGCCCCAGGAATTTGAAACGATGGTGGAACAGGCCATTGACCGGCGAATGCAGGTATGGCTAACGCAATTGCTTGATGCTTTGGGAGATTCTGGGGAAGGGAATAACGTGCCTTTGCAGCCTGATTTCGTTGCTGCTTTAGAACGTTCCATCGAGCAAGCTCGCGCCGGCAACGTCACAGACCTTTATGAATTTCGTCGATCATTAGCCGATGGCTGATTTCAGAATTGTACTCACTGAAGAAGCGCAATCCGATATTCGCAAACTGGAAACCCGGCTGCAAAACAGGATTCTGGACAAGCTGGAGTGGATGGGAGTCAATGCCGCTTTCTTGCGCCACCAGGCGCTCCAGGGTCATACGTGGAAAAATACATTCAAATATCGGGTAGGCGACTATCGTATCATTTACCATATAAACCATCAAAGCCGGGTTTTAACTGTGCTAAAGGTTGGGCATCGCCGGGATATTTATCGTTTTTGACAAAGGTGGCAAACCCCGAAAATTTTTCTCTAATCTTCTGGCAGCCATGTCCAATTCTGCCTGTCTCACCCCATGCGCGGCCGGGCATGGGGGCGAGATGGCGCGGAAGGACGTTGTTTTGTTTGCCGACGGCCATACCGCGCCATCCCGCCCCTACGAAAATGTGTTTGGGAATTTATACGGCCTTTTGCGTTTTGGGATACAGTTGTTATAGCCTGATTAGACCATTGATGGAAATATTCGCGCCATGACGCACACCTTGCTGGCTAATTACGAAAAAGAACAGGCAATTCTGTCAGAATTTGTCCGGAGCGACGCCGAACCGAACATCTTGCTGCTACGAGGCGAGAGCGGCAGCGGCAAGTCCAGTCTGGTGGCCCATTGCCTGCGCATTGCCCCAGAAATGCCTTCCCTTTCGCTGACGTTGGAAAGCGAAGGGGATTCGATTCCCACTTTGTTTAACAGCATGGGCGGACGCTGCGGCTGGGACAAGCTGCCCCGCTTTACCCGCGTGGTGGCGGGACTGCTGGAAACGTCGGACAGCGTTGACGACCCGGTTTGGCAGATGGGGATGCACCGGCATTTACGCCAGATTGGCCGGATTGGCGATCTGGAAAGCCGCCTTTCCCGCTACCAACTGCTTTCCGATGTCTGGTTTGCCGACGCCATGCAGTTTGAAACCCCGTTTTTGCTGGCGATTGACGCCTACGAATCAGCCCCCACTTTGTTTGACCGTTGGTTCAGCCAGGATTTTCTGGTGGGCGCGGCCAACTCGCGGCGGATGCGGGTATTGGTGGCCGGGCAAAAGACGCCGGCCGTCCAGGCAGCCTGGAGTTTTTGCGCCAGCTTGCAGGAGTTAACCGGTATCCACCAGGCAAAGGATTGGCTGGCGTGGGCGGAAAAAGCCGGCTATCAGGTTCCTTCGCTGGAAGTGTTGGCCGGAGTGGTGTTGGCTCTGAAAGGAAACCCCAGCCAGATTATTGAAGTCATCCAGGCAGAGTTTCCTCGCGCCAGCGGCCCCATCAGGCCCAAAGAATCGCTTATAGCGCAGCGCCGCCGCTTTTTCCGCAATATGACCCAAGCCTTTTCCCTCAAGGAACTGAAAAATATCTGCTTTTTCCTGGGGATTGATTACGAAAATTTGCCGGATCACGATCAAAAAGATGGCTTTGTACGCGAATTGTTGGCCTTTGCGGAGCGGATCGGCCGTTTGAAAGAGTTGATTCAGGAATGCCAGGCCGAACGGCCGCATCTGGAATGGTAGGCCCATGGAGACGGATTTGTTACAACGACTGACCGCCGCCGCCACAGACGCGGAACGAGAAGCCATCGTCCTGGAAATGCGCCTCTCGACGCTTGACCCCGACGCGCGGGCAGCGGCGCTGGCGGCCGCCATCCCCCATTGGTTTGACGCCCTCTTTCTGGAAGCGCTGCTGGAAGACGAGGACAGCGATATTTTGTACGGGCAACTGCTGGCGTTGAGCTTTGTCCAGCAGATTCCGGGCAAAGGGTACGCCGTTCACGAGCGGACGCGGCGGCAGATGTTGGACAATTTGTGGCGGGAGGCACCGGAACGCTTCCGGGCGTTAAGCAGGCGGGCGGCCGATTACTGCGCGGCGCAGGCAGAGCAGACGGATGATCCGGCGTGGGCGGCGGAGGCGATTTACCACCGGCTGGTGAGCGACCCGGAGGCGGGCATTGCCGGGCTGCGCGGCCTGGCAACGAAGTGGGCCAATTATGAATACCACACGTATGACGAGATTGAGCGGGCGGTGCGCCTGGCCCAGGAGCAGATTGAGGCGGGGCGGCTGACCGGCGCGGGGGCGGACTGGACGCGGTTGTGGCAGGCGAAACTGGCTTTGCTGTACGGCCGTCCCGATTTGGCCGCCGCTCCTCTGAAACAAATAAGCGCGGACCCCGCCGTTGACCCCGCGCTGGCGGCAGAAACGGCCGAAACCCGCGGCGACGCGCTGGCCGAAACAGATGACCGGGCCGGGATGGAAGCTGCCTGGCGCGCTGCCTGGGAACTTTACCGGCAGATGGACGGCCGTCAACTGGACGCTTACCTGGTGGCGGAGAAAATGCGCCAACACAGTTTAGCGGAGCCGGACGCAGAACCTGTGCCAGACACGCCGCCGGAAACACGGCCGTCGCGTGACAGAGAACGCCTGATTGACAACATTACCGCCGCCTGGATTGACGGCGTGCTGAAAACGTCGCTCAACCAGACGCTGGAGTTGGGCATGTCCCGCGCCGGGGGGCAGTTAGCCAACCTGGTTTACCACCGGCCGCAAACGCTGGACCGCCCGGTGACGGCCGAGCGCCGTTTGAGCCGCCTTTTTGCCGCGGCGGACCATTCCCTGCTCATTTTGGGCGCGCCGGGCAGCGGCAAGACGATAACCCTGCTGCAACTGCTGGACGACCTGCTGCAACAAGCGCGCCAGGACGCCAGCGCTCCCATCCCCCTGCTTTTTAACCTCTCCTCCTTTGGCGCGTATGCCCAGGAAAAAGGGGCGGATTTACGCGGCTGGCTGGCGGAGCAGGCGTATGACCAATACCGCCTCAAACGAGAAGCGACGCGCCAACAATTGGCCGAGGTCGGCCGCTTTACCCTGCTGCTGGACGGCCTGGACGAAGCGCCGCCGGCGCAGCGGGAGCAATGCGTGGCGGCCATAAACGAATTTGCGCGGGCCTACCCCGGCGGGCTGGTGGTGTGCAGCCGGATTGGGGATTATGCAGCGCTGCAAAACAAACTGGCTTTGCGCCAGGCCCTCGTCTTGCAGCCGTTAGCCAACCGGCAGATCGAATCGTTCCTGGAAGTTGTGGGTGGCGGGCAAACCCCGGCGCTGCTCCAGCGGCTGCAAACGGATTGGCAGTTGCGGGAGACGCTGCGCTCACCGCTTTTGCTCAATTTGTACCCGCAGGCGTTTACCGCGCTGGAAGCGCAATTTGACGAGGGTGGTTTTTCCGCAAACGATACGGTGGAAACACGGCGCAAAGCGTTGTTTGCCGCCTACGTGGATACCGTTTTCGCCCGGCCGGAAAAGGCGGCCGCCGGGAAAGACAGCGCAATTTCTAAAGAAAAAAATATACATTGGTTGTCCTTTCTGGCCAACCGGATGCAAAAGGTGGGCAGTTCCCTCTTTTTTATCGAAGAAATGCAGCCCACCTGGCTGCCCCGGTCCCTCGTGCGCCGTTATCGCGGCTTGTACGGTTTATTCATTGGGTTGAGTGTCGGGCTGATTGGTGGGCTGATTTTCGGACTGGTTGGTAAGCAGGTTGACAGGATGATTGTCGGGAATATTGTTGGATTAATTGTTGGGTTGTGTGTCGGGGGAACCATAGTGACTGGTCTAACGACTGGCATTCGCCGACCCAAACTACGTGCTATTATTGGTGGCCCGATAGTCTGGCTGATTGTCGGGCTGAGTGGCGGGTTAAGCAACGGGCAGATTAGCGTTCAACGTGGTAATCTGTTTGGCGGATTGAGTGTCGGGTTAGGGGCGATTATCGGTGTGGGGGTTCTTTCCAGTTGGGCCTCTGCGATTCAACTACGAGAGATTGTGGTTCCTTTATGGCCCTCACGGCACAGGATTTTACGCATTATTAAACAAAGTAGCTTCTATGGGCTGATTTTAGGACTGATTTTGGGGCTGATTGTCGGGCTGATTGTCGAGCTGATTGATTGGCTGGTTGCCGGACTGGGGTCCTGGCTGTTTGGCGGACGAGGTTTTAGATCGATTGATTGGCTGATTGAGCTACTAATTATTGGGCTGATTATCGTGATGATTGGTGGGCTGATTGGCGGGCTGGTTGGGGTTGTCATGGCTTTTCTGGATACACCTTTGGTGGATAAACGGCCGCAAGCGGGAATGGGGGTGCGCGCTTCGCTGCGCAACAGCTTACGCATGACCCTCCTGGCCGTTTTGTTTTTTGGCTTGCCCACTTTGTTTATTGACCGAGCCGTGGGTGGTGATTATCTTTGGCTCTTTCTTGTTTTAATCAATATTTTGCCGCCTACATTCAGTTGGTTTGGCGGGCTGGCGTGGTGCCAGCATTGGGCGCTGCGGGTTGTCATTGCCCGCCAGGGGTGGCTGCCGCTGCGGCTGGTTCCCTGGCTGGACAGGATGGCGGCATTGGGGCTGCTGCGCCGGGTGGGCGGCGGCTATATTTTTATTCATCGCTCGCTGCTGGAGTATTTCGCCTCATTGGAGGAGTGGTAGAGATTACGCAGGTCAAGTTTGCAAACTTGACCTACATATGTCATGTTTGATACTCCCCAAAAGTTACGCGACGCCCTTTGGCACATCTACCGGCGGGCGGCACGGCCGTCTCCCTGGCAAAACAGCGGCAATCTCCCCTGGGACGACCCGGCCTTCTCCGAGCGGATGCTGCGGGAACATCTGGACGACGCGCACGGGGCCGCCTCCCGGCCAACGGCCGAGCGGCAGGCGCAAATTGAATGGTTGTGGCAAAAACTGGCCCTGCGGCCGGGTCATCACCTGTTCGACGTGACCTGCGGCCCCGGTTTGTACGCCGTGGCATTGGCCCAACGGGGCTGCCGCGTCACCGGCGTGGATTTCAGTCCGGCGGCTGTTGCCTATGCCCGCGATCTGGCCGTTGGCTACGAAGTGAGCGGCCGCTGCGAGTTCATCCAGCAGGACATCCGCCAGTTTGCTTACCCTGTGGAGCAGTTTGACGCGGCCATCCTGCTCTACGGGCAGTTGGCCGTCTTCCCCCGCGAGCAGGCGCAGGAGATTTTGCGCCGCGTGGCCCAATCGCTGCAACCGGGTGGCCGGCTGTGCCTGGAACTGCTCAACCCGGACAAAGTGGACAAGGAAAACAGCAGTTGGTGGTACACAGACGATACCGGCTTGTGGGGGGACGGCCCGTACCTGCACCTGGGGGAGCGTTTTTGGGATGAGGCGGCCCGGCTCTCCACGGAGCGGTACCTGATTTTGCATCTGGATGACGGCCGTCTCGATGAAATCATCCTCAGCGACCAAACCTACGCCCCGGACGAGATGCGCCAGATGCTGCGGGACGCCGGCTTCGGCCGGGTGGATATTTATCCTGGCTGGGACAGCCTGCCCCTGTACGACGCAGATGAATGGCTGGTGTACGTGGCCGCCAGGTGAGATAACTTAAAAACGGCGAATAAATTCGCGGCAACGGCTGCAAAACCGGTCTGCGCCGGTTCGGTCCCAGTCGGCGCAGGCCGACTTTGTAGATGTGGCCGCGATTTTAATCGCCAGGCAGCATGAACATGAACAAAAGACACCTTTTACCTCTCATCGCCTTGCTGGCCGGCATTTTGGCTTGCGGGCGGACCGCACCTTCCACGCCTACCCCGCTCCCGGCCGGCGATGCGACCCGGACGCTGCATTACGACGGCCGGGAACGCAGCTACATCCTGCACACGCCGCCCGATTACGACGGAACAAGTCCCATCCCTGTCGTCCTGGTCTTTCACGGTGGTGGAGGCAGCGCGGCCGGAGCCGTCACGATGACCGGCTTCAACGATTTGGCCGACCAGTTTGGCTTTCTGGCCGTCTATCCCAACGGGACGGGGCGGCTGGACGACAAACTCCTCACCTGGAACGGCGGGACGTGCTGCGGTTACGCCCAACGGCAGGGGGTGGACGACGTAGGCTTCACGCGGGCGGTTATCGCCGATTTGCAAACGATTGCTGCCGTGGATACGCAGCGGATTTACGTTACGGGCATGTCCAACGGGGGCATCATGGCGTACCGGCTGGCGTGCGAGGCGTCTGACCTGATTGCCGCCATCGGCCCGGTGGCGGGAACGCAAAATTTCGCGCCCTGCGCCCCACAGTCGCCCGTTTCCGTTATCCACTTTCACGGCGCAGATGACACGCGCCTGCCTTACGCAGGCGGCCACGGCCCGGATTCGCTGGTGGACGTGGATTTTGCTTCCGTGGCTGACTCGATTGATTTCTGGGTTAATTTCAACGGCTGCGATCCCGCGCCGCAAACGAACTCTTTTGCCGACGTGCGGTATGAGAGTTATGGGGGATGTGTGGAGGATACGGCCGTAGACCTCTACGCCATCATTGGCGGCAAGCACGCCTGGCCCGGCAGCCCCGGCCCCGGCTGGCCCGGCGGCGACGAACCGACAACGACCATTTCGGCCTCGCAAATCATCTGGAAATTTTTCGCCGCGCATCCGAAGCCGTAAGTCTTCCGGGTTTCAGGTAAACCTTCATTTTCCCGGAAACCGGAGTTTCCGGGAAAATAAATCAAAAATCCTTTCTCGTCAATAGAAGCGGCAGCCCCAGCAGCACAAGCAGTGTCGTATTAAACAGAACGTTAAACCCTACTTGGTAATAGGCAGAGACGACCGTGTCCGCAATATACCAAACCGCGATACCCACAGCAAAACAGTTCCAGGCCCATTTTTCTCGCGCCTTAAAGGGATAGTGCGCTAGGAAAGCCATAAAGATGCCCCACCCTGTTACTGTTGTCCCCAATACGCCGTAAACCCACGCCTGGAATACGGCCGCATTGCCGGGGGCATCCCCTTCTGGCCAAAAAACGGGATCGATTTGCTTGTTGAAAACAAAATCCAGCAACGGTGATTGGCCCCAGAAGGCCAGGACAAGGCCAAACAGGACGAGGTATATGGCGACAAACAGGAGCCACTTTTGCCAAAAATAGAAATTTTTCATCGTGAATTGTGTGCCCAAAGCTGTTTCTGCTTTCGCGGATGTGGTTCGTCATTTTCCACAAAATACTTAAGTTCCTCCGCCATTTGGTCTCCTTTACGGCCCAGCACCAGCTTAAAAATAGGTATCAGGAACAGACCGGGGAAAACAGGAAAATCTATCTCCCCCCGCATGGTGACTTCAGATTTTTCCGGCCCCAGCGAACGCACTGACCAGTTGTTTTCTGCCCGGCTGATGAACGAGGGCAGCCCTTCGGCGGCGCTATAACCAAAACGCCTGGCCGCCTCATCGTAATAAGTGAATTGTTCCCGGACATCGCCAAAACCTTGCGTCGAGCAAACCCGGCCAGCCACTGGCGCCCCGTCTGGAGCCGGCATACCGGTAATGGCTGAAGATGCCGGGATCATGACAGCCCATTGCCCAATGTCGCCATAGTTGTGAGCGATAACCTGCCAGACTTTATCCGCCGGGGCGTTAATCTCTATTTTCCCTTTTAGCTGTAAGTGCATTATGGAATCCTCAATCTTTTTGCAGCCGGCGCAAGCCTACAAACTCTAAAAGGGCAAAGACGGCAACTACGTCGGCCAGGATTGCTACCAGCCAACGGCCGTTTGTCGTCAAAACCGGCCAGCCGATCAACAAAATAGCTATGCTGCCCCCTATCCAAAGCAAATCCATCACCAGGATTTCCTTGATAAAGAGTGGATTGACGGCCGTCATCGTGGACACTTTGTAGACGAGAAAGGCAAAGGGCAGCAAGCCCACACCGATGACCACTAAAATGAGCGGTGAGGCCAGGCCCATAAAAGCGGCAATCGGGGCCGCGGCCAAAATGGCAATCACACCACTCACGGCCGAAATAGCTGCATTGCCGCGCAGGGTGTAACGCAGCAGTTTGTTGTTTTCACCGCTGTAACTCTCAGACTTCACAGAATTCGTTTGCATGGAAACACCTCTATTGGTGAACCGCAGATGACGCTGATTTCGCAGATGGGGTTGTTTGCCGGATAAAAATCTGCGTCATCTATGGTTGAATTCGATTGTCAATAAGGTTTGTTTGACAATTCGTTCGGTTAGATGGTTCCAGCATACGGCCGTACCCCTGCCAAATCTATGAAAAACGGCGCCAAACAGTGCCAGGCACGGGACAGACAACTCCAGTCTGCCAAGCTTGTTTTGTCCCGTGCCTGGCACTGCCACTTAACGCGAACGTTCCCGCAGGTCGCGGGCGATGAGGCGGGCGGCCTCATTTTGCCAATTGTAGAGGGTGCGTTGGGGAACCTGGCTGCGGAACCAATCGGCGGCCTGGGCTGCGGGCGTATCCCCATTTTCCGCAGAAATGTGGCGGCGGGTGTACGGCCGTAAGCCCACCACGTAAGGAAAATAGAGCGCATTGTAATGCCGCCAGGCGGCCGTTGTGCCAAACGCTTCTTCCCCCGGTGGTTTGATCTGGGCAATGCTTTCCGTCAGAACTTCTTTCAGTTCGGCGGCGCGGGAGAGAGTGTGGTCTTCACGGCCGTCTGCCAGCAAGCGTGTTTCCACCAACGGCAGGAAAATTAGAGGATTGGTCGCCAGCCGGGGCAGGTTGCCCAACTGGCTCAAGGCGCGGCGCGTGTGTTGGGTAAATGTCGCTTCATCCAGGGCCAGCAAATCCAGGGCGGGGTTGGCTAACTGCGCGGCGTCCGATTCTGCCCGCAGTTCGGAACGGGTGTGGCGAATTTGAGGTAGGTGGGAAAAGGCGATGTGGTCTACGGCCGTTTGCACCGGCCCGGCAAACACAATCACCAATACGGCCGCTGTTATCACCCCCAGCAGCAACAGTAGCGTGGGAAAAGTGACGCCAAAGAAAAAGACCATCGCCAAAACAATCTGACCGCCAAAGAGAACGGCCGTAAAAAAGGCATAATCCAATGAGCGAATCATATGTGGATACCACACCTGCCCGGCATCTTGCGCATAGATGATGACTGTACCCAATCCCACCAGTAAAAGCACCAGCCCTGTCCCCGCAATGGCCCACAGCCGCCAGCCAGAAGCGGCTGGCAGCAAGAACAGCAGCGCCAGACCCAGAGAGTAGAGAATGAGACTAATCCAGATCAGAGTGAACGGCCGTTTCTGCTGTTCCAGCCGTTGGTTCCAGGCGGCAAAACCGGGGGCGATGGCTACCACTGCCCCCAACAAAAATAGCGTCGCCAGCAGGATAAACAGGGGGATTAAACGCAGCATTTGTACAGCCGTCTGCGTCGAGACCGTATATCGGTTTAGCGTGGCCAGGGCTGCCGCCGCCGCATAAGCCAGCAAAGCCAGCCCCGCCAATCGCATCCACCACCGCGGCCAGCCGCGCTCCAGCAGATAGAAGCCCAGCCATGCCGTAAAGCCATACAATAAAACAAATAAGGTTAACTGCCAGTTAATCATAAACCTTCCTTTCTACTCACCAAAAGATTGTAACACAGACCTTTGGCAAAACAGGCGTTGACAAAACAGCTTTTTGATGGCGCCGCTTGGTGGATAATCAGCTTATGGGCGGGAACAATCTTGGCGCTTACCGCAATCTGATATTTGACTACTTGATTCCCGTGCTATAATGTTCTTTGTAACCGTCTATAAACAAGTTTTCCCTAAACCTCTGAGGTCTTGGAGACCCCAGAGGTTGGAAAAGTGGACAATTACTTATGAGAAAAAGATTCCTTGCCTGTTGTTAGTCAGCAGTGTGCAGGTCTAACGTGGCCAAATAGCGTCTGGTTTGTCACGGCCGTAACCCCGTCACAAATCGCATTTACGGAGGTAGCTATGGTGACCAATGAAGTCCGCGGTACTTTTCACTTTTTACAGCAAGAGAACATCCGGCTCAAAGAAGAAAACGAGATGCTGCGGGATGAAGTCGTCCATTTACGGCTCATTCTGCGCACATTAGGCAAACTGAACCAAACGGCCGTAACCATCTCCCCCCGCACCAACATTATGAAACTCCTGGATGAAATCCTGTCGTCGGCCTTGACCAGCATCAGCGCCCAGGATGGCTCGCTGCTACTGGTAGACGAGGAGAAAGAGGAACTGGTGTTTGTGGCCGTGAATGGCCGTATCCGGGAAAAGTTACTGCATCACCGCATCCCTATCGGCATGGGTATTGCCGGCTGGGTGGCCCAATACGCCGAACCGCAAATCATTGCCAACGTTTACACCGACCCGCGTTTTTCCGGGAACGTAGACAAGATTTTCGAGTTCAAAACCCGCTCCATGCTTTGCGTCCCCATCCTGCGGGATAACCGGGTGATGGGCGTCATCCAGGCTCTCAACAAAAGCAACCGCAAAGAGTTCACCCAGACGGACCTCATCCTCCTGGGGATTGTGGCCCAACTGGCTGCCAACGCTCTGGTGAAGGCGGAAAGCGTGAGTGACTGATTCGGTAATCGGTATTCGGACACCGTTTACCGATTACTGTTCACCGATCACCGTACATCCCACCTTGCTGGGATGGTCTTTCACCATCGTCTTGCCTGGTAAAGAACGGATAGCCAGAAGAACGGCCGTATCCCCGCCGGCCGCCATAAACATCAACGCCCCGTACACCATCAGCCACCAGTTCCCCAAAGCAATGCCCAGGATGGCCGGCAGCACCCCCAATACCAGCCCTGGCAGCGCCAGAGTCCAACGATAGGCTGTCGCCGTAACGGCCGCGCGGCAATGGGCGTAGGGAGCCAGCCCCCGCCATAAAATACCAAAACGAATTGAGGAACGGGGCGCTTTGCCGATCCAGATAAAGCCCAGGGCGTGCAGCCCCTCGTGGGCTACAATCCCTGCCGCAAACGCCGCCATGAAGAGCAGAAAATCCAGAAACGGCCGTGCCGAAAACTGCCACAAACTGTCCGGCCCCCAAATCAAGCGATAGGGCAGGTAGAACAGGGCAAAGGCCACCGGAATCATGGCCAAGGCAATGGCGTTGGCTTTGCCCATGGATACGGTCACATCATAGCCGTGTTCATCCATCTCATCTACACTCATCTGTAGTTACAAATTAAACTTGATATTGATCACGTCGCCATCCTGGACGACGTAAGTTTTGCCTTCCTGGCGCAGTTTGCCGGCATGACGAGCGGCGGCCATACTGCCCAGGGTGATAAGATCGTCGTAGGCGACTGTCTCGGCCCGGATGAAGCCTTTGGCCAGGTCGGTGTGAATGGTGGCGGCAGCCTCTACGGCCGTAGCCCCCCGCTTAATCGTCCAGGCCCGCACTTCATCTTCCCCCACCGTAAAGAAGGATTGCAGCCCCATTAAATCATAGCTGAGGCGAATCACCTTATCCAGGCTCAATTCCGTAACGCCGTACTCCGCCATGAACATCTCCAAAGATTCCACGTCTCCTTCCGCACTCAGTTGGGCCAGCTCCATTTCCAGCTTGCCCCGCAGATTGGTCACGACGGTGTGGGGATGGTCGTAATCCAGCATTATTTCTGCCTGATCGTCGCCGATGTTGATGACGACGATGGTAGGCTTGAGGGTGAGCAGGCCGTAGCCGCGCAGGGATTTAAGTTGGCTTTCTGTGAGATCGAGGGCGCGTAACGGCCGTTCCTCCCCTAACGTCTCATTCAACAACTGGAACAAATGTAACTCCGCCTGCGCTTCCGCCTTGTTATTCTTAAACACGCCCCGCGCCAGCCCATTTTCCAACTTTTCGATGCGTCGTTCTACAGCCGCCATATCATTCAGCAAAAATTCCATGTCCAACGCTTCCAGATCGCGCGCCGGGTCTACGCTGCCGTCCGGGTGAGGGTGTAAATCGCTCTCAAAAGCGCGCACTACGTGAACAAAGCCGTCCAGACCGGCCAAATGGTTCAGCAGTTCGCCGGGTAGTCCGCCTTTTTCGTTAGCCCCTTTTTGCAGACCGGCCACGTCGGTATAGGTGATGCGGGCATAGGTGGTCTTTTTGGGCTGGAACATTTCCGTCAGCACGTCCACCCGCTCATCGAGTACGTCTACGACGGCCGTCAGCACGTCAAACCGCCCCCCCATACTCTGCCCTGTCGGCGCATCCCCTTTAGTCAGCGCATTAAAAATCGTCGTTTTGCCTGCTCCGGGCAGGCCAATAATGCCTAATTTCATAAAACTTCTCCAGCCCTACTCCAACTTCAATAATTCCCAATTATCAAAAAACCAGCCATCATTTTGCAGCGCATAGCGGCCGCGCACGCCTATACCATAATAAACTGTTTGCGGTTCCGTAATGGTAAACGTGTGTTCCAACGTATTCCAGACGCCAAAAGCGGGCACGGGGAACCAGGCCGTACCGCCGCCAGGCGCAATAAACCGAATCTCTCCGGCCAAAGGATCACCGGCAAATATCTTCTGCCCGTTTTGGTAACCCTCCACCAGATCGGGGTAAGCCCGCACGCGAAAAAGGTAAGTTCCCGGCCCCAAATTCAACTCCTGAAACAGGCGAAAACTGATGGCGCCATTCCCTTTGAATATCTTAATTGTATAATCGCCATCCAGGATGAAATAATCCCGCTCACCCTCCGGCAGTTGAAAATAGGGCAAAACGCGCGTTTCCGGTCGCACCCACACGTCCCAGGCCTGGTTGCCAAAACCAGTTGGCCCCTCGTCCCATTCAAACGCCCAACCGGTGGGTAGTTGCAGTTCGGGAATGCCATACATATTGTACCAGCCTCCTTCAAAAGAAGGATAGACAGCTATATTGCCGCTGTAGGTGGGATTGGGCGGGGTTGTTGGTTCGGCCGGAGGTGGAGG
>JALUPA010000204.1 GCA_027054335.1 Ardenticatenaceae bacterium
CACCCTCACCCCCTCAATCTCCCACCCAACCAACGCAATTCGCCTACACCTACCAGCAGCCAGACGGCAACCGCCTCGTCTTCGGCCAGGGCGATTTGCCCAATTTGACGCCGCTGGACATCCCCCTGGGCGGGACGCCGCAATGGGTGACAGCGCTGCCGCTGGGCGAAGCGGTGATGTGGGGTGTGGTGCTGGACGACGGCCGTACCCAGGCTTTCCTGGTGCAAGACGGCGCAGCGACAGAAGTGACCGCTACGGAACTAATGCCCAACGTCGCTCCGGCAATGACCGTCAGCGAGGATTGGCAGCAGGCCGGATTTCTCAATCCGCCTGTGGCCGAAGCGGGCGGCAACAGCCCGGTGGTGTATGACGATGGCGGCAATCTGGCCTATTCCAACGCGGCTGGTGAACTGTTTCTACTCAACGTGCGCAGCGGCGACATTGCCCGGATCGAGGCGGAAATTTTACCCGACGGCCGTATCCTCTTTGACGAAAACGGCCGTCTCCTCATCCTCAGCGATCCCACAGACCGGTACGACCACGGCGTTCTGGGGGATGCGTTGGAAGGCGGCGGCGTCATCCTGGTGGAAACCGGCGGCGCGGAACCTGTCGTCGCCAGTCATATTACCATCCCCGAACCGCAGGTCATCGAAGGTATCATGCCCCTGTGGGTGGATTGGGACGGCGACGGGCAACGGGAAATCATTGTCACCCTGTCCGACGGTAATCAAGGAGCGCAAATTGTGCTGTACAGCGAGGCCGGGGAGCAGTTAGCCGCCGGAGAGCCAATCGGCCAGGGGCAACGCTGGCGGCATCAGATTGCCGTCGCCCCCTTCGGCCCCAATGGGGAGATGGAACTGGCGACCGTTCTCACGCCGCATATTGGCGGCACGGTGGGGTTTATACAATGGGACGGGGACAAATTGAACGTGGTGGCGGAACTGCCCGGCTACACCTCTCACGTGATTTACAGCCGCAATATGGATATGGCGATGGCGGGGGATTTTGATGGCGACGGCCGTCCCGAACTCCTCCTGCCCACCGACGACCGCACCCAACTGGGCGGCATTCAACGCACGGCCGACGGCGCGGAACTAGCCTACCAACTGGATTTACCGGGGCAAATGGTCACCAATCTGGCCGGAGCGACGCTGGTATCGGGGGATACGGCCGTAGGCGTCGGCCTGGATAATGGCGTGTTACGAGTCTGGCAACCTTAATCAGTCACGCATCACGTCTCACGCAACACGGCCGTCATATACAACCCATCCACCGCAAACCCGTGATGCCGGGCGTAATACTCCCGCGTGCCGATGGCGCTGATGACGGCGATTTTGGCGAAGCCGGCCTGCCGCGCCATCTCCTTTGCCTTGTGGATCAGTTTTGACCCCACCCCCATGTGCTGCGCCTCCCCCTGGCTGTCCTCCCCCAGGTTGAGAGCGGGGCCGTAGACGTGAACTTCCCGAATCATGGCGTGCCCGGCCAACTCCGGCAGGGACAATTCCGCGTCCGGGTGAGGGAAGGAAAGGCGCAGAAAACCGGCCAGCCGCTCATCGGCCGTCTCGTAACTGAGAAAATGTTCTGTCGTCACGTCCGTCTCGTATGTGGTCGCCTGGAGATGCAGATCAGCCCAAGTCACCTTCTCCCGCCGGATTTCCCGATAGCGGATGTCCTGCAACTTTTGGCCGCGTTTTTCTGCCCGCTGCGTGGCAATCTGGCGCAAATTGGCTTTCTTGTTCCCCGCCACCACATTCGTCGTGGGGAAATCGCGGATAACCCGGTTGACGCGCACGTAGCGGGGTACCTGCGCCAGACAATCGGCCAGCAGTTCCGTCAACGTTTCTTCGTCGTAGGGCTGGTACTCGCCTCGCTGCCAATATTCGTACAGTTCTGCGTTAGGCACGAGCATGGTGGGATATATCTTCAGTTCGTCGGGGCGCACGGCCGTATCCGACCACAACCGGCCGAAATCTACCAGATCACTCTCCGGCGTGGCTCCCAGCAAATTTGCCATCCAGTGCCCGTGAATCTTGAAACCGGCCAGGCGCAGCAAGCGGAAGGCATCGCGGGTGACCTGTACGTCGTGGCCGCGCTTGTTGAGGGCCAGCACCCGCTCATCCAGGCTTTGGATGCCCACCTGCACTTTGGTCACACCCAAATAGCGCAGCCAGCGCAGTTCGCCCGGGTCAATCTCGTCCTGGCGGGTTTCCACCACCAGCCCCACGTTGCGCCGCGGGCCGACGGTGTTTTTCGCCTGCGCCTCCGCCAGCGTGGCCGACTCTTCCCCATTCATGGCGTCCAGGCAGCGTTTGACAAACCATTCCTGGTAATCCCGCCGGTAGCTAGACCAGGTGCCGCCGAGGATGAGCAGTTCGATTTTTTCGGCAGGATGGCCGATCTGCTCTAACGCCTGGATGCGGGCGGCCGTTTGCGCGTAGGGGTCAAAGCCGTGCCGTTCAGCCCGCTGCGCCCCCGGTTCGTCATGCAGGTAGCTTTTGGGCATCCGCACGTCGGTGGGGCAGAAGATACATTTGCCAGGGCAGGGGTAAGGTTTGGTGAGAACGGTGACGACGGTGACGCCGGCCTGGCTGCGGATAGGCTTCTTCTGGATGTGCGTCACCAGATCGGGGTCGTAGGTCATATAGCCGTCAGCGCAGAGCTGCTGGTAGGCCCGCAGGACGTCGCTTTTGCCCAGCCAGGGCAATCCCTTGCGGCTGTATTTGCGGATGGTTCGTTGGTAGGCGGGGCCGGTTAACGGCCGTATCTCCCCCAACTCCGCAATCAACGCCGCGTACAACGGCTCCTGCCCCGGTTCGATGGGGATGGGGGCGTGGCGGGTTTGCCATACGGCCGTTTGCGTCTGACTATCTTCCGGTAAAACAATTTGTGTTCTCAAATTCACTCTTGAAAATCCATTTAAGACAAATACAACAACCGCTTGAATCCGGCCTGCGCAAAATGCTTGTCGGCCGTCAACGCTTCACGCAAGCCCCGCTGCTGCATAATTACAAAGGAAGAACAATCTGTGAGTCCCCAGGCTTTATCAGGACGGGATTGATAAAAGGTAACCGTTTGGGCAAATAAATCCGGTGTGACAGGTACAACTTCAATTCTCGTATCAGCCCGTATCTGCTGTAAAGCCCGGACGCCTAACGCCCGATACGGGGGTTTAGCCAGAGCGTTACCCAACTCAAACAACACTGCACTGCTGGTCACAAATGGTGGCTGAACTTGCGCCGCCAAAATTTTTGCAGCCTGATGGTATTTATCGCGGCTGTTAACCAACGCCAGAAAATAACTGGTGTCAATAAAGATGGCTGGCTTCACGACTTGTCAACCCCGTACAAATAGTGGTCATGTTGTTCAGCCAGATCATCCACACCCAAATCCTGCGCCATATCGGCCAGCACGGAAAATGTGTTTTGTTCTTCGGCAATGGCATACACCGGCTGGCCGCGCTGGAACGCTTCAAGTTCGGCAATCATAGCCTCGTATTGATCGAAATTAACCAGGACGGCAACCGGACGGCCGTGTTGGGTAATATAGGCTACATCACCGCCTTCTCGTAAAGTATTAACCACTTTGCTGGCCTGGTGACGCAAATCGCTAATTGGGACAATATTTATACTCATATTTGCACCATTTTTTTATTTTTCGCTATATAATACATCATATATGGTGCAAATTGTAGCAGGCCAGACAATCAGAGTCAAGAAGTGATCCTGTCTGTCATTACGCACCTTCTGTTAATTCTACCATTGTGCGCAAGGCGTCAACGTCGTAGACCATCATGTTCATGGTAGTGACGGGAGAATTGCGCCAGAGGGAAAGCCGTTCCCGGACGCGCTCGCGGGGGCCGACGAGAGCAATTTCGTCAATCAGCCCAGCGGGAACTTTCATCATGGCTTCCCCTTTATTGCCGGCAAGGTACAAATCCTGGATTTCGGCTGCTTCGGCCGCGTAGCCGTAGCGGGCGGCCAGATCAGCGTAGAAGTTTTTGCCTTTGGCCCCCATCCCGCCGATGTACAGGGCCAGCATGGGGCGCAGCATGTTGTAACAGATGTCCAGATTGTCGTTGATGACGACGGAGACAGTGGGAGCAATGTCAAAATCGGCCAGACTTTTGCCGCTGCCGGCTTTGGCGAAGCCGGCTTCGATGCGTGGCTTGTAGATAGCGTCGTATTTTTGCGGCGAGAAGAAGATGGGCAGCCAGCCGTCGGCAATTTCGGCCGTTAGCTGCACGTTTTTGGGACCGATAGCGGCCAGGTAGATGGGAATGTCGGGGGCGGCTTCCAGGGTGCTTTTGAGGGGTTTACCCAGGCCGGTGGCGTCGTCACCCCGGTAGGGTATCTGGTAGATTTTGCCGTCGTAGGTCAGCCGGTCTTGGCGGGCAAAAATCTGGCGGAGGATGGTAACGTATTCGCGGGTGCGGGTGAGAGGACGGGCGTAGCTGACGCCGTGCCAGCCTTCGACAACTTGCGGCCCGGAGAGACCCAAGCCCATGAGGAAACGGCCGTTTGACAACTGGTTCAAAGTCATGGCCGTCATAGCTGCATTGGCCGGGGTGCGCCCCGGCATTTGCATGATGGCTGTGCCCAGTTTGATATGCTGCGTCTGCGCCCCCAGCCAGGTCAGCGGCGTCACGGCGTCAGAGCCATACGCTTCGGCCGTCCACACGGCGTAAACGCCCAACCGATCCGCTTCCTGCACCAATTCTACGGGCAGTTCAATGCGCCGCCCGGCGTACCCTAACATCAATCCTAATCGCATAGTTTCTTAGTCCTGTAGTCTGGTACCCTATTTTTTGCGCAAAAATAGGGTACCAGACTAAAAAAAGCCCCGCCAACCGGCGGAGCTTTTGTGCCCTCACGGAGATTCGAACTCCGGTCTTAAGCTTGAAAGGCTTACGTCCTAGTCCCCTAGACGATGAGGGCAACGGAAAGAATTTTATCATCCACCGGAAAATGGGTCAAGCTATTTTTCCTGAGTGATTTCTGAAACGGCCGTGTGTGATACTGTACGCGGCGTATAGTACGACAAAGAGCCATCAAATACAGCCCGGCCTGTCCGCCATTTAACCCACAATGTAATGATGCCGCTGGCGATCATCAAAGCCACCATCGCCATCATGCCTGTGCCCAAGCCAAGAGGATACCCCGTCCAAAATGCCGGGCCGGTTTGATTCAGATGAACGATAGAGACTGGTGAGCCGATAGCGTCAACGACGGGATAGCCAAAGATATTTAGTTCCATGAGATTCCAACCTAACACCAAACCAATGGTCATGCCCAGCCTCTGGGTAATCAGAAACGGCAAAGCCAATAACAGTCCAGCTCGCACCAGGTTAGAGACAAAGGTTATATTTACAGTTAAAGCTCTGTTGATGATGAATACGTAGTAAACCAAACAAGCCAGCAAGGCAGCCACAACGGCCGCCCGGGTATTCAGGCGGTTCAAATAAAGAAACCCTTCGGCCGTATTGCGCAAAGTATAGCTCCATACCCACAGGCTGCGGTAAACAGAAGCGGCCGTTAAACTGAGCAGAACAGCCAGCATACCCGTGGCTATTTCCTGCGTACCGGGCAGCACAAAAGATTTATCCACTTTGACCCAACCCAACAAATATTGCACCAGAAAAATACCCACAATCAGAAAACCACCCAAAAATACGCCAAAACCAAAATCATACCACCACTCTTTGTCTTTCAGGTTCAGCCCATAATCGGAAAAGCGGCGTTTATCCACATAACGAGCCATCAAATAAACAACCATCAACAAAGTAATCAGCCGCGTCCAGACAGAAGGTTTCCCCAACGCTTCCCTGGTAATGGCTTGCCCTTGAACGAGTAAAATGACGATTTGAACAACAGCCAGCAGCCCGCCCCAAACAGCCAACTGGACCAAGAGACGCCACAACGTTCTCAGCCGATTCTGTTCCTCGTTCCAGAAGTATTTTTTCATCAGGCGAAACCTCGCAATTATGTGTATTATTCCAGACAAACAACAACAGGCGACTATTTATGCAGATTCGGAATTTTACAACATCTGATGTGGATGCGCTGGTACAAATCAATAACAATCT
This sequence comes from Ardenticatenaceae bacterium, assembly GCA_027054335.1. Taxonomy (GTDB): domain Bacteria; phylum Chloroflexota; class Anaerolineae; order Promineifilales; family Promineifilaceae; genus JAJRTP01. The sequence continues at coordinate 6,083 of JALUPA010000204.1, forward strand.
TTACCCGGAAACCCCGCGCACGGCCGTAACCTTCCAGCAGCAGTTAAAGCGAGCCATTTACATTCGGGTACTGACGGTACAGGGCGACGTTGCAGGCTATACGGCCGTATGGCCCGTCCCCGGTTTGCCAGAAATCGTAGAAATTGACGGCTTCATTGCGCCCCGCTGGCAGCGGCAGGGCTGGGGCAGCCGGTTATTGCGGCAATTGGTTCAGGATTTTAACGGCCGTACTCCCTTACAGCTTTCCTGGCAAACGCCTTCTCTGGACACGCCAGGCGCCCGCTTCCTGCAAAAACGCGGCTTTTCCCTGGAACATGAAGAATGGCTGATGGAACTGACGGATTTAAGCGGGCTGCCTCCCACCGCCATCACCCTGCAAACGTTTGATCGGGTGACGGCCGTGACCCAATTCCTCCGCCTCTACGACGCCAGCTTCAGTCACACTCCCTGGTACCAGCCCTTTACTCCCCAGGAAGTCGCCGCCGATCTGACAAATGCCAAAGACCTCTACTTTCTGACGCCGGAAGACAGGCCGATTGGTTTTGCCTGGGTACGGCCGTCCGGCAAAGGTGCAGTGGAGATTGAACCGATGGGGATTGTACGGGAGTGGCAGAGGCGGGGATACGGCCGTCGCCTGCTCCTCGCCACCCTCCACCAATTGGCCCGGCAAAACAGCCACACTGTCCGCATTGGCGTGTGGGCGGAGAATACGGCCGCTGTGCATTTGTATCAAAGTGCGGGTTTCCGGCGCGTGGCGTCGCTGTTTTATTTGGGGATGGCGATGGGGTGAGGGGAGATACGGCCGTATGCCCCTCACCTCAAAGCTGCGCCTGCTGCAATACGACAACTTCCCCCGCTACTGCCTGAAAATGGCCGCCGGCACGGGCAAAACTAAAATCATCTCCCTGGCCATCGCCTGGCAATACTTCAACGCCGTCCTGGAAGGCGCGGCCGTCAGCCTGCTCATCACCATCCGCCGTCTGCATAAGGGGCTGCAAACACCCCAAGTGACAGGCACTTCCAAAGTGCCTGTCACTTCCGGGAACGGCGTCATCCAACTGGATATGACCGCCACGCCCCGCTACAGCAAAGGTTCCCTGTTCACCTGGTCGCACCCCACGCTGGAAGCGGACAAGACAGTGTTCAATCTGGTGGCAGCGGACAACAAGTACGAGAAGGCGTTTGCCGCTTTCCTGCAAAACGCGCCGGACGTGGCGCGCTTCGCCAAAATCCCGGAGCGGTTCGGCTTCACCATCGCCTACACCGATTCGGCGGCCAATCTGCGCTACTACGAGCCTGATTTTGTAGCCGTGACGACGGACGGCGTCTACCATCTGATTGAAACGAAGGGGCGGGAAGACGTGGACGTGAAGCACAAGGACCGCGTGGCGCAGTTGTGGTGTGAGAATGCCACGCGGTTGACCGGCACGCCGTGGGCATACAAGAAGGTGCTGCCGAAGTCTTTTGACAAATTGCAGCCGGACGATTTTGCCGATTTGATTGCCCTGGAACCGGTTACGCTGTTGTAAAGTCTGTCGTTGTGAGGAACTGGCGGATAACGGCCGTCACCCTCTTCGGCTGCTCCAAAGCCAGCATGTGCCCGGCATTTTCGATGAGCGTGAAGGTAGCGTGGGGAATGTGGTCGGCCAGGTAACGGCCGTATTTGGGCGGCGTCATCACGTCTTCGGAACCGCTAATCACCAGGGTAGGCACATTGATTTGCCCCAACTGTGCCCGCACGTCAAAAGCGTCGCAAGCGGCAAAATCGCCGTAGACGACGGAGGCGTCATTTTGCGCCAGACGGCTTTGGTGCGCCTGGCGCAGGCTGTCCGGCGCGTCTGGGGCGAAAGCGTATTGGGGGACGGCAGCTACGGCCGTCGCAAAATCCGTCTCCAGCATCTCCAGCAGCGCCGGGCTGACCCGCAGCTTGGCTCCCGTCCCTATCAACACCAACCCTGCCACCTGCGGACTGCGCCGGATAGCCAATTCCTGAGCAATAGCGCCGCCCAGGGAATGCCCGGCCACAATGACCCGCGCCAGCGCCAGCGCCTCCATGAATGCCTGCACGTCGTCGGTATAGGCGGCGATGGTAGCGCGGGATGGTGGGGAGGAACGGCCGTGTCCGGGGAGGTCTATAGTGATGACGGCCGTACCCGGTAAATGACGCAGTTCGGCCGGCCAATCCAGGTGGCTGCCGCCGGCTCCATGCACCAGCAGCAAAACGGGTTTGTCGGCCGGCTTGCCGAACAACTCATAATAAATTTGTTGATGACCTGTTGTAACCAGCGGCATAGTTTATTCCCTTGGGTTAAAGATTTTCTGTTGGCATGTTTATTCCCTTCTGACTATACTGTACTTGGGATTGGGTCACGTTTCAAGAGCAAACCAGCCTGGGATTGAAGGAGTATATTTCTGGATGTTTAGTTAAGCAAACGATATGAGTACCCAACATTTTATGAAGTCATCTGACTCGAATGAACTGTTCCATCATTTAACGGCCGTTTTGGATAACTGCCATCCAGCCGATTGGGCTGATATTGTTTCTTTACTCAATCAGATTAAAAACGAAAAGAAAGCCCCGTTACCCCCTTATAGTGAAGGTTATCTGAAATTCTTTGCCAAAGGTACAGCCTTCATCACCTTCAGTTATGGCACTGATGGAGTCTCCATAGAAATATCTAAATATGCCCATAGCCTGAATGACCTCTTTACTCCTTCAAGAAATCCCTCCATTCACTTTATCGGTGGCAGTTTCCAGCCCCAGGTATCCTCAATACTCAAGGCTGAATGGCCCAGGTTGCCCATAGAGGGCATAGATGGCTGGCACAAGTGGGATGATGGAAAATGGTTTAACGCCCTTTTCCGGAAAGATATGAAACCACGCAGTGAAGAATCAACTCTTTTGGCAAATGAAATATATCGGCAGGCTGTTAAAATCGCCAAACGTCTCGGAAAATACTTTTTAGACAATCAAATAACTTTAATCGTACCAGTTAACGTTGCTTCTAACCCGGGGAATATCGCCTTGACGCTTGGTTTAGTTCTGGCGACGGAAATTCTGGGCATTCACATATTGAATTCCAACCACGATTTTTATTGGGAAGACGGCAAGCCGCCTTCAGAAAGAAAGCCTGGAGAAAAGCCTGGCGTTCGAGACCACTTCTTCCGAAATATAGATAACAAACCATTTTTCTCCTTGTTTGAATTGCTCTATCCCTGGAATGGCGCCAAATGGTTGCAAGTCAATATCAATGCTCGCCAGTCCAGGAAGCTGATTAATAAATTTGGTTTTCCCCGGGAAAAAGTATTTACGCTATCAACCTACATAGATGATGCCTTCTTCGCCGCCTACAGCAAAAAAGATGTGCGCGATATCAGGTTGCGGATGGGCCATATCTTATCCGATGGGGAAGCGATCATGCGCCCAATTCCTATTATTGATCATCTGTCCCGGATTGATTCTTGGATGAAAAACCAACAACCGATAATTCTTGGCGTTCGACCTGGACTAACAATTGATCCCCTGTCTGACGATTTGATCATTATGCTGCAACCTACTCGAATCGTCAGTCGTAAAAGAATTGAAAGAGATATTGAATTGATTGGGGCGCTTTTTCAGAAAAGCAAATTAAAGGAAGAATTTGAAAATAACCCGAACCGTCAGCTGATTCTGCATATTACCGGCCCGGCCCCCAAAGAGCATCAAGCAGATTTAGAAAAAGTTTTGTTTGCCTACGAGAAAACAATGAGCGCCTTACCAGAAACGTTGGCTGAGCGAATCTTCCTGGCTTTTTCAGTGGGGCAAGAGACTCACGCATCCTTTGCCAACAACCAGTTTCCCCCACTGACCATCGAAGCCAATTACCGGATGGCCGATGTGGTGCTGTTTCCCAGTGAGACTGAAGGTCGGGGACTTCCCATCATCGAAGCCAGCGCCTGCGGAATCCCCATCATTTGCAGTCAATACCATCCCAGAGAAGTGTTTAATGATGTGATTGGCGAGAAACTACCCCAAGAATTGCAGATTCGTTACACTTTATTCCCCGAAGGCACATTACATGAGGATTTTTTATCCGACGTAGCCAACTTGCTTATTCATCCAGGCAGCCAACAAAATATGATAATTCATAACAAAGAAGCTGTACGGGCCAGATATAGTCGCGCATCCTTTAGAAATACCTTTGAGTACTTGCTAAAACAGCTTTATAAATTGAATTAAGGAGGTTATATGCACATCGGATTTATCGAGGATACTCATTTGCACGGTGGCACCCAAATATGGGTAGCAGAAGCTGTCCAAGCCTTCATCAAGAACCACCAGGAAGTATCATTACTAGCCCCGGAAGGCAGTTGGATTGTTGAACAATGCCGTCACACAGGAGCCATCATTACCACATATGATTGGGATGAAGTTATTCTTGAAGATCGTAACAATCAAGCTATCTGGACCAATGCGCTCAGGGACTGTGATGTAGCCATTTGTACAGTACACCCGCCAAGAGAAGGATTCCATTGTGTGGTGTTTGCCGCTCGCTGCATCAAGGAGGGTGGCTTAGACACTCATTTGATCCCTAAAACAGGGACAATCGTGCCTGAATATCTTCGGGAATTCTATTTACCTGATGAAACGATTAACACCTCAGTTATCGCCATTACAGATTTCACGCGGAAATACTTGATTAAGACGTACAATATTCCGGCGGAAAAAGTGGCCCTGATCTACCAAGGTACAGATACCGCCAGGTTTCGCCACTCAGACAGCGCCTGGAAAGAAGCCCAAGCCAGATACCCTCTGCCCGATAACGCCTCCCCGATTCTGGGCAGTATCGGTTCCTTTGAGCCTCGAAAAGGGCACCCTGTCTTATTTGCAGCCCTGGAAGAGATGGTAAAAACCTCCTTGCCAAATGTTCATTTGCTGATGGTCGGTGATGGCCCGGACGAAGAAATGCTAAAAGAAAAGGTAAAAACGCTGGGATTGGAACGACATATTTCCTTTTTCCCTTTTACAGATGAACCCAACTATGTTTTTGAGCGACTCGATATAACAGTTTTGCCCAGCCTGAATAAAGAAGGTCTCCCCAATGTGTTGTTAGAATCCATGTCTATGGGTGTGCCCGTTGTTTCATCCCATATTGGGGGTGTTTCTGAGATCGTTATTGATGGGGAAACAGGGTACATGGTCGAGCCGGGGAATAAGTCAGCGTTGGCAGCTGCGATAAAAAAGATTTGGGTAAACCAAAATCATTACCAGGAAATGAAAATAAACGCGCGAAAATTGATTGTGAATCAATTCGATAAAGCAACCCAGTTTGAAAGGTTCATAGCTCATTTTAATATGTTAATAGCGACTGACTGAACTATAATCAGGCTATCCCGGTAACGGTGCGGGAAATCACCTTAAAGTAACTTGAGGCAGCTATGATCACATCACTAAAAAGATCGATTAATATTGGTTTCATCTCTTTTCGCTTCCAAGGCACAGACGGCGTTTCGTTGGAGACTTCTAAGTGGGCCACCGTGTTGGAAGAAATGGGCCACCAATGCTTTTATTTTTCCGGCCTATCCGATCGGCCGTCTGATCATTCCATGGTCGTTAAAGAAGCCCATTTCCTGGAACCGGAAAATCGGGCCTACTACCACAAGTTTTTTAGCTCAACCCAGCGGACTAGAGAGGAAACGCAGTGGATTCATACCCGAAGAGTGTTTTTTAAGAAACACATTTACTCGTTTATAAAAGAATTCAATATTGAGTTATTGGTCCCCCAAAATATATTGTCTTTTCCCTTGAATATTCCCCTCTCCATGGCTCTTGTTGAGGTTATTGCGGAAACGGCCATGCCTACGATAGCCCACCATCATGACTTCACCTGGGAGAGAAAACCACTCTTGGTTAACTCTATATGGGACTACATTGCTATGGCTGTCCCGCCCCATTTGCCATCAGTGCAGCACGTGGTCATCAACACTTCTGCCAGCCACCAACTGGCTCGCAGGGTGGGCGTCAGCTCTATTATTATTCCCAATGTGATGGATTTTGAAAACCCGCCTTCTGGGCCGGATGAATATTCAGCGGATTTACGCGAAGCCCTCGGCCTCGATCCAGACGAACTCTTTATATTACAGCCTACCAGAGTGGTGCAACGAAAAGGGATTGAGAACGCCATCGAGTTGATCAGCCGCCTGGGGAGAAAAGCCCGTCTCGTCATTTCCCACGCCTCCGGGGACGATGGCTATGAATATGAAGCCAGAGTAGCCGATTTTGCAGACCGGATGGGCGTCAGGGCAATTTTTTCTTCGGAGCGCTTTGGTGAACATCGGGGAACAACTGAGGATGGCAAGAAAATTTACAGTCTTTCGGATGCGTATCCTATTGCTGACCTGGTTACTTATCCATCCCTCATTGAAGGTTTTGGCAACGCTTTTCTGGAAGCTATTTATTACAAAAAACCGATTGTAGTCAATAATTATACGATTTACGCTACAGATATTCGGCCGAAGGGGTTTAAGGTTATCGAATTTAATGATTACATCACGGAAAAAACGATTCAGGATACCCTGCGGATTTTAGATGATCCTTCATACCAGGAAGAACTGTGCCTATTTAATTATGAACTTGCCTTGCGCCACTTCTCTTATAAAGTTCTGCGGAATCAATTCCACGTTCTATTGGCCAATGCTTTCGGTTTAAATGGGCAGTGATTTGGTTTCCGGTTCATTTGACGGCCGTATCACCCCGCTGTACACTTCTATTCATACACAAACAAATACTCATCCAGAGAGGCAGAGGGACCGGCCCGATGAAGCCTCGGCAACCGTTTAACAGGTGCCAATTCCGGCAGACGATAACCAAGTCTGGAAGATGAGAGATATGACCAATGACCGCCTCTCATCCGTGAGAGGTTTTTTTATGTAACTCGACATTGGCGAAAATCGCATTTTTAACAAAAAAACAGACAGTCTGAAATCTGTCAAAAGGCGCACGTCAACAGCCGGGCCTCAAAGAGTGTATTTCGAATCCCGTGGACGTACAAGATGGCAGCGAATCAAGCCTATGCGGGCGGGTTTTCCAGACGTAAGAAATGTTGCAGCACGAGGTCAATATCCTCTGTTTCAATTGCCATTTCTACTGCCCCGGTTAACCAATCCACCGCATGTTCGTCTCGATGCCGCCGGATAATGTCACCGTAAGTCTGAATTTGACTCGAACGTTCACGGTCATACCGTTGTTCCATGTAAGCCCAGGCCAGATGTACGACGACCATGTACCTGTCCACCGCCTCATAGGACCGCACCCGAAAATCAGCCAATCCTAATTGCGTTTGGGCATAAAAGTTGACCGTTTTGCATGACCACCGCCAAGAGTACCCTTGCAAGACCTGTTTGGCCGAGCAACTAAGATCCGTACTCATGAAGTACGAGAGAGCTTTCGCCCTCGGGTACCTTTTGGAAAAGAATACACGGACATCATAGGGTACATCAGCTAAACGGCCGTCACGCCGTCGCACATAATAAATGGATTTATCCCCGTCCGTAATGGTAACGCACACTTTAGGGTACCACTTGTGCCTTAACTCTTGGGCATATTTGTCAACGCGCTTGTCACTCAAGAGACGGTTGCATCTCAAACCGCGAGTGATCTGCCAACTTTGGCGGCGACAGTATTGGATGAGACGTTCAGAAGCGTACCAACTATCAAATTGCACCACGACTTTCCAGCCTGTGGGCAATAGGGGACACAACTGCTCTAAAATCGTCCGGGCGATGCGATATCTGTACCGACATGTGGGACGGCTACATTTACGGCTGTCCAAGAATTTGAGCAGGCGCATGATGAGGCGTCGCTAATTGTGATTGTGGATCGCTTTCATGTGGCTAAGAATTATCGTGATTGTGTGGATACCTGGCGTAAATCCGAACGTCGTCGTCTTCAAAAAGAGCTATCGGAGACAGAATATGAATCGATCAAGGGTGTTTTGTGGCCTTTTCGCAAAAACAATCGTGACCTGACAACGGATGAACGGCGTAAACTACGCACTTTCTTTGCTTATTCGCCAGCCCTGAAAGCCGCCTATACGTTGCGCGAAGAATTAACGGCGATTTTTGACCTACCCCTCAATCGTGAGGAAGCCTTACAACGATTAGGCAAGTGGCGGGACAAGGTAAGGCGACAGGGGGTGAGCTGTTTTGATAAGTTTCTCAAGACATTGAAGAATCACTTGTCTCTCATTGCCAACTACTTTATCAACCGCTTCAGCAGCGGTTTTGTAGAAGGCTTGAACAATAAGATTAAGACGATTAAGCGGCGCTGCTATGGGATTTCGCGCATTGACCATCTGTTTCAGCGTATCTATTTAG
>JALUPA010000205.1 GCA_027054335.1 Ardenticatenaceae bacterium
TGGCAATAGCGCCTGTTTCCCGCTGCACCGCTTTGTACGTGTTGTTGCCCGTGTTCAAATCGGGGAAGATGAGAACAGTCGCCCGCCCCGCCACCCTGGACCCCGGCATTTTGGCCGCCGCCACCTCCGGCGAAACGGCCGCGTCATACTGCATCGGCCCCTCCAGAATCAAATCCGGCCGCCGCGCGTGGGCCAATTCTGTGGCCCGGCGCACCTTCTCCACATCCGCGCCGCTGCCCGACGCGCCGGTAGAGTAGGAAAGCATCGCCACGCGCGGCTCAACACCAAACGTCTGCGCCGTATCTGCCGAAGAGATAGCAATTTCGGCCAACTGCTCGGCCGTAGGATTGGGCACGACAGCGCAGTCGCCATACACCAGCACCCGGTCATCCAGCGCCATGAAGAAGACAGAAGACACTACAGAAAAGCCAGGCTTGGTCTTGATAAACTGCAACGCCGGCCGAATGGTGTGCGCTGTCGTGTGCGCCGCACCAGACACCATACCGTCCGCATCCCCTTTGTACACCATCATCGTGCCGTAATAAGCCACGTCCTGCATCAAATCGTGCGCCGAATCCAGAGGCAGCCCCCGGTCGCGGCGCAGTTCGTAAAGCGTTTGGGCGTATTCGTCCAGCTTGGGTGACGTGCGGGGGTCAATTATGGGTACGTCGTCCAGGTTGATATTCAGATTCAGACGGCGTATCTGTTTACGCACTTCGCGCGGGTCACCCAGCAAAACCAGGTCTACAATATCCCGGTTCAACAAAATTTCCGCTGCCCGCAAAATGCGTTCATCCGTTCCTTCCGGCAAGACGATGCGTTTTTTGTCTGCTTTGGCTTTTTGTATCAGGCTGTAGAGGAACATGCGGGGCGTCATGCCGGCAGCCTGGATGCGGCCCAAATGGGCTTCCAGAACGGCCGTATCCACGTACTCCTCAAACAGTTTCAAACTCAAGTTAATTTTGGCCCAATTATCGGCCGTAATGTAAGAACGGATGTTGCTTACCAAAGCGGCCGTGTCATACGTATCCGTCTGCACCGAGAGGATGGGAACCAGTTCCCCCAACCCTTCCAGCAGCAAGGCCACCGATTCCGGCGGTTTCAGTCCCCCCGTCAGTACAATCCCCGCCAGCCGAGGGTAACTTTGGGAGCGATGAGCCTGCAACGCGCTCAACAACACGTCATTCCGGTCGCCGGCCGTAATCAGCAAAGCGTTCCGAGTCAGATAGTCTAAATAATGGCGCACCCGCATGGCAATAATCAGATTGCGGTAAGCCAGCCAATCCAGATATTCCTCGCCATACAGCACCTCGGCATCCAACTGCTCGGCCACTTCCCGGATGGTGGGGCTGCTCAACCGCTCGTCGGCGGGAATGACGAAAACGAAGCGGTCTTCGCGGGCCACGTTTTCCTGGAGAACGGCCGTTAGTTCCGCCACATTTTCCGGCGTCGCCCGGTTCACAATTACCCCGGCCACCCGGCAGCCCATCCCGGCAAACGAGTCCAGAATCACCCGCACCGCCCCCAACGCCTCGGCCGGCCCCAGCTTATCCGCCCGGCTGACAATCAACACCGGTATGCCCAGCGTCCGGGCAATCTGGGCATTCAAATCAAATTCAATGGCCGACTCATCACTCTCAAAGTCCGACCCAATCACCATGATGTAATCGCAGCGGGCTTCCAAATGTTTGTACTTCTGGATAATGCGATCCATGAAGGCATCGTACTCCCCCTGCCCCAACAAGGCCAGGGCATCATGCTCCAAAAAAGCATAGGTATCTTCATAGTTGGTTTTAAGATTAAAATAGGAAAGGAGCAGCTCGATATTCTTGTCCGGCTGGTCGGCCGATTCGGCGTCAATGATGGGCCGAAAAACGGCGACCCGGCCGGTCTTGCGCAGCAAAATGTTGGCGATTCCCAAAGAGACCAGCGATTTGCCGCAGCGGGGTTCTGTGGTGGTAATGTAAATAGCATTCGTCATAATCATTCTCCGCTCCCATTATCGCCCAAAACAGCGAATTGGGGAAGAAACGAATTTTGCCTGTGGCGCTTTCGCGCCGGGAGCTTTGTTTGTGGTAACATACGGTGATATGGAAAATATCACCCTGATCGCCACAGCTAAATTTGGGCTGGAGAAGATCGTCAAGAATGAATTGAAAGCATTGGGTTTCAACCAGCTTGCCGGCGGAGAAGGCAAGGTGGAGTTTGCGGCCACGTGGCGGGATGTGCCCCGGACTAATTTGTGGCTGCGCTGCGCGGATCGGGTGCTGTTGAAGATGGGGGAATTTACGGCCGTCACCTTCGACGAACTATTCGAGCAAACAAAAGCGATTCCCTGGGAAGAACTGATTCCGGTAGACGGCCGTTTCCCCATCAGCGCCAAAACAGTCAAATCCACCCTGCACAGCCCCCGCTCCTGCCAGGCCATCGTCAAGAAGGCGGTGGCGGAACGGCTGCAAGCGGCGTATGGCGTGGAATGGCTGGCGGAAACGGGACCGGAATATGCTATTCAGGCGTCGTTGGTGCGGGATACGGCCGTCCTCGCCATAGACACCTCCGGGGCGGGGCTGCACAAACGGGGCTACCGCGCCGATGCGGGGGAAGCGCCGCTCAAAGAAACGCTGGCCGCCGGGCTGGTGCGCCTCAGCAGTTGGCGACCGGAGCAACTGCTCATTGACCCGCTCTGCGGCTCCGGCACGATTCTCATTGAGGCGGCCATGATTGCCCGCAACATCGCGCCGGGCCTCAATCGCACCTTTGCCGCCGAGGCGTGGCCTGTTATTGACCCGCAGTTGTGGCAGGACGCCCGCGCCGCTGCCCAGGACGCCATTGACCGGAACGGCCGTCTCCACATCAACGGTTACGACCGCGACGCCGCCAGCATTGCCATCGCCCAAAGCAACGCCGCCAAAGCTGGGGTGGCCGACGATATTACGTTTGCCCAGAAAGAGCTAAAAGATTTGTGGATTGACCGGCAGTATGGGGTATTGATCTCTAATCCGCCTTACGGCCGTCGCCTGGGCGGCTATAAGGAAATCAACGACCTCTACCTGACGCTCAACAAAATATTCCGCAAAAAAAAGGGGTGGGCGGTCTATATTTTAACGGCCGATGCCCTGTTCCCCCGCTACTTCAAACGCGGCAAACCGGATCGGGTGCGGAAGTTGTACAACGGCAAGATTCGGGTCAATTATTACCAGTATCACGGTGAACGGTAATCGGTTTTCGGTAATATCGCTACGTTTGCCAAGACCGCCTTCGCGGTCTGGTTCCAGTCGGCAAAGAGCTTGCCCTGAACCTGCCGCAGGGCCGACTTTGCAGCCGTTGGCGCTGTTTCCAACTGCCGCCGGGTGAACCCGGTTTAGCCCCGTTCACGGGGCGCTGTTTTGTAGCCCTGCGATTCATCGCGGGGCGGAGACGGCCGTGCCGATTTCCGATTTAATTATTTAACGTCCATCATCCCGGGGCGGAGACGGCCGTAACAATTTCCTATCCAATTCCCCAAACGGCCGTCAGCCCGTTACGATCACGCACTCCCACGCCCAAGCACGCTTCAGCGTACTTTCCTTGCCAGACTGGGATTTGCAATCCCAGGCGATTGCCAGCAAACACCCCCCCGCCAAATGCCGCCGAATGCAATTCGGCGTCTGAGACAGAAAACACGCTGAAGCGCGTTAAAATTGTGTCCGGTCAACATCCAAGTGCGCTTCAGCGTACTTTAAGCGCCTGCGGCGCATGTCAGCCTGAGATTTGCAATCCCAGGCGATTTGAAGCGCGTTAAGATCACATCTGCCCAACGCCCTTGCTCCATCGCCCCCTTTTCCCTTACAATAAGCGGCATACCAAACACCCAATCCAAACAGGAACAACGGCCGTGCCCCACACAAACAGCGCGCCAACCCGGAGAGCAAAAAAATGGCAGGCGAAACCAACATTCAGGGCGACTACGTAACCGGCGACAAAATCGGCGGTGACAAGGTGGGCCGGGACAAACACACCCATTATCATTACGATGGTGCCCCCCCTTCATTCCCCCTGAACAACCTGCCGCCACCCAACCCCAACTTCACCGGCCGGACAGAGCATCTGGCCGCCATCCAAAAAGCGTTCCAGGCATCACAATCCGCCATAGCCATTACGCTGGCTGTTACCGGGTTGGGTGGCGTGGGCAAGACGCAGTTGGCCCAGGCTTACGCCCACGACCATCGGGGTGACTATGACCTGATTTGGCTGCTACAAGCCAACAATACGGCCGTCCTGGACGGGGAACTGCGCCTGCTGGGGCTGAGACTGAACCTGCCGCTGCCCCTTGACGACCCGCAGGCAGCCCGGACAATAGTATTGAGCTGGCTCAACGGCAGCGACAAACGCTGGCTGCTCCTCTACGACAATGCGGACGAGATAACGCCGGCGGAACTGCGCTCTTATTTGCCCAGCGGCGGGGGACACGTCCTGATTACCTCGCGGCGGCCCCACTGGTCTCAGGCGCAGACGTTGGCGCTGGGGGTGTTTACCCCGGAGGAAGCGGCGGCGTTTTGGCAGCGAAGATTTGTCCAATCTGGCAGATTGGACAAATCTCAGGCAGACACACTGGCGGAACTGGCGGAGGATCTGGGCTACCTGCCCCTGGCGCTGGAGCAGGCGGCGGCGTATATGGAAACGCGGCAGAAAAGCGCGGCCGATTACCTGCGGCTGTACCGGCAGCGGCGGCGGGAACTGTGGGCCAGGGCCAAACCACCGGACGACTACCGCGCCACGATTACCACGACGTGGCAAATGGCCTTTGACCGCCTGCGCCAGACGCCGGGCGCAGTGGCCTTGCTGAACCTGTGCTGCTTTTTGGCCCCGGACGACATCCCGCTGGACGGCATAACGGCGCAGGCCGCCGCCCTGCCGTCGGAACTGGCCGAAGTGCTGGCGGACGAACTGGCGCGGGACGAAGCTCTGGCCGCCCTGCAAGCGTACTCTCTGGCAACGCAAACAGACGGGCGGCTGGCGGTACACCGCCTAGTGCAAACGGTGGCCCGCGACCGGATGCCTCCGGAAACCGCCCGCGCCTGGGCAGCAGCGGCGGTAGACCTGCTTAACGCGGCCTGGCCCTTTGACGAACACGACCTGGACACCTGGCCGGCCAGCGCCCGGCTGCTGCCCAGGCGCGGGCGGTTTCCGGAGG
>JALUPA010000206.1 GCA_027054335.1 Ardenticatenaceae bacterium
GCAAGGTGATGTTGAGCGTCGCCACCGGCCAGCGGTATCGGCTCAACTTCAGCCCCGCCCGCCGCCCCGCCGACGTGTAAATCAGGTTTTGCCACCGGAAGCGGGATTTTGCCGCCGACACGGCCGACACGGCCGTCTCTCCCGTCACCGTTACCGGCTTAGGAAAACTGAACACACGGCCGTCCCCTCGCAAAATCGTAAAATCGTCCGACAAAAAACGCGCCCCGGACTGTACGGCCGTCAACACTGCCTCCGTTTTCCCCCTATCCTCCGCCGGAACCACCAGCGTTGCCTCCTCCCCCCAGGCAAAACAGCCGCCATACATCAGCGCATACCCCCGCCGCACCAACGCCCAGCGCAAAACCGGCTCCAGAATGCTCTTGTAAAGCGCATAGGGTGATTTTTCCAGCGCAGGCGAAACAACTACTTCAGTATAATCGCCGGGCATGATGGCCACCCCAAACCCAAAACGGCCCAACCCCTCACTATAGGTGATGGCCCCCGGCTGCGGGCTGGGTGTGCCGTGCCGGTCAGTCCGCACCAAAATGTCTACGTTCGGCGGCGGTTCAGCAACGGCAAACCAGGCCAGCTCCGGCAAGGCCACTTCCGATTCCAGACGTAAAATATCGTGGACGTTGTACCAATACACGGCCGGCTGCCACATCGTCAGGCCGCGCCGGGAGAAAACCCATTGCTCAGACAAGGCGTACCGCACCGCGCCTTCGATGAGGCTGGCCGACAGCCCCGCCAACGCCAGCGGCCATTGCCAACGGCCGATAAACAAAGCCAGCAGCGGCAGCCGCGTCAGAAACAGCGATAACTGGTTGCTCACAAAAAAGCGGCGGAACGATGGCCAGCCGGGCACAGGGCGCCCACCCCCTAACACCCATTTTTCCGTCACCGCAAAACGCAGCAGGATGAACAATTCGGCGGAGAGAACAGCCATCAGCCAAAAAGGCCAGCCGGTAAAATGCGTAAGGAGGACAAACACGGCTATATCCAGCAGCACCGATCCCGCCGCCACCGCAATCAAGCGAGGAAACGACTGGTTGGCCGTCGCCCGCAACCGTATCAGATGGCGGAAAAAGCGCATCCCCTCCCGAAAATCCGCCTTACTCTCCCCCTCCTGCCGCTCCGCAAAAGCAAAATGTAGTTCCGAGACGCGCAAGCCGGGGCAGCGGATCAGGATCTCCAGTAAAATCTTGAAGCCGTCCGGGCACAGCGCATCCAGATCAATCGCCACCCGCCGCGCCAGAAAAAGGCCGGTCAACGGGTCAGACACATTTTTGAGCAGGCGAGGAAACCAGGCGCGGGCCAGAAAGGTAAGCGCCTGCGACGTAAGCGCCCGCTGGCGGCTGAGGCCATACGGCCCCCACAAACCGGCCTGGCGGCTGCCCACCACAATATCGGCGTCCGCCTGCCGCGCCCGCCCCAACAGCGCCGGAATCATCTCCGGCGGATGCTGCAAATCGGCGTCCATCACGCAGACCCATTCCCCCTGCGCCGCCCGAAAGCCGTCCACCACCGCCCCGCTCAGGCCGTTCCGCGCTTCCGGCGGCCGCACAATCACCCGAATGGGGAAAGCAAACCGCGCCTGCGCCCGCGCAATTGCCTGCGGCGTAGCGTCGTCGCTGTCATCCACAAAAATGACGGCAAACGGCGTATCTCCCATCGCTTGGGAGAGCCGCAGCAGCAGCGGGTCAATATTGGCCGCCTCGTTGCGGGTAGGGACAATGATGGAGACTGACATAAGAGAGATTGGAGATTGGAGATTGGAGATTGGAGATTGAAGATCACTCCCTAATCTCCAATCTCAAATCTCTAACCTCTAAAACAGCCGCACTTCTACCCATTCCCCCGCCAGCAAGCCCCCCTTGTTCAGCGGCACTTTAATCAGACCGTCCGCATTGACCAGGGTATAAATGAGATTACTCTTGCCAAAGACGGGCACGGCCGTCAACCTCTCCTCTCCTTCCTCCAGCCGCGCCGGAATGTAATCCTCCCGGCCGCTTTCGCTGGCAATATTTTGACCCAGCCTGGCCCAAACACGGCCGCGCCGGGGCATGGTTTGCACCCCTTGCAGGCGGTAGATAGCCGGAACGCCAAACATATCGAACTGCACCATCGCCGAGACGGGATTGCCGGGCAGACCGATGACCGGCTTGTTATCCACCACACCGACAATGGTCGGTTTGCCGGGGCGGGTAGCCACCCCGTGCAGCAATACACCCGGTTTTCCCAGCCTGTCCACCACTTCCACCGTCACGTCCCGCACACTCACGGAAGAACCGGCGGACATGACCAGCATATCGCAGCGAGCCAGCATGTCGGCGGCAGCTGCTTGCAGCGCAGCCAAATCGTCCGGCACAATGCCGCCTAAAAGGGGAACCCCGCCGGCCTGCTGCGTCACCCCAGCCACTGTATAACTGTTGATGTCCCGAATCTGCCCCGGCCCTGTCATCTCCTGCGGCGGGATGACTTCGTCGCCGGTAGCCAGGATGCCGACGCTGGGCTGGCGGCTGACGCTGACTTCGGTGATACCCAAAGCCAGCAAGCCGCCCAAATCCTGGGGACGCAGCAGATGGCCGGCAGGCAAGACCACAGCGTCCAGGGCCACGTCTTCGCCCACTTGCAACACGTTTTGGCCGACGGCTACCGCCTTGAACACCTCGATTTCAAAGGGCGGGATCATCTCCCCGGCCATTGTCTGGGTATGTTCAATCTGTACCACAGCGTCGGCCGTAGCGGGAATCATGCCGCCGGTGTGGACGATGGTCGCCTGACCGGTACCCAGTTCTACCTCGGCTGCCTGGCCCATAGGCACTTCGCCAATCACCGCCAAAAAAGCGGGCAGCCCTTCGGACGCGCCGTAGGTATCTTTAGCGCGGACGGCGTAACCATCCATCGTGCTGCGGCGAAAGGCGGGAAGGGGCTGAGGGGAATGGACGGCCGTAGCCGTCACCCGGCCCAACGCATCTTCAGTGGCCATGATTTCGGCGGGCAATACGGCCCTTAAATGCTCAAATAACAAAGCGCGCGCCTCATCCGGCGGCAAAACGTTAAAAAATTCCGGCATAATGTCGTCCTTTAGGGTTCTACGCCTACAACGGCTCCCAATTTATTTACTTTCAGCGTCCAGGTAGAGCCGGGCTGAAATTGACGGTACTCTTCCAGGGTGGTGGGGTGGTAGGTATAATCACGGCCGTCTGCGCGAAAGATAACGGTAAAATTGGTCTCCCGTTCCCCTTCCCGCTCATCGGCTGCCAGAGCCAGAGCCGGCCAATCCGGTTGAAAGTCATTACCAGAGGCGGCTGCCTGGTCTACCGTTTGCCACTCCATGACCGTATAGCGGCACATGGCATCATACACCCGATATTCGCAATCCTGCACCACTTCGCCTACGCCGGAACCGGTGTCTACAGTATACGGCGTGCCACACACCTCCTCGGAATTGGGCGCCGGGCTGTCCTGAACGGAGCGCACCTCGTCAGAGCAAGACAGTATCTCGGCGTCGGCCGGTATCTGATCCTGCCAATCTTTGTATTCAGCCGGGGCCAGAGCTTCAATGGCAACGGTGTACTGCCATTCCACACCGGCCACCGTGCCCTTAACGTCATCCGTGCGCAGCGTCAGGAGCAGCAAACCGCCGCAAAGAAACAGCAGAACAATCGCGCCCACAGCCATCACCCAGCCGGGCAGCCCGGATTTGGCAGCCGATTTGGCTGGCGGGGGCGCCGGTTCACTTTCTGATTGACGCAGGGGCGCGCCACATTGGGCGCATTGCCGGGCTGAAGCCGGATTCATCGCGCCGCAACTGGGGCATTTAACGTCAGGGGCCGGTTTGTCCTTGTAGGCGCCCAGAACACGGCCGCTTTCCCGTTTAATCGCATCTTCGGACAGGTCGCCCCCACATTGGCTGCAAATTTTGGCGTCGGCCGGGTTGCGCGTGCCGCAGTAAGGACAGTGAATATCGGCCCCTTTTTTGGCTTGCGCGATGACGCTCTCATCCGTAATCAATTCTTCCTGGGCGGCCTGCTCAAACTGCACATCGTCCGGCTGGGGCGCGCCGCAGTTGATGCAAATTTTGTCTGTACCTTTGTTGCGCGTACCGCAAGAAGGACACGTCCATTCCAGATGAACGTAACCGACACTCTTTTTAGTCATGCTGTTTTCTCCATGTAATCAAGCTGCTATTTCTTTTTGGGCCACAATTTTAGTGATGGTTACGCGGATAAGCAATTTGCCGGGAACGCCGTTGCGTTTGCCATAGGCTGCGGCCTGGTCTTCGCCCATGTAGCGGGCGGCAATGCGGGTGGCCCAATGTTTGACGGCCGTCAATTCGTCGCTGATGTAGGCCGTACCTTCGATGAGGACAAAGGCAAAAGGCGGCGTCTCGTCGTCTACACAAAGAGAAACACGGCCGTCTCGCTTTAAGTTCATCGCTTTGACAGATTTATGCCAGGTGTTGAAAACCAAATCATCCCCATCCAGTAAAAACCAGATGGGGGCTACGTGGGGACGGCCGTCGGCCCGCACGGTGGCTAATTTGGCGGTGCGCGCGCCGCTTAACAAAAATTCACGGGCTTCTGCAGAACTCATTTTTTTCATAGCGCATCGTCCTCTTTTTCTTCCGGGGATTCGGCCAGAGGGACGAGGAGGAGACGGCCGTACTGCTGCCGAATTTCCACTTGTTTACTCCCCTCCAACAGTTCCGCCGGAACCAAAACGCCATCCGGCCCGACAACGGCCGTCATCAACAAATCGCCCTGGGCCTTATTTTCCGTCTTGCGCAAAACGCGACCCATGTACACTGCCAGGAAAACAGCCGCGCCGCCCACCAGCAGCAAAAAACTGCCAATGCACAAAACCTGTATGAGTAAGTAACCGATGTTGATGCCTGCTGCTTCCATTCTCTCTCCTGACAAGGTGACAGGGTGACAGGGTGATAAATCGCTTGCTAAAAAATATCCCAGTACCCCAATATCTCAATTACTCAATTACCAATTACCAGTTACCCAACCTACTCATCCCCCATACACGTACCCACCAGCCGGGCGCTGCGTATCCAGGCGTGATCCGGCGGGACAGTTTTGCGTTTGCCCACGACGTCAGGCAAAGGCACGGTTTCCACGCCTTCACCGCGCGAAGCGACCATAACGCCGTAAAGAC
>JALUPA010000207.1 GCA_027054335.1 Ardenticatenaceae bacterium
ACTTAATGTCTCGCACAATGTTTGTTCATCCGTTACCTGCTTTGCACCGCCCGCCTGTAACAACAGTTGCGTTTCTTCGGTGAAATTCGTCATGCTGGGTCCGAAGACGATGGGTTTGCCCAGCCGTGCGGGTTCCAAAATATTGTGACCGCCGCGAGGGACCAGTGAGCCTCCCATAAATATACAATCTGCCCCCTTCATAAAACCTTCCAGCTCACCCAATGTGTCAGCAAGATAAATTTGGGTGTTGGCATTAATGGTGTCACCACGACTGCGTACAGCAATGCTTTGAGTTGAATATTGTTTATGGAGTTGTTTGAGAATATCGTCTCGACGCTGAGGGTGGCGAGGGGCGACAACCAGTAGCCGATTTTGTGTTTGTTGCGCCATTTCTTTCCAGATATGAGCGAGTTGCTGTTCTTCATTGTCATGAGTGGAGGCGGCGAGCACATAAGGGCGGCCAAGGTCGATAGCTTGTGTTTCCGTAGCGTTGCTAGTACTGGCCCATTTGATATTGCCGAGTAAATGTACTTTGTCCGCTGTTGCGCCTAACTGAATGTAAGCATTGGCGTCATCTGCCGAGCGGGCCAGGATGGCGCTGACCTTTTTTAAGGTGACGGCGTAGAGTTTTTTTATCCAGGCTGCGGCATCACGGCTGCGCGAGGAAAGTCGGCCATTGACGATAATCAACGGAATGTTTTGTTGGGCGATGTTTGCAAATAAATTGGGCCACAGCTCAGTTTCCATGATCAATGCAGCACGGGGTTTTATGGCACATAAAAATCGCCGTGTTGCACCGGGCCAGTCCATGGGTAAATAAATATGTTGCACGTCTGTTGGCAGGCGTTGTTGCGCGAGTGCTGCGCCAGTGGGGGTAACGGTGGTGACCACTATAGGAATATGAGAGAAATGCTCCCGCAGGGTTGCTATTAATGGTTGGGCGGCGATAAGTTCACCCACTGAGGCGGCATGCAGCCATAACGGCGCGTCGGTGCGTTGTGGCAGGCCGGTGCCGAGTCGTTGACGGAACAGACGCCACTCTCTGCTGCGTGCGGCCTGCCAGGCGTTAAAAATCAGAATGAGTGGCGCGAGCAGGCGCAGAAGCAGACGATAACGAAACAGTCCATTGCTCATGACGGTTTGTTATTCATGGTGGCGTTTCTTCACGGCGCTGGCGGTCACGCTCACGGGTGCGTTTTTTATCAGCCCAGCTATACAGGCCAGGCTCACCTTCAGGGCGGGTTTTAAAGCGACGATGTAACCACAAGTATTGGTCTGGCACTTTGCGTACCTGCTGCTCAATGACAGCATTGATGCGAGCGGCATCGGCGATGTCATCGCCGCTGGGAAAGTCGGTTAATGCAGGCAGCAGTGTCAGTTTATAACCGCTGTCATCATCAAGGCGCTGAGAGAAAAAAGGGACCACGGGTGCGCCGGAGAGTCTGGCCAGTTTGGAGGTCATCACCAACGATGCGG
>JALUPA010000208.1 GCA_027054335.1 Ardenticatenaceae bacterium
GTTGATTACTAAAAAACAAGGAGATAAGACCTATGAGCCGAAAAGATAAGACCCACATCCGTGGTGAGCGTGGCCAAACGTTTGCCGATAAAATACGTGGCCTCAATCTGGAACAAGTCCTGTGCGTTTCCCTGGACATCAGTAAGTACTTTCACGTAGTGATGATCCACAATGGGTTAGGAGAGATTGTGACACCTCCCTTTGAAATCGATATTTTCAAAACAGGTTTGGAGCAGTTGTGTCAAGCCATTGATGAAGCTAGTGACCAAAGCCAGGCCAAGTTGGTGCTGGTGGGGCTGGAACCGACCGGACACTACTTTGAGAATCTGGCCCGGCACTTACACCAGCGCCCCCAGCCGGTGACTTTGATCAACAGCTACGCGGTCAGTGAAAATCGCAAGCAACAGATGATGCGCCGGGAGAAAGATGACCCGATAGATGTGGCCGCCATTGGTGATCTGTTGCGGCGGGGTGAGGGCAGTACCTTTCACCCCCTCCAAGGCATTTATCTGGAACTGCAACAACTGGAGCGGGTCCGCCAGGGCAAAGTCAAAATGCGAACGATGTTGAAAAATCAAATCATTGGCCATCTGGACCGTATCTTTCCTGGCCTGGTCATCATCGGGGATGAGGCCAAAAAACGATACAGCCCCATGTTTGCTACTGACTTTTGGAAGTGCCAGACCATGCAACACCTACTCCGGGTTTGTCCCGACCCGCGTCAGTTGGGGGTCATGTCCGTCAGCGACCTAATTGCCGCCTTTCAGGCCCACAATTTCAAAATGGGCCCCAAAACGGCCACCAAAATCATCACCTACGCCCAAAAAGTGCTGTTGCCTGACCCCGAAGTAATCGCTATCCGCTCCGAACTGTTACATCACGACCTGATATTATTGGATGCGGTTGAAGCACGGATCGTAGTTATGGAAGAACGGTTAGTTGATTTAGTCACGCAGACCCCCTATCAGATTTGGACCAAACTGCGGGGTCTCAGCCACATCCAGGTGGCTCGCCTGGCCGCCGCCATCGGCGACCCTGACCACTACAGCCACGCCAAACAAATCTTTCGCCGCAGCGGCCTGGTCAGTGGCCGCAATGACTCTGGCATTCGTCAGAACAAAGGCAGAGGCAACAAGGTGGTCAAAACCGGCGATGTTCATCTGCGCCGAGCCTGGCTGGATGCAGTCAGCACGTTGATCTTACACCAACCCGTTTTATTCCGCTACTACACCAAGCTCAAGCTCTCTAAACCTGACTTGGTCGCTCGGGTGGCCACCGTCCGCCGGGCCAACGGCATTTTGTGGGCCACCTTGCGCGATCAACATTCAACCACTTTACTTTATAAAGCAGGTGTTCAAATGTAAGCCTTAAATTCTGTTGGCGTTGCGGGTCATTCTCTCGCCCCGTCAGCCTTTCAACCTAATCATAGCCTACTTCAACTCGCCTATCGAGTTGGGGGCCGTCCGTTTACT
>JALUPA010000209.1 GCA_027054335.1 Ardenticatenaceae bacterium
AACGAGGGCTCTTTTAGTCCGTTTTGAACGGACTTTGTATAGCAGCCTTGAAATTCATTTCGAGGCGACCGTCGGTAGCGGATTACCGAAATAAATTTTTAACTTTCATCAACTCGGGGCGGCTGGGGGCGACGCCAAACGGCTGGACCAGGTCTGTTGACATTGGGGTATAATACCCTTATCAAGTTGTTCGCAGCCCCAGACCGCAATGGGTTTTGGACCCTTTGCGGTCTTCATCAGGCAAGAAACTGCTTGTTTCTTAGAGGGGGAGAGAAGTGAAACGACAGATTTTAGTCATCGACGCCGGCGTGAGCCAGCGGCAGAAAGTGACACGGACGTTGCGGCCTGGGGGGGCCGCCCGGACGGCGGCGAAAGGCTTATACCAGGCCGTCCTATTGTCTTTGCTCGGTCTTTTGCTCGTATTCTTGGTCAGCGCGGTTACGCCCATCGCTACCTCGGCTCCCCCAACTGGCGCCCAACTATCCGCCTCCGTCCGTTTTGTCGCTTTTGGCGACTATGGCGACAACTCAGCGGCTGAAGCGGCGGTGGCCGACCTGGTCAACAGCTTAAGCCCGGACTTTATCATCACCGTGGGGGACAATAGCTATGACGCCACGCCAATTGATGATAATATTGGCCAGTATTATCATTCTTACATCGGCGACTATAACGGCCTATACCTGCCAGGGGCGGCGACGAATCGCTTTTTCCCCGCTTTAGGAAATCACGACTATAGTGATGGCGGCGGCCTGGCTGCCTATTTAGCTTATTTCACTCTGCCGGGCGCAGGCATCTCTGGTAGCTATACTTCAGGCAATGAACGCTACTATGATTTTGTGCGGGGGCCAGTGCACTTCTTCGCCATCAACAGCAACGCCGCCGAACCCGATGGGCAGACCAGTACTTCCCCCCAGGCCCAATGGCTGCAAGCACAGTTGGCGGCCTCAACCGCCCCCTGGAAGATTGTGTATATGCATCACCCCCCCTACTCCTCAGCGTCAACGCACGGCTCACAGACGGTGATGCAATGGCCTTATGAGGATTGGGGGGCGACGGCCGTCCTGGCCGGCCATGATCATACCTATGAACGCCTCCTCAGAGATGATAACGACGACGGCGTTGACCTGGTCTACTTTGTGAGCGGGTTGGGGGGCAAGAGTCGCTACACCTTCCCTTCTGACGGCTTCGTGCCCGGCAGCCAAATGCGCTATCGTGACGACTACGGCACGCTGCTGATCGAGGCTTGTGCGGAACGGATCACCTTCCGCTTTTACTCAATCTCAGACGGGCTGGTGGATACTTACACCCTGGGCGCGTCTTCGTGTGCGGCAGAGGGGGTGGTCCAGGGCAAAGTCCTGAATAATCGAGGTGCGGGGGTCAAGGGGGCTACGGTTTCAGTTCGGGATAGCTTGACTAATACCGTGAGCGGTAACGGGGGCAGCTACAGCCTGCAAACAGGGGCCGGGACCT
>JALUPA010000210.1 GCA_027054335.1 Ardenticatenaceae bacterium
GGGTACCCGCCCCACACCCACCTGGCAGCCAGGAGAATTAGTTATGGACGTCCACGAGTTGATCGTTCCGAGGGATACGGCCGTTGCCGAGGCGCGTTTGGTAGTGGGCATGTATCAGTCAGACACGCTGGAGCGGCAGCAGTTTGCGGGAGGAGAAGACGTGTGGGTAATCAGGTGATTGCGTAATTACCCAATTACCCAATTACTCAGTATCATTTCCCTGTGAAACGACAAACCATCCTGGAAATTGTTTTGCTGGCCGGAATTTTGCTGCTTACGGCCGTGACCCGCATGGGCTGGCCCGGCCTGACCGAATTCAAGGCGGATGAAGCCCGCCTGTTGCAGCTGGCCCTGGAAATGGCCGATTTCCGCCAATTCCCCCTGCGCGGCATCAGCAGTTCCGTCGGCTTCCCCAACTTCCCCATGAGCGTCTGGCTGTACGCCCTGCCCCTGCTGGCCTGGAAGCACGTTTACGCCGCCACTCTCTTTACCGGCTTACTGAACACGCTGGCGGTGGCCGGAACGTACTGGCTGGCGCGCCGCTACTGGGGCGTCCCTGCCGCGCTGACGGCCGCGTTGCTGTTTGCCGTCTCTCCCTGGGCCATCCACCATTCGCGCAAAATCTGGGCGCAGAATTTACTCCCTTTTCTGGTGACGGGCTGGGGGATTACGGCCGTTCTCACCTTCGTTGAGCAGCGCAGCAAACTCGTTATTTTGCATTTGTTGTTGCTGGCGATGGCTGTGCAGGTACACCTGGCGGGGTTGGCGCTGGTTCCGGTGACGGCCGTTTACCTGCTCATTTTTCGGCGGCGGGTGAACTGGAAGTATACGGCCGTCGGCCTGATTGCTGCCGGATTGACCGCACTGCCCTTCATCTGGTATTTGCTGACAGATGGGCAACGTTACCTGAACGTAGAGAAAGCGGCAGCAGCAGGCAGCGCGGCCCGAAATTGGGATTGGGCCGCGCTGCAACACGCCTGGCGGCTCACGTCCGGCTGGCAGATTCACGCCCTGGCGGGGGAAGCGTTTGCGAATTTTTTGCAGACTGTGCCAAATATGACGGCCGTCTACCTCCTCTGGGGCGGGCTGATTGTGGGCGGATTAGGGATTATGGGCCGGCATATCTGGCAAACCCGACACCAACCGGACCGGAACACCGAATTATACGGAATGCTGCTCCTCTGGCTGGCCGCACCTATTTTGCTTTTTTCCTGGCCTCGTTTACCCGTAGAACTGCACTATCTCCTGCCCATCTATCCCGTTCCCTACATTGCAGCGGGAATTTTGGTCAGCCGCTTGCCCGGAAAGTGGTCGTGGTTAACGTTGGGAATTTTGCTGATCACGGCCGTCGCCCAACTCACCGTCTGGTTCAGCCTGCAAAGCTTCCTCAGCCAGCAAGCCACGCCGGGCGGTTTTGGTACCCCGTTAGCCATGAAACTGGAGGCGGTAAACACAGCCCGGCAGCAATTTACTGAGGCCGATGCGACAGAAATTCTCATTGCCGGGCCGGGAGACAAGCCGCAGGAAGATGAATTCCCGGCAGTGTACGGGACGCTGCTTTGGGATGTACCGCATCGTTTTGTGGATGTGGGAAACACGGCCGTCTTTCCCCAGGATACGGCCGTTGTTTTGCTGGATAACGCGGGGTTAGGCGGGCAGGTTTATCTGGAAGCGGCGGGGGAAACGGCCGTTATCCCTCAACGGCGGGGCGAAAATGATTTGTACGTCCTGACGCTGGACGGGCAGCCAACACCAACACATATTTTTGACCCGCCGCCCATCCTGACCAACTGGGCCTCTTACGCCGGTTACGATGACCCCGTTTTAGGGGAAGATGGCGCGGCGGCCGAGTGGCGGGTTTACTGGAATGCAGGCGAACCGTCGGCGGCGGATACGCACATGTTTGTTCACGTGTTGAATGAAAAAGGGGAAAGGGAGCAGGTGGATACGGCCGTATTCCCCCCAGCCCAATGGCAGCCCGGCGATCTCATTGCCAACACTTTCCGCATCTCCTGGCCGGAAAACGCCAGCCTCATCCGCACCGGCATGTACCTTTACCCATCGCTGGAGCCAATTTTGGTTTTTGATGCGGCGGGAAATCCTTACACAGAGGCAGTGGAGATGGGGATTGGTAATTGAGTAACTGGCAATTACCCCATTGCCAGTTACCAAATTACTTCTTCAACCACTCCACCCCATCCGGAGTCGCCAGAATCACGTCAGTAGCCAGCCCCAGGAAGAGACCATGTTCCACCACGCCGGGCTGGGCGCGGATGGTTTGGGCCAACTGTGCCGGGTCAGGAATGCTCTCAAAAGTGCAGTCCAGGATGATATTTTGTTCGTCGGTGAGGAACGGCCGTGCCCCATCCAGCCGCAACGCCACGCACGCCCCCAGGGATTTCAAATAATCGGTCACCGGTCGCTGGGCAAAGGGAATAACCTCTACCGGCACGGGCGCACGGGCGCCCAACTGCGTCACCTGTTTGCGGTAATCGCTGACCACCACCATACGCCGGGAGGCGGCTGCCACAATCTTTTCCCGCAGTAAGGCCCCACCTAATCCCTTGATCAGATCAAAGTGGGGATCAATCTCGTCCGCACCATCAATCGTTATGTCAACTTTCGGCTGCTCATTCAAGGTAGTCAGGGGAATGCCAAACTTTTCCGCTTCGCGGGCGGTTACTTCAGAAGTAGGAATAGCAACGATACCGGGCAGCTCCCCTGCCTGCCACATCCGGCCAATTTTACGCACAGCGTGTACGGCCGTACTCCCCGTCCCCAGCCCAATCACCATCCCCGGCTTGACAAACTCAACCGCCTTCTCTCCCGCTAACCGCTTTAATGTCTCAACATCCATTCACAAAAACTCTATTCGCCCACGAATCTCAGCAGGGGTCAACACATCATAAACAAGCTGCAATGCGCGAATAATTTCTCCTACAGATCGGGCTTCCAAATGACAATACGCAATACCCGGATGATCCCAGATTTCGCTGGCCATGCGTAGAAAATCATCGTCATGCGTAACAATGACGCGATTTTCGCTTTTGGCAAACGCCAAATGAGCTTCATCATCGGCTGTTCGGAGTCCGGCCTCAGACGTCATAGTCACATCAACGCCATATCTGCGGGTAACCGTTCACTCCCCCGTCTCGTTCCCACGTTCTACGTGGGAATGCCCACCCGGACGCTCTGCGTCCACGCGACGCGGAGCGTCTGGCAAAAGCATTCCACGCGGAGCGTGGAACGAGGGGGGTGAACGCTTACATCTGCGGAGAGCAACAGCAATCACCGGATCAACATTTTCATCCAGATGAAACCGGATACGTTCACTCATCTCCTCTGTCCAAAGCTGCTTTTAACAAAGAGGGAGAATGCCGTTTCTGTTCTTCATAAAATAATCGACCGGCATCTATTTCAGCGTCAATTTCATCTTTGTGATCAAAATAATAGGAAACGGCCGCATAAACGGCCGACAAGGGCAAATCATATTTGACGGCAATTTCCTCCAGAGACAACCCCATCCGAAAATGCCATACGACAATATCAGAAACTGTTATACGCCTGCCGGCAATTCGAGGCTTGCCGCTGCGAATTTCTGGCGTTCTTTCAATATGTTTTTCTAAAACCAGTTCCATCAGATTTCACCCTGTTTATACTTTTAGCCATTATACATCAATCTTTACCACAACCGGATCACGTCGTCGTGGGAAAAAATGGGGCCCACTTCAAGTTCCAGCCCCGGCCCAGCGTACAAACCGGGCGGCACGCTGATGTCGGCCAGATACAATTCCCCGACGACGGCTTCGTTGCCTTGTAACCCCGCTTTGGGCAGAGCCAGGGTCATGGTGGCGGTAGCCTGAATGCAAGGCGTGTACACTGTGCCCGTCGTCGTGTCCAGGCCGGAAGGGGCATCCAGACTGAGAATGGGGGCGGGATGGGCGTTGGCGGCCCGGATGAGCGCGGCGGCCGTACCGCGCGGGCTGCCGGACAAACTGTAACCGATGATGGCGTCTATGAGGAGGACGGCCGTATCCCCCAACACCACATCCGCCCCCGCTACCGTCACCGTCGCCCCCATACGCTGCAAAATAGCCAACTGCCGGGCAGGAACACCGGTGTACGCTTCCGGCGGATGGGTGAGGAATACCTGCACCGCCGCCCCCCAATTACCCAGCCGCCGGGCGCAAACCAATCCCCCGCCGCCATTGCCGCCTCGCCCCGCCAATACAATGACCTGCTGCTCCCGCGGATCGCCATTGAAAAAGCGGTTGCGAGCCAGATGGGCCAGGTTGCGCCCGGCATTTTCCATCATCTGGATTAGCTCAATGCGGTAATCCTCGATCATGGCCCGGTCCACTTCGCGCATTTGCTCCGTGTTGATAAAGGGCATGTTGATCATAATTCAACTGGCCTGGACAATATCTGTGGGGGGTGAAGTCCCCAGATAGCCCGTAAATGCGCCAGCCAGGGCCGACATCCCTATACCCACCAACCCAAAACAAACGCCCACACCCACACCGGCAGTATAGTACGCTGTTTGTTCCAGACCACTGGCAAATTGATTGGGTGGCGCACCAAAAAGAGTCGGCATACCAGTTGCCTGAAGGTAAAAAAGGACGGAAACGCCGCCAATTAACTGCCCCACCAAAACAAGCGCCCCAACCACCAGCCCGGAAATAGCGCCCGCTCTGGCCCCATCATTTTTTGTGGGCAACTGTTCCTGACTGGCTGTAATAAAACCGGCTACAGCGCCGGCTGTCAGAGCTACTAAAGGCCCGCAAATACCCATTAGCGCAGCCACACAGATATTTAACAACAAGCCTGCGCCACCTACCAACAAACCAATTTTAATACGCGGTTGCATAACAGCCTCCTTTGACAGTCTTCAGTTTTCAGTGTTCAGTTTATCGGTAGTCAGGCTGGCTCATCCGGGAGGGAGAGCATACCTGTATCCCGTGAGCGGCGGTTGGCGGTTTGCCGGATTTCCTCGTGGCTGGCCGGCGATTCGGCCATCCAGCGGCGGAAAGTGTCCCGGTCGAAGGAAACCACTTTGACCGGCGTCAAGGCTCTGACAGTAGCGATACGAGTACTGCCATCTAACAGGCCAATCTCGCCAAAATAGTCGCCGCTGGTC
>JALUPA010000211.1 GCA_027054335.1 Ardenticatenaceae bacterium
ATTTCAGACCTTACTTTTTCTTAGCGGTCTTCTCAGAAGCCGCCTTGCAGCTTTTTATGTGTATTGCCTAAGCTCGTTATCGTATTCCCTTTTCCTTGTTTCTTCAACTAACCGATGACCATTACAAAAAAGCCCCGTTTATTCCCTTTTTGCTTTTGATCCTGAACGTAAGTGTAAGCTGCGCCGAAGATAAGCCCCGTGCTGTTTATGAGGGTGACGAAGAACCTGTACAGCAAACCTTCTGATTGCCGTTCTTCCAGAACTTCATAGCCACTATTTGCCAGGGTCGTTATTTCATTATCAGCCGCATCTGTGGGCATTTTGGTCTCGTTTTTACTGGAATAGGTATCTGTATTCTGTTCAGGCAGTGGTTGTTATTTTATCGGACTCGAAGGCTTTGTCTACTTGGATGTGCATGGTCTGACTGTACACTTGTAAGGCGTTATTGTCTGTGACGACGGTCTGGGCGTCGGTTAAGCATTGGGCCATGGTCTGCCGGGAGATTTTTACGTAATGATTAGGTGTGAAGAGAGTGGCATGATTTTGGGCGGCCTGGAGCAAAGTTTGGTAAGCGGGCAGCAGCATGAGGAGACTGGCTTGGCGGTAGCCTACGGCCGTATACGGCAAATCCAATATATAATTCACCGAATCTTCCAGCTCATTTAACACATTGTCCAACACCATTCGTTTCCAGTCTCGCGGCGCGCTGCGCAGGGACAGCGGCCGGTAATCCGCCTCGCGCAGCCATTCATCCGGCAAATAACAAACGTCACGTTTCAGGTCTTCAGCAAAATCTTTGACGATGTTTGTTTTTTGCAGCGCCCGGCCGCTGGCCTGGCTGTTCTTGTTCAAACGGGCGGCGACGTCTTCCGGCAAGTCGTAATGGAGAATTGCCAGGTCGGTAATCATATGGCCGACGGTGCCGGCGACGTAATAACAGTACAAGTCATAGCCCGCTTCTGTGGCGGGCAGTTTCACTCCCTGGCGCGAGACAAACAGGTTGTTTCCATCAGGATTGATGACCCGCTCCATGCCGCAGGCCATTTCCCAGGCCCAACGGGCGATGGCTGCCCGGTAAGCCTCTGGGATTTGGCCGTAAATTTGCCAGAGCGGCAGGCCATCGGTGACGGTCATCATCTGGGCTTCGTCGCTGGAGAGGCCGGGCCAGGCTTCCTGTTCCCATTGGGC
This sequence comes from Ardenticatenaceae bacterium, assembly GCA_027054335.1. GTDB lineage: Bacteria > Chloroflexota > Anaerolineae > Promineifilales > Promineifilaceae > JAJRTP01. Next base: position 1,189 of record JALUPA010000211.1, read on the forward strand.
CAGCACGTCGGGGGCGGCGGCAGGATTGCGCAGCAAGTAATCAAACTCGACAAAGTGTTCTTTTTGCCAGGGATACGGCCGTACACAATCCTCGATATTATCTACCACGCGGCAAATGAGGTAAGCAGCTGCCAGATAATGGTTCAGCGGCTCTTCTACGGCCGGGGCTACTAACGCAAACGAACGGGACACTTTGTTCATCTGTGTTTCCAGATAAGCCAGTTGGTCACTTGTCAGATTTGTCGTCATATACTCATTATCCTTTCTGCAAAACAACGCCTCTTCTCAAGGGGTACCGGGCAGTTCTGTCAGGTCAAAACAGGCCGCACCCCGATATACGGTATCGCGCAGTGTCGGTGGTTGCCGCGCAGGTTTTTAGGTTTAAGCAGGATTGAGTATGGGCAAAAGAATTTTAGATTGAATCCTTTTCAGGTTCGTTGTTAGCCACGGGCGACACTCTCCCCTTAAGAAATGCTCGTCTATTTTATTGTTCAGGCAATCATTATAACCCGGTTCAGGCCTGTTTCTAAACGAACTGGCGGCTATTCTCTGCTAGTCAGCAAAATATAATTTGCTCTTAATGAAACTAAAATGCACCCGGAGGCCAGAATTTCACAACTTTTGTTTTCCCGGCGGCGCGCCAATTAGCTCGTGAGGGGCAGCACGTACAGGCAATCTTGCAAAAACCCTATTTTCACTGATTCGCCTACGGGATAGATAGTCAGATGGCGCGGGTCTGTTTCCACCAATGACAGTAGTTGCTCGCCTACCGCCACGTCATATTCCACCACATCGCCCAAATAGGAGGCGCGGCGCACGATACCCTCTACGTGCGCCCTGTCGGCCGGATTCAAGATCATCATTTCCGGGCGTACCACGACTGTGACTTCTGTGCCGGCCGTATACTCATCCGCCGCCGCTGCCACCCGCAGCGTGCGCCCCATGAGGTCTACGGTAAGCTGTCCATCCTGCTGGCTTTGTACGACGCCGGGGATAAAGTTGGCCCGGCCAATAAAATCAGCCACAAAGCGGCTTTGCGGGTGGCGGTAAATTTCTACGGGGGTACCGATTTGTTCAATGCGCCCTTCATTCATAATGACGATGCGGTCGGAAATAGTCATCGCTTCTACCTGATCATGGGTGACGTAGACGCTGGTGATGTTGATAAGCTGTTGGATGCGCCGGATTTCGCTGCGCATTTGTTCCCGCAGTTTGGCGTCCAGGTTGGAAAGGGGTTCGTCCATGAGCAGTACTTTGGGTTCCATGACGAGGGCGCGGGCCAAGGCCACTCGCTGCTGCTGCCCGCCGGAAAGCTGGTTGGGGGCGCGTTTTTCGTAGCCGGTTAATTCTACCAGGGCCAACGTTTTGGCAACCCGTTCCTGAACTTCTTTTTTGGGTAACCGGGCTACTTTCAAGCCGTAAGCTACGTTTTCGTAGACGTTCAGATGGGGAAAGATGGCGTAGCTTTGGAATACCATAGACATATCCCGTTTGTGTGGCGGCAGATTGTTGATTTCCTGGCCGTCCAGGTAGATGTTGCCGCTGGTGGGGAACTCGAAGCCGGCGATCATGCGCAGGGTGGTGGTCTTGCCGCAGCCGGAAGGGCCGAGCAATGTTACCAGTTCGCCTTTGCCGATGCTTAGAGAGATGTTGTCTACGGCCGTAACCTCACCCTCGCTGCCCCGTCCCGGAAATACTTTTGTCACGTTTTCCAATCTCAAATACATAGTGTTATGCTCCCAACGTTAAATCTACGTCACTGCGTCCTTTCAGAATTCGGGTCGTTACCACATACATCAAGCCAATCGCCAGTAAAACCAGCAGAATAATCACCGTGGCATAAGCTGCCGCCAGACTTACGCCGCCCTGCTCCCACTCGCTTAAAATCGAAGCAGTCACAATTCGCCAGCGAGGGCTGACCAGGAAGATAATGGCTGACAGGCTGGTCATGTGCCGGGTAAAGGCAAAGATAAGCCCGGCCAACAAGGCTGGCGTTATTAAGGGCAGAGTCACTTTACGGAAGGTGTACTCGGCGTCGGCGCCCAGGCTGTTGGAGGCTTCTTCAATAGAGGGGTCTATTTGCTGCAAAGAAGCCACGCCGGCCCGCACAGAGGCGGGCACGCTGCGCACGGCAAAGGCGAAGATGATGATGAAGGCCGTGCCCACCATAGCCAGGGGATTGCCAATGAAGGCCAGCGCCCCGCCTAAACCGAGGAAGATGATGGCCAGATACGGCCGTGCCCGGCCCCGCACCTTGTCCACAATAATCACGCCAAAAAAGACATAGGGAATCATCAAAATCGTTTGTGGTACCTGGAAAAGCACCTGAATATAATCTGACAACTGGAACACCGCATCGCTCCAGAACGAACTTTCAATCTGGCGGCTTAAATTGGCAATAGGAAAAGAGACGTACAGAATCAAATCCGCCATCATCAAATAGATGCCCAACCCCATCAGTAGCTTGCCAGAGCGTTTGTCGTGGCGCAGGAAAATGAAATAAACTGCCAGCGCCAGATACAGTCCGCCCAGCAGATACATCACGCCGATTTCCCCCAGCGCTCGCTGTGACCACCATATCAGCCCGGCCAGTACAGAGCCGAACAACAGGGCAATCCACTGCTCCCGGCGCGTATGAAACACAGTGCGGGTAAAAAACAAAGCCATCACAATATACAGCGTCCACACCAGCAGCCAGGGCGATACCACAAAGGACAGAACAAAACCGATGCCCAAAATGGTGCCGGGCACGGCCGCGCCCAAATTAGAGCCGAAATCCAGCCCGTCTTTCCCGCTGAAATTCTTGCGTACCACCAAAAAAGCCACCATCATGCCCAAAAGCACGGCGATAGGCGTGGCCATAATGCTCAGGAAGGTGGTATCCATGATAGCTTCATTCCCCCGGTTCAACATCATCTGCCAATGGGCCAGCGTCGGGGCATAATTGATACCCCACACTTTGCTGAACGATCCCACTACAATAGACAAATACAGCGTCAAAATTAGTGCCAGCGTGGCATAAGTAATCAGAATAAACGTCCAGCGGGTAATCGGTTCCTTGACCAGAATCTGGCCGCCGGCCGGTTTGCCCGTTACCGAAACGTAAGAGCGGCGGCTGACGTAGTAACGCTGCACAATAAATACAATCAACGTAGGAATCAGCAGGACAAACGCCAGTGTGGACGCTTTCTGATAATCAAACTCTCCGGCTACCGCCAGAAAAATCTGGGCTGACAGGACGTTGACATTGCCGGAAATCAGGAGGGGATTGCCCAAATCAGCCAGCGATTCCACAAAGAGCAGCAAAAATGAGGCTGCCAGCCCCGGAATTAGCAGAGGTAAGGTGATAGTCCGAAAGATATGAAATTTAGACGCCCCCAGACTGTGCGCGGCCTCCTCCATGGCCGGGTTCAACCGTTCCAGCATAGCCCGCAGCATCAGGTAGGAGACGGAGAAGAAGGTGATAGTCTGCACAAATACCAGCCCGTCCATACCGTAAATATCGTTCACGCCCTGGGTAAATTCCCAGCCAAAAAACTTAGCGGTAATGAGACCGTTGCGGCCGAAAAGCAAAATAGTAGCCATGGCAATAGCAAAAGGTGGCGACACAATGGGGATGAGCGCCAGAATATGCACCCAGCGCTTTCCCGGCGGGCTGCAACGCACCACCGTATAGGCAAAAATAAAGCCCAGCAGCGTCCCCAGCGTCGCCGTAGAAACGCCCATGATCATGGTGTCAAACAGGGACCGCCACAAATAAGGCGCAAAATACGGATCAACATAGCGAGCAAAATACTCAACGCTAAAAGCGCCGTCTTCATCAAAGAAGGCGCGTATAACCACGCGAGCGATGGGGAAAAAGATGAAAGTGAGGATAAAAAGAGCGGCCAGCAGCAGGCCAACCAGAAGCACCGGATCGCGGGCAATCAGACTGAATTCACGATAGCGGTGGGCTAAGTTATCTTTAATGGAGAATCGCTTGGTATCGGGAGTGGTCGTGGCAGATGATTGGCCAACAGTGGGTGCTGTCATACGTTCTTCTCCAGATGGGAAAGATTGGTTCAATCTACAAGGCCTGTTCTGAGCGCAGCCGTAGAATTGAACCAATCTTTCCGCGTTAGGTTACTGTTTCAAATCCTCAGCACCAGCAATTTCGTTGATGAATCTGTCTACAAAATCTTTCTTATTATCACCGGCCCATTGGAAATCATAATCAATCAGGTTGACTTCCAATAGTTCGGGATAAGCCAAATCCACACCGCCAACGGTGGGGGCCTGGTAGGCTTTGTATTTGGGGCCAAGCGCCTGGGCTTCCGGCGTCAGCGCCCAATCGTACCATTTTTGGGCCGCATCCAGATTTTTTGCCCCCTTGACAATAGCCATACCGCCGATCTCGTAGCCGGTACCTTCTTCAGGGAAGCTCAACACCAGGGGCAGACCGGCTTCAATCTGCTTCACGATGTCGTGGGAGAAGACGACGCCGACAGCGCCCTCTCCAGCGCCGACAAACTTGGCTGGCGCGGAACCGCTCTTGGTGAATTGCAAGACTTGATCGGCATATTTATTGAGATATTCCCAGCCTTTTTCTTCGCCCATCAACTGCAAGATGGTGGACATGGCTGTGTAAGACGTGCCGGAGGTGGAGGGATGGGCGACCAGAAGTTGACCCTTAAATTCTGGTTTGAGCAGGTCATCCCAGGAAGTGGGTGCTTCCAGTCCGGGATTGGCTTCCAGGAAATCTTTGTTGGTAGCAAAGCCCAATGAGCCTAAGTAAATACCGGCCCAATAGTTATCGGGGTCCAGGTATTTGTCCTGGTCTAACAGATTCTTGGTATTGGGGGATTCGTATTGTGCAAACATGCCTTCATTCTTACCGGCAATGTAGGTGTCAATGGGACCGCCCCACATGATGTCAAATTGGGGATTGTCTTTCTCGGCTTCCAGGCGGGCCAGGGCTTCGCCGGTGGACATGCGCACGTAGTTAACGGTGATGCCAAACTCTTTCTCGAATTCTTCTTTCATGCCCTGGCACCATTCTTCCTGAGGTACGCAGAGCAGGTTAAGTTCTTTGCTTTCCTGTTGTTTCTGGCAGGCGGTCAGAAACAATCCCAATATCAGGATGCTGAATAATATGAGTATGCTTCGTTTGTTTGTCATTTTTTCCTCCTGAGACAAGGGCTTGTGGTGGAGGATGAGGTGATTGCGTTGGGAGACCACAGATTGTCTCAATTGTGGGTGGCGGGTGTTAGCCCATGAAGTCACTAAAAGTTGATGCGAGATGGGAATTTTGGAGATATGATGATCCAGTTTATTGCCGGGCGCCTCCTTTGCAACTTAGTGCTGATTGTGCAGGCAGAATACCTGCATTCCGATTGTTGAATGCCAAATTTTACGCTGTTTTGGATGAGATTCCAAACACCGGAGCAAACCTGGGGAATAATGCAAATGGGGGAAGACGCTCAAAGCGACTATGACGAGATAGTACGCATCCAACCAGTAAGTCGCATATCACTATACCTGACGGTATAATCAGTAATTGAGTAACTGGGTAACTGGGTAATTGGATAATTTCTCAGCTACCTGATTACCCAATTACCAAAGGATTAAACGTATGATTTCCTATGGCGACATTAAACTCTTTGCCGGCTCTGGCTGCCCCGATTTGGCGCAGCGGATTGCCGCCTACGTACATCGTCCCCTCAGCAAATGGGACATCGTGCAGTTTCCCAACGAGAACTTGTTTGTAAAGCTAAAAGAAAGCGTGCGCGGCCAGGACGTGTACTTGATCCAGAGCCACGCCAAACCAGTCCACCGCAACCTCATGGAAATGCTGATTGCTATTGACTGTCTCAAGCGGGATTCGGCGGGAAGGATTACGGCCGTTATCCCCTTCATGGCCTATTCTCAAAGCGACAAAAAAGACCAGCCTCGCGTTCCCATCACCGCCCGGCTGCTGGCCGATATGATTGAAGCGGCCGGCGCAGATCGCTGGATCACTATAGATTTGCACGCGGAACAAATCCAGGGATTTTACAAAATCCCTGGCGACTCCCTTACCGCCTTTCACATTTTGGTAGATTATTTCCGGGAAAAACATCTGGATGCAGTGATTGTGACGCCGGATTTGGGTTTTGCCAAACGCGGCCGTAATTTTGCCGCTAATCTGGATATGCCCCTGGCCTTTGTGGAAAAACGGCGGCGGGGCAATGAAGATATACGCGAAGCGGTGACCCTTATCGGCAGCGTGGCTGATAAAGACGTCATCATTGTGGATGATCTGGTAGATACGGCCGGTTCCATGCAGCAGGCTGTGCAACTGGTCAAGAAAAACGGGGCAAAAGATGTCTACGTCACCTTCACCCATGCCGTCCTGTCAGACCCGGCAACAGACCGCTTCCGGGAACTGCCTATCACGGAAATTGTCACTACTGATACGATCCCCATTCTCCCGGAAAAAATGCTGCCTAACATGACGGTTTTGACCACGGCGTCTCTTTTAGGTGAAGTTATTTTGCGTTCGCATGAGGGGCGTAGTGTGGGCGAGTTGTTTAACGAGTAACGGCCGTAAATTGAACCAGACACGCCCCGGAGTTCAGAGGCGTATAATTGCTAACACAAAATTAAGGTAAATCGGGTAAAATAAACCATCTTTGCAAAAATAGCAGAAATTTTAGCGCGGAAAGTAACTCTTTCAGCAAACCTGATTAAGTGGAAAATTCTATGTTTAAAAAACTGGTCAACAAAATTGTTGGGGACCCCGACAAAAAAGTAATTGAAGATTTGAAACCCATCGTCACCGAGATCAATGCTCTGGAGCCGGAAATGCAGGCGCTTTCCGACGAGGGGCTGCGGGAAAAAACGGTTGAACTGCGCGAGCGATACGAAGCCGGCGAATCCCTGGACGATCTGTTAGTAGAATCCTTTGCCCTGGTGCGCGAAGCCTCCGTGCGCACTACCGGTATGCGTCATTATGACGTGCAGTTGATGGGCGGTATCCTGCTGCACCGCAACGAAGTGATAGAGATGCGCACTGGCGAAGGGAAAACGTTGGTTGGTACAGCCCCCCTTTTCCTCAACGCCTTAGCCGGGAAAGGGGTGCATCTGGTAACGGTCAACGAATACCTGGCCAAACGTGACGGCGGCTGGATGGGCAAAATTTTCCACTTGTTGGGTTTGAGTGTCGGCGTGATTGGGCCGCAGCAATACTCCGCTCTGTACGACCCCGACTACGTGAATCCCGGCGCAGAATTAGAAGATGAGCGGTTGGTTCACTGGCGGCCGTGTACCCGCAAACAAGCGTATCTGGCCGACATCACCTATGGTATCAGCAGCGAATTTGGCTTTGATTATCTGCGGGACAACATGGTTACCAGTAAAGAGAAGCTGGTGCAGCGCGATTTGTATTACGCTGTTATTGACGAGGTAGACAATGTACTGATTGATGAGGCGCGAACACCCCTCATTATTTCCGGCCCGGCTCCCCGTTCCGGTAAGGAATATGCCCGTTTTGCCGACTATGTGCGTCGCCTCAAAAAGAATACTGCCGAAGATGACGAAGAACCCAACGGCCATTACGACATTGATGAGAAAAGCCGTACCATCAGCCTGACGGATATGGGGATTGCCGAGATCGAGAAACGTATACCGGAATTGGACACCGATGCCGGTGACAGTTTATATGATCCCCGTTTTTATCATTTCACTTATTACCTGGATAATGCTCTCAAAGCACAATATTTATTCAAGCGCGACGTGGATTATGTGGTGCAGGATGGGCAGGTTATTATTGTAGATGACTTTACCGGCCGTTTAATGCCGGGCCGCCGTTATTCCGAGGGTTTGCACGAAGCGATTGAAGCGAAAGAAGGGGTGCAGATTAAACGGGAAACCATCACCGTTGCCACAATTACTTTGCAAAATTATTTCCGCCTCTACGAAAAATTAGGCGGCATGACTGGTACGGCGCTGACGGATGCCGAGGAGTTTGACAAAATTTATGAACTGGGCGTTACGCCGCTGCCTACCAACGTGCAGTACATTGTAGACAAGGGCGAGATGGGCCTGGTGGAGAAAAAGGAAAAGGACGAAAGCGCCGAAAAGGTGATGTATTGCGATCCGGATACGGGTGAGCCGATTTTCTTTAAGCGGACGGATTACAAAGACCAGATTTACGGCAATGTAGAAACCAAAGACAAAGCTATTATTCGGGAAATCAAGCGGGTTAATGAGATCGGCCGGCCGATTCTGGTGGGTACAACGTCGGTAGAACATTCGGAATTGATTTCCCGGATATTAAAGCAGGAAGGTATCTCCCACGCTGTTTTGAATGCCAAGATTCACCAATCTGAAGCGTTGATTGTGGCCCAGGCCGGCCGCAAAGGGGCAGTGACTATTTCTACCAACATGGCCGGGCGCGGTACGGACATTTTGCTGGGCGGTAACCCGGAAGGTATGTCGGCCGACCTGCTGGAAACAGAGATGTTTAAGCGGGGTACACTGCACCAACTGGCCTTCAAACTTTTGGATGAAGGAGAAGCGGCCGCCCGCGAGTACGCCAACAACCATCCCAAACTGAGTGAAGAATTGGTAGATTGGCTGTTGTCCACGAAGCAGGAAATGGATGCGGCCCTGAAAGAGATTGAAAAGATTCAGGTCATTGGCTATCTGGCGCAAAAGCTGGGGTCGGCTTATGACGTGGAATATAACGACGTGGTTAAAGTATTGCGTCTGGTCCACAGTGGCTTTTCGGCGGAAGCGCGGGACTATCTGGAAGAGATTAATAAGGATGTAGCTTTGGCGGAAGATGCAGCGCGGCAGTGGGATTTATACGGCCGTTACCAACGCATCCACGAAGACACCGCCCAAACCGCTCAATTTTTGGGGGAAATGGTCTTCGACAAACATTACAACGCCCGCGCCGCCCTCATCCGCGCCGTTTTGGCCGGCAACCGCGCCGAAGCCGAAAAAATCGCCGCCGAAATCCCCGCTCTGGGGCCGGAATGGATTGACCGCATCGAAGACGTGATGGAGCAGACTCAGCGGGAACGGGAAGAAGTATGGCGGCTGGGCGGCCTGCACGTCATCGGCTCCGAGCGGCACGAATCCCGCCGCATTGACAACCAGTTGCGCGGTCGCGCCGCCCGCCAGGGCGATCCCGGTTCTTCCCGCTTCTTCCTTTCCTTGGAAGACGACCTGATGCGCCGCTTTGGCGGCGAGCGGTTGAAAAGCTGGATGAACAAAGGCGTTATGTCCAGTATCCCGGAAGATATGCCTCTGGAATTTGGCGTCCTGGATAAAATGATTGCCAACGCTCAGGAACGGGTGGAAGGGTTTAACTTTGACATGCGTAAAAATATCGTCGAATATGACGACGTGATGAACAAACAGCGCCAGGCTATCTACAGTGAACGCCGCAAAATCCTGATGGGAGATGGCATTGATTACGACGAAAGAATTGACGAAGCCTTTTCCAGCGCCATTGCCGAATTGGTAGATAACTACGTTGAAAATTATATCGGTTACATCCAGGGTGAAGTCAGCCGGATTATTCAGGAAGCGACGACGGAAGCGACGGATACACTTCACGTGAATTCGGTTATTGTCCGGCTGCGGGGGTTGCTGCCGGATGTCGTTTCTCTGGACAGAGCTGAATTAAACGAACTTTCCGCTAAAGAGATGGAAGATCGGTTGATGGAACTGGCTTATGAGAATGAGGAGAACGGCTACAACCTGGTGCAGTTGATGCAGGCGATGGGGCGTTTCCTGCCCTTGCTGCCGCCTATTCCCAACCTGGGCGCCTTGGCCGGCCGCAAAGGAGGCCAACTCCAGGCGCGGGAAAACATCCGCCGCGAATACATTCAGTACGTCCGGGCTTTCTTCGATGAATTTGTAGCTGAGCAAGTAGAATTGGAGCCGGAAGAGCGGGATCGTATCTGGCAGGAAGCAGAAGATGGGCTGAACCAGGCATTCTCCCAATTCAGCGTAGAAGGTCTTTCGGTGAAAAATGCTCCAGGGCGGCAGCTGCGCTTTAAGCAGAAGGGAGATGAAGTGCTGCGCCAACTACTCTTGAATACGCTGGCAGCCATGGAATCGGAACAACTGATTGTGGCCCTGGAAGCGTATGTGAAATCGCAGCAGGAGAAATGGTGCAAACAAATTGGCGACGAGGAGTACCACAATTTCCAGCGGCTGCTCCTGCTGGATTCCATTGACCGGGAATGGCGGGATTATCTGACGGCGATGGATGATTTACGCCGGGAGGTGGGCCTGGAAGCGTTGGGCCAGCGCGACCCGAAGGTGCAGTATAAACTGCGCTCGGCGCAAATGTTTATGGATATGCGGGGCAACATTGAACAGCACATTGTAGACCGTTACTTTACCCAGATTGCCAGCCATCAGGCGTTTATCAAGCAGCAGGAAGCGGAAGTGGCTTACCAGACGCAGGCGCATGATGCCGGCTTCCAGGTGGTGAAGCGAAAGGATGGTAAGGGATCGCAGTTGCGGCGGGATATGCCTAAAGTGGGCCGCAATGATCCCTGCCCCTGCGGTAGCGGCAAGAAATACAAGAATTGCCACATGAAGCAGGATCAGGCAAAAGCAGCCGGTAAGCAACCGGTGAACGGCCGTCCCGCGCCAACCAGGCAGCCGGCCAGAGTCTCAGCCGCCGTCAAAAGAAGGAAAAAGAAGAAACGGCGCAGGCGGTAAGGGGCTTAAAGTAGCGAAGTATGGCCATTATACTTCGTCGCTTTGACACATTATGAACGATCTGACCAACCCGCATGACCGTTTTTTCAAAGAGACATTTTCCCGTATTGAAGCAGCCCGCGACTTGCTGGCAAATTACTTGCCGCCGGAAGTAACGGCCGTTCTCAATCTGACCACGTTGGAAGCCCGTCCGGACAGCTTTATAGACGCCGATTTACAAGAGCAGTTTGCCGATTTGCTCTACAAGGTGGAATTGAAAGACGGCCGTTCCGCCTATGTCTACATCTTGCTGGAACACAAAAGTTACCCTGACCCGGAGACGCCATTCCAGGTTTTGCGCTACGAAATGCGTATCTGGGAGAACGATTGGCGCAATGGAGAGGCGTTGCGGCCGATTATTCCGTTAGTGTTGTATCACGGCCGTGAACGGTGGCGGATGGCAACTGATTTTGGCAGCTTGTTTGTTGGAGATGAAGCATTACGGCGGTACTGGCCCCGGGCAAGCTACCAATTACTCGATCTATCTGGCTACAGTGACGAAGAAGTGCGTGGCGCGGCCTATTTGCAAATTGGGCTGCTGGTGTTGCGCTACGTCTTTGATCCTGCCCTGCACGATCATCTGGAAGACATCTTCTCCCTCTTTCAGGATATATCCACAAGTCGGACGGCGCTGGAATACCTGCGAACTGTGTTGTATTATATGAGTCAGGCAGCGGCTCATTTGCAACCGCAGGAAATGGTAAAAGTAGTGCAAGGAATATTGGCAGATGAAGGGAGTGAAATTATGCAAACGGTAGCTGATTATTGGGTCGAACAAGGTATTGAACAAGGTATTGAACAAGGTATAGCGCAGGGTTTACAGGAAACCGTGCTGGATATTCTGTCTGTGCGTTTTGATGACGTTCCTCTGGAAATTGAAGAAGCCGTTGTCGCCGTTGATGATGTGGACCGGCTGCGCTATTTGCGTCGTCAGGCTGTTTTAGCGGTAGAACTGGATGAGTTTGCCGACTTGCTGATGAAAGAGTGAAATACAAGGTTTCACGCTCCCTTTGTTACACTACCGCTTTGCCCGTTTACTATAGAATTACCCTGTAACATTTGTGTCAACCGCACAAATGTTATGGGTGTGTTTCATTTACTTGAAGTGACAGTCACGGGGCGCAAAAACTTAGGCAGAGTGAGGCCGCTTGCCCCGTGACTGTCACTTTGGTTAAAGCATTTGAAACACACCCAAATGTTATGTTGTCATTCCTCGATTCCATGGAATGACGGGCTGTTGCGGTTTACCGCATTATGAATTTGGAAGAAAGATTGTCGCAGCTTTACCGGATTGAATGCCCGCCGTCACAAACGTTGGGCGAGTATCACCTGGGTATGCTGCCGCCGGAAGAAGCAGCGGGGGTGGGTCAGCATCTGGCGCACTGCCCGCACTGCCGCGGTGAGGTGGAGACATTGGCGGAATTTTTGGCGGCGGAAGAGACGACGGCCGTAAAACCCACCTGGCTGAAACGAGTGCGAACTATTTTGGCAGAACTGGTCCCCCCGACGGGCATTGGCTTTCCGGCAGAACCGGCCCTATCCGGCGTGCGCGGCGCTTTGGATGATGAGACCCAGCTTTACCAAGCCGAGGAGTGGCAGGTGGCTCTGGAATTACAGGTGGATGATCCGGTGCAAAAATCACTGCTCGGTATTGTTTTTGGCCCGCCAGTGACCGCCTGGCAGGTACAGTGGCAGCAGGCGGATAAGCGGGTTTGGCAGACGGCCGTAGACGAAACCGGTGCTTTTGAAATCCCCAACATACAGCCCGGCGCCTACGATTTGATCTTGCGATCTGACGAGGCGGAAATCAATATACTTTCCCTGGTCGTTTGATTAGAACACTTCCGTAGGGGCAGACCCGCGTGTCTGCCCATTTTAGACGAACACAGGGCGAACACACAGGTTCGCCCCTACCAAATTTTCCCCGCATTACAGCAATGGAAAATCTATCTTCCTCCCAACTTGTTGCGCAACTTTTACAACTCTCTGAGCCAGCAGAGCAGGACGCCTTTTTAGAAGCCCTCTCTAACGAATTACCCGAAGAGCAGATCGCCCAATTTGCTATGGATTTACGGCAAACCTCACTGCAATTTTTGCGCACGGATATTCAGCGGGCGCAGCAAATTGGCAACTGGCTGGCCCGGCTGGCCGCCATCACCGGCAACCCGCGTTACCAGGCGTTGAGCTATTGGGTGGAAGGGCATACCCGCTCTATTGGCCTGGGCGAAATTCATCCGGCGATGGAATGCTATATGCGGGCGGCCGAGATTTTTGACCAGTTGGGCGAGCTGCTCCTCAAAACGCGGCTCCAGATTAACGTGGTTTGGCCGCTCACTGCATCCGGGCAGGCAGAGGAGGCGCTGCGGGTGGGGGCGGAGG
>JALUPA010000212.1 GCA_027054335.1 Ardenticatenaceae bacterium
ACACCCGAATTGCAGCCCATGACCTTCATGGCCGGCTTCAAGCCGCAAGCCAACCTGCCCTTTGTCGGCGCTTACGTGGCTAAGGAAAAAGGGTACTTTGCCGACGAAGGGCTGGACGTAACGATTGAACATTCGGCCGGGGGCGGCGAACATTTGCAGCTTCTGGCGGCGGGCGAAGTGCAGGTGACAACGCAGGATGCGGCCGTCCTGCTCAAACGACGCGCCGATCCGGGGCTGCCTCTCGTTTCCCTGGCCCTCATCGGGCAAAAAGGGCAGCAAGCGTTTGTCGCTATGGCCGATTCCGGCATTGACACGCCCAAAGATTGGGCAGGGCGCACGGTGGGCTTTAAGGGCACGCCGCCGCCGGATCTGTTTGCCATCATGGAAGCGGCCGGTGTGAACCAGGACAAGGTGGAACTGGTCAACGTCGGTTTTGACCCACGTGTTTTCACCGAAGGAAAGGTAGATGTGTATCCTGTTTTCAAGTCTAACGAACCGGATACCATTCGCGGCTGGGGTTACGATCTGAATATGTGGGACGCGGCTGATTTTGGCGTACCTACGCTGGGCCTGACTTACGTCACGACGGAGGAGATGATCGAACAAAATCCGGAACTGCTGCAAAAGTTTATGAATGCGGTCATGCGCGGCATTGAGTTTGCTCAGGAAAACCCGGAGGAAGCGGTAAACATCGTGATGATTTACGCTGGCGAGGAAGCTGACCCGGCCCACATGCGCTATATGCTGGACACGGAATTGGCTGACGCTCAGTCACCCATCACAGATGAATTTGGCCTGGGCTGGCAAACCACAGAGCAATGGCAGGCGCTCCACGACATGCTGGTGCAGTATGAAGCCATCGCGGAACCGGTTGACGTGACGGCAGCGTTTTCAACGCAGTTTCTAAAGGAACAGTAATCAGTTTTCAGTGTTCAGTGTCCAGTCTTTTGCTCACTGAACACTGCACACTGCACACTAAAATGCTGGTTATCATGCCGGTGAAGGAACTGGCCAGGAGCAAGAGCCGGTTGGCGGGCGTTTTGCCGGCAGAAGATCGGGCGGCGGTGACGAGGCGGCTGGTGCGGCGCACGCTGGGGGTATTGGGGCAAGCCCCGGGCGTGGCGGGGGTGATTGTGGTAAGCCGGGATACGGCCGTAGCCCAAATCGCCTTTACCTATGGAGCCACCCCCTTGGCGGAGGAAGCGGGCGCGGGGCTGAATGGAGCCATCCAACTGGGGCTGGACAAGGCAGTAAAATTGCAAGCAGCGCAGGCATTGATTTTGCCGTCGGACTTACCTTTTTTGCGCGTGGAGGATGTGGACAGGATGGTAAATACCGCTCCTGCCGCCGTCCTGATTGCCAGCGACCGTGCTGGAACGGGAACCAATGCCCTGCGTCTGCCTTTGCCTACGGAATTTCGGGTACAGTACGGCCGTGACAGCTACCGCAAACACTTGGCCGAAGCCGGCCGCCTCAATCTCCCTATCCATACCATCACCTCCCCCACCCTTCAGTTCGACCTGGACACACCGCAGGATTGGCAGGAATTGTTATTGGTTGAACAAACGATTTAACCAGTTGACAAAATTTTGCGCCAACGGTTCATTGTGATTCAACACACGGGCAGTAATTGCTTGCCCCATCGGCCGGCCTGGTGTTTCCTGCCAGGCCAGCCAGGTATGAATGAACGCTTTTGCCCTGTGGTTTTCAGAATACCGGTTAAGATCTTCCCGTTCAATCTCATCCAAAATAGCATTCGCTTTAGGCGCTAACGCATCGCATGCCGGTATCAAGTGCGCCACAAAATCCTCAAGCATTCCCGGCAGATGGTTGTCTGGCATCAACCACAAACTAACTTTAGGCTTCCCGGCAACCTGAATGATTGTGCCTTCAAGAGAAGGCATCTCTGGCAATGAAGAATACCCCGCCTGAAATAAACGTGTTTTAACCGCCTGCCATCTTGCCTCCAAATTCTGATCAGCATCCAGGACAACGCCCAACGCTGCCAGGCCAGATATTTTCAAGCGAACCGGCAAGCCGCGCAAAAGCACATCAACGCCCCCATTGTTACCCAATATTTCCACAGAAAAGGTCTCCGGCACATTATGAACCTGGCACAGGTGCCAAACAACATGCTTGTCATTTTCACCTTCAACAAGCAACTGCACTGCATTTTTACCCGGCATCAACGCACCTCGATACCCTGGTTAACAGCGATATCCAGCTCGTCGGCCGTATAAGAAATTGCTTTTATCTGATCCTCAAACTTTTCCAACCGGATCAAACTGCCAAATTCGGGGTCAGAAAAATTATTCAATGCCTGCTGGAATGCCCGCACACAATCCCAACTGTGCGTCGTGGCAAAAACCTGCGCCTTTTGCTTAAAAGCCGTCTCCAATACCAGCCGCCACATATCTTGCAAAGTTTGAAAGTAAAGTCCGGTGTCAATTTCATCCACAAGCAAGACGCCGGCGTCTACACTCACCAAAGACGCCACCACAGCTAAAATGCGGCGCATACCATCTCCCATACTCCCTAATGGAACAGGTTCATCTTCCTCCTTTATTTTGAGCAAGATACCGCTGTTTGATGTCTGGCTGCTGGTAAAACTGATGCGCTCGACATTTGGCTCCAAAATTTGCAAAGCCTCTACAACTTTATCTTCTTTAGGCGTTAAGGTGATACCATCCCACAAAACGGCTAATTCATCATACCCCATATAACTCGTTGTCAAAAATCTCGATCTGTCTTCTGGATGAGCAACAAACCCTCGATAAGGCCGTCCAGGTAATATGCCATCTTCAGTAAGGGGCAGCCGCTCAGATCGATTTGCATCTTGGGCAACACGCTTGAATGTCAGTGATTTAATGTAATCTTCCAGGTCGCCTTCCATATCAAATAAAGCCAGCTGCTCCCCGCTGTTACCGTTGGGGGAAGTAGTTTTTTCTAAAACAATCTGCAAACTCGTTTTCTCGTCAGAAGAGGTTTGCATTGTTATCTTCTGGCCTGATTTGAAAACGCGATCATGAAAAATTTGCGCGACCCGGTAGCCTACAGATGATCGAACGCGATTAAACTGCGGACTAAACGAGCCAGATACAATTTTCTCGCCTCTTTCATTCAATATATACGTCAAACTGGATCGCGCATCGGAGCTGGTCAGCAAATAGACAGCTTCTAACAGACTGCTTTTGCCAGAATTGTTGTTACCGACAATCAAGTTGACGCCGGTAATTGGTTCGAGTTCAAAATGGCGAAAGAGACGATAACCGTCTATTTCTAAATCTTTTATCATTGGACACATCCCTGTATCAATAACAACCTGCCTGTTTTCTCTGAAAAGTTTATCATATTTCTCGCTTACGAGATAATTTGTTGATATAGCGATTAACCAGCCAGACCGGGGATGCCTTGTAGAGAATGAGCGTGGCGCACGCCGTTGCGGATGGCTTCGGCGACAACGGCCGTACCCGCATTAGCGACCAGATCAAAAGAGGCTTCCACCTGACCGGAGGCCAGGGCAAAAGCGGTATCGCCGTCGTGGGTGGTGTGAGACGGCCGTATGGCAATGGCCATGCCGTCATGCGCCCGTTGGGCCAGCCGGTTGGCTTCCACTTTGGTTAGGCGGGCATTAGTGAACAGAACCACCAGCGTCGTATTGGTTAACTGCGTCGGGGGACGCTGCGGGAAGCGGCGCAGGGGATCAGACGCGACCAGCCAACGGCCGTCTTCCCTTCGCGCCCCCGCCAGCACCGAACCGTCCTCATTGACCACGTCCCCCACCGCATTGACCACCGCCCCCGCGCCTACGAGCAAATCGTCAATTTGCATCGTCGCCAGGCCAAAACCGGCCATCATCATATGCTGCGGCCCCTGCCATTTGCCCACCGTCACGCCTGCGCCGGCCCCTACGTTCCCTTGCGCCACGTCGTCACCGGACGCCTTTTGGCAGGCCGCGTACCCCATCGCCCCGTCCGGCGTGTGCCCGCCGCTGAGGAACAGGTCGTAGACAACGGCCGCGGGCACAATGGGAATCGGCTTAATCGGCGTCGTGTGGCCGATACCCCGTTCCGCCAGCCAGCGCATTACGCCGTCGGCCGTGGCCAGGCCAAACGCGCTGCCCCCCGTGAGGACAACCGCGTTGACGTACTCAATCGGCTTGTCCAGTTGCAGCAAAGCGGATTCCCGGCTGCCCGGCGCCGGGCCGCGCACGTCCACGCTGCCCACCGTCTTCTCCGGGCAGAGAAAGACAGTGCAGCCAGTGTGATGTTCGGTGTCAGTGGCGTGACCTATCTTGAATCCGGCAAGAGCGTTAGCCATGAGAAATCCCTTTTTTATGTTTAAGTCAATTGAAAAACCCGCAGATTAGAGGAAATTATCACGAACAAATTACAGTGCGGGAGGGAGTGATTTGCCCAAGTCTTCATACGCTTCAATGATCGCGGCTAAAGCGTCGTTGGCATTGTGAACAGCTTCTGCGACTGAATCGCCCTCGGTAATCAATTCAGGCAGTAAAGGGCAGGTAACAACGTAACCGCCTTCTGGCTGTGGTTCCATCACCAGAGGCAATTTATAAATTTTGCTCATGCGATCCATCCTTTCTACTGAAATTTAGGGGATGGTCTTCATGTGGGCCAAAAGATGTAGGACGATTTTGTAAATCGTCCGGGCGATTTGCAAAATCGCCCTACAATGGGCGAAACGAAGACCATGCCCGAAATTTACTGTCTACATGATAATGCAAAGCAAACACTCTGCCAAGAGAATGATACGCAATACGCTTCATTTCCAGCGGGTCAGGATGGTTTCACGCTGGAAGATTTTGACGGTGAGGGTAAGTAAGATGATATCCAAAACAATCAAAGCGGCTGCCAGAACGAGTACCAGTTCGCCATTGATGAGGAACAAGCCCAATGATTGGCCAACGAGAATAAGAATGACGGGCAAAACGACAAAACCGGCCAACTGTTCAGCCGTGCGGGGATCGGTGACGCGGGAGGAGATCATCATGGCGATGGCCACAGCGAACAGAGCCAGCAAGGGGCCGACGAGGATGACGGCCGTTAACCAATACGGCTGAATCCCCAAACGAAACACCTCCGGCGACACCATCAGCCAACTGCTGACCAGAAAGATGGCAAACGCCAGCCAGGTAGCCACAATAGCCGGAATGACGGCCGCCAATGCCTTGCCCGTGAGCAGTTCTTTAGTGGTGATAGGCGTCGCCAGAAGCGGCTCCAGGCTGCGCGTCGTTTTCTCGCCCACGATGCTGTAAGCGGCAATCGTCACCGGAATCATCAACGGCAAAATCATAAAGAGCAAAGCGTAGATGGAAAGCATATACGCCTGACCGCAGTCAAACTCATTCATCCCCTGGCAAAAATCGCCAAAAAAGTCACCGCCGGAAGACAGATTACCCGCATCTTCACCCAATGCGCGCATTCCCCACAAAGTGAGGATGGGCAAAACAACAAAAAGCAGGGGCATAAAGACGACGGAAAAGAAGACCAGTTTATTTTTGAAGACTTCGGCCCATTCCTTGCCAATAATCGTTTTAATTTTGTTCATCTTGCACCAATTGCAAATAAATATCTTCCAGCGTGTGGCGCAGTTCGCCCACAAACTGAATGTTAACGCCGGCTGCGACGAGCCGGCGAATCATCTCCGGATTGTGCCTTTCCGGATCGTCCACAGCGACGACGAGCTTGTTGTCATTGGCCTCTACACGCTGCACGTAAGGCCGGGTTTGCAGGATGGAAACGTGAGGCGCGGCCGGTTCGGCCAAATGGAAGACGACCTGACGGCCGTACAACTGCCCCCGCAAGCCAGCCACCGAATCTACCACCTTTAATTGCGTCTTGAAGATGGCAATCCGATCACACAGCTTGTCGGCTTCTTCCAGATTGTGTGTCGTCAGAAAAATGGTGCGCCCCTGTCCTTTCACTTCAACGATAAAATCGCGCACCAGTTTGGCCGCTTCCGGGTCCAGGGCGGCCGTTGGCTCATCCAGAAAGAGCAGGCGGGGTTCGTGCAGCAAGGTGCGGGCAATCGCCAGTTTTTGTTTCATCCCCTTGCTAAATGTACCCGCCGGGTCGTTACGCCGTTTCCACAGCCCCAGCAGCCGCAGGTATTTTTCTACCTGACCCGGCACGTCTGGCACTTCGTAGAGACGGCCGTAAATCGTCAAATTCTTCCAGGCAGAAAGGCGGTCATACAGGCCCGGCGTTTCTGTCAGCAGCCCCACGTGGCGCCGGATGTCCTGGTCGTCCCGGCCTACTTCGTAACCCAGCACTGTAGCCCGCCCGGATGTGGGAGCAATCAGGCTGGTCAACAGCCGCACCGTCGTCGTCTTGCCTGCCCCGTTCGGCCCCAGAAAGCCGAACACTTCCCCTTCGTCAATGGTCAGGGTAAGCCGGTCTACGGCCGTAACGCCGTTAAACTTTTTGGTGAGATTCTCGGTCTGGATGGACATGAGATTGGTAATTGGTAACTGGTAATTGAGTAATTGCCAATTACCAGCTATTAAAAATACTTACTCTGCTCTAAAGCATCTTGCGTCGGTTGGGTGTCCGCGGCTTCAAGCGGTTCCAGGTCGGGTAAAGGTTCTGGTTCCGGTTCTCGCGGTTCCGGACGGTACAGCCAGTAAATAATACCCAGGCTGATAAGAGCCATGATACCGACCAATCCTTCCGTGGTCAAAGCGTCCCAGGTAGTGATGCTGAATACGGCCGTAGCGTTCACCAGCGCGTGCCACAAAATCGCTGCCGCCAACCAGCGTAAGCGCCCTCGGACAAATACCTGCAGCACCAGAAGCGACAAGGTCAGATGCAGCGTCAGGGCAAAAACCCGTTCCACTGCCCCCAGCAGTCCCATATACAAAGGAAGACCAAACATGCTATCTATCTGCGCCTGCACCAGGCTCATCTGTTCCGGGGGAATCAATTCAGCCCAATATCCCTGCCGCAGCGCCAGCAAAACGACAAAATTGATCAACCCTACCGCTCCCAGCAAGATCGATTCAATGCCGCCGTGCCCCGCACCCAGCATCATCCCTTTAGCCCAGGTGCGGGCGTCCCTGGCCCAAAAACGGTAGGTCAGATAACGCGCCCCTTCTTCAAACACTCCGGCGGACAGGCCCACAAAGAGGGAGAAAATGATGAGGTTGGTGAGTACGGCCGTATCCGTAGGAAGCAACTGCCATTGTTGCAGCGCCAGCCAGTTAAAAGGGATGTGGAAAATCTGGGAGACGACAAATGTCACTGCGCCGATAGCAAACAGTCGCCAACCGGGCTGCCAGCGCTGCTGAAGCTGCCAACCCAAAACCAAAGGCAGCGCCAGCATCAGCAAAAAATTGAGGAACAACAAAACGACAATCATAGGACACCTGTAATTTCTGTACGTACAAAATAAAGGCAAAGTCGCAATAGTTACAACTTGCCCGGTTATGCTATACTTTACAATATACTCTCAGGATAAAAGAGGCGATTTATGGAGACGTTATTAGACAGAATTACTGTTAACGCCAATATTATGGCGGGCAAACCCACCATTCGCGGTTTGCGGATCACTGTCGAGCAAATTCTCAACGCCCTCGCCGCCGGCGTGCCGCCTGACGACTTGCTGGAAGATTATCCCGAACTGGAACCTGAAGACCTACAGGCTGCCCTGGCATTTGCTGCGGACCTGGTTAGTGAAACCCGCATGTATTCTGTCGCGGTCTAAATTATGGCGCTCAAATTCCTGGTAGATGTTGGCATCGGCAAAAAGGTAGAAACATGGCTTATTGATAATGGCTACGATGTTCTATCTGTGCGAGACATAGACCCGCGATTGCTGGATCAAGCTATCCTGCAAATCGCAGTCAGCGAAAACCGTATCGTTGTCACAATGGATAAAGATTTTGGGGAAATGATCTACCGTGCCAAACAACCGCATACCGGAGTGCTTTTACTCCGTTTAGATGACGCTCCAAGTGATGAAAAAGTGCGCGTCGTAGCACATATCATCAACAACCACGCTGACAAAATGGAGGGGAGATACAGCGTATACAAATCAGGCAAGATCAGAATCAGATAAAACAGTGTCACTCGGGTGGAAATAACTCTGTAAATTGAGCCAACAAGGGGAAATGGTCAGAAGCGGCAGGGATCGCTTCGTGGTCAGTTACAACGTCGCACGATTGAAGGCGCCGGGCCATGAGCGGATCGGCCATGATATAATCGTAGCGGGTGGTGGGGTTGATTGTCCACCAGGTGAAGCCGTCTGCGTGGGGATGCAGGGCGCGGTAACAATCCACGTAACCGGCTTTGAGCAGGCGGGGTATAGCCAACCGGAAGATGAGACGCAGTTGCAGCAGCATCACCCGCTTCATCCGCGCCGGATTGCGGCTTTGCCGGACGCGGTCGCCGCGGCCGATGGCGTTCAGGTCACCAATGATTAAGTGGGGGGTAGACGGCCGTTCCCCCATCACCTGGAGCAATGCCCCCACTGCCTGCCAGCGACGAATCTCAAACGGCAGCAGCAAATAAGGCAAAAAATGGACGTTATAAACAGTAACGGCGCCGCCCGGCGCGTCCAGTCGGGTTGCCAAAACAGCCTGCGTCAATGGCGGAGTGTTATAAATCTGCCAATCCAGAATGGGATAGCGGGACAGTGTGGCAATATGCCGGTCACCGCTACCTTCGGCCCATATGTGGCGCATATCCAGCTGCCGCGCCAATTCCGCCACTACATCCGGGTCATCAGCCTCCGTCAGCCCCACCACGTCCGCATTCAGGTGTGACAGGACGGCGTGGATAGCATCCTCCCGGCCCCGGCCGCCAAATTCCAGATTGTATGTGGCTACACGCATTTATGATTTAATCGGTTTTTATCAAAACAACTTCGCTTTCAATTAAGACTCGGTAAATTGTAACATTGCGCCAATTGACGTTCCAGAAGCAGCAATTCTTCAACAGGATCGTAATTTTCTTCTGCTTCTTGCAGTAATTGACGCAATTTTTTTGCATATGGTCTGTTTTCCTGTGTGAACTCTATAACAGGCATAACGTTAATCCTCCGTTTCCTATACACTAATCTCCATTTCCTGATGCCAAATCTGGGTAGTTAAAACGCCCATGAGAACGCGGCTGTGATCGGCACGGCCGTTACTATGTTCATCTCTCAATCTCTCCACTGTCTGCAAATTAAAATACCCCGTTTCCGCCAAAGCATCCGGCGTCAGGCATTCTTCCGCCCAGACGGGCAGCTTTTCCTGCCGCCACCATTGGGCGTGGGGGCTGGCTAAGCCCTGTTTGGGGCGGGTAGTGACGGCCGTAGGCAGCAGCTCCTTCATCCCCAACCGCAGCAACACCTTGCTCATACGGCCGTTCAGCTTCATCTCCGGCGGCAGTTGCGTCACATACGCCCATAACCGGTCATCCAGGAACGGCGGTCTGGCCTCCACAGAACTGGCCATACTCATTCGATCTACCTCAAAATTGATGAAATCCGCCATGCGGGTTTGCGTTTCCAGGGCGAGGAATTGGTTTAGGGGATGGTAATTGGTAATTGGTAATTGAGTAATTGGGTAATTAGGTAATTGTATTTTTCGCCAGTCATCAATCACCATTAACTGTTCCAGCAAGGCGGGTGCAGCCACTTCCTGCCAGAAGGCAAAGCGTTGAGCAGCGCCTTTTGTGCCTTCGGCCAGGACGCGACGGCCGTTGGCGGAAACGTTGCGGGGCAGGCGGGCCAGGCGGCGGCGCAGGAAACGGGGGAGGTGGAGAAACGGCCGTATCCGCCGATCCCCGTCAAACCAGTGATAGCCGCCCAGCAGTTCATCCGCGCCTTCCCCAGTGAGGATGACCTTGAAGCCGGCTTCATGCGCTGCCCGGTACAGCTTGTAAATGGGGATGCTGGTAGCCGAACATTGGGGCGCTTCCAAATGACGGACGACGTGGGGCAGCAAGGCGAAATCATTCTGGGTGAAGGAGAGAGTATGATGCCGGC
The DNA here is from genome assembly GCA_027054335.1 of Ardenticatenaceae bacterium. GTDB lineage: Bacteria > Chloroflexota > Anaerolineae > Promineifilales > Promineifilaceae > JAJRTP01. The sequence continues at coordinate 9,991 of JALUPA010000212.1, forward strand.
TGCCAATCGCCTGCGCCACCTGTTGGGCATAGGCGGATTCGTCGTAGCTGGCAGACTCGAAGCGAATATGGAAGGTGTGGATGGGGCCGCTGATTTCCGTGAGCAGGGCGGCCAGCGCACTGGAATCAATGCCGCCGCTGAGGAGCGATCCCACCGGCACGTCGCTCATGCGCCAGGCGGATACGGCATCGCGCAGCCGGGTGATGAAGCCCTCCACCGCCTCGTCCAAGCTGACGTTCAGGTAGTCGTCATGCGAGGGAAATTGAAGTTGCCAATACGGCCGTATTTCCATCTCCCCCTCCCGCATGACCAGAAAGTGCGCTGCCGGCAACTGGAACACGTTGGCAAAGGCAGTCTGCGGCATGGGGATGAAGCCCCGGCGGAACAGGGCAGCTAACGCGGGCGGATGGGTACGGCGGGGCAGTTGGGGCAGGAGAGCAAACAACGGCCGTATCTCCGAAGCAAAGGCAAACCGGGCGCCGACCCGGGCGTAGTAAAGCGGCTTGATGCCAAACCGATCCCGCGCCAGGATTAGCTGCCGGGTACGGCCATCCCACAAAGCAAAAGCAAACATCCCCCGCAGCTTGGGCAGTACGGCCGTGCCCCATTCCTCATACCCATGAACAATCACCTCCGTATCCGCGTGCGTACTGAACTGATGTCCGGCCGCCTGCAATTCCGCCCGCAGTTCCGGCGCGTTCATCACCTCCCCATTGTACGCTATCCAGATGGAGCCATCTTCATTGCTTAAAGGTTGGTGGCCGCCTGCCAAATCCACAATGCTTAAGCGCCGCGCCGCCAGACCCGTACCTTCTCCCACAAAATAACCGGCGTCGTCTGGCCCGCGATGGCGCAGTAAACCATTCGCCGCTTCCAGCCGGGCACGCTCAATTTGGGGAGCAAGATAGCCGACGACGCCACACATAATTCAGCCGAACCGCTCTACATCAAACGCCGCCAAATCCAGTGACGGCCGTTCTCCGGCAACCAGGGCGGCAGCGAGTTGGCCGGTAATTGGCCCCAGGGAAAGGCCCAGCATAGCGTGGCCGGCAGCAATGATCAGGTTGCTGTACGTGATTGACCGGCCGATATACGGCAGGCCATCCGGGGAACAAGGGCGTAAACCGCGCCAGATTTCCACAATTTCTTTCTCCTCCATGCCCGTCAGATAATCATCCGCTGCCCGCAAAATGGCCTGGACGCGCCGCTGGTTGATGGAGAGATCGTAGCCTGCCAGTTCCAGCGTCCCGGCAAAGCGCAGGTGCGGCCCCATGGGGGTGACGACTACTTTAGCTTCGCCCAGGTGCAGGTGGGTTTGTGGAGAGAGCGACGGCCGTTTTACGGTAACGCTGTAGCCTTTAGCCGGCTGCAGGGGCAGTTTCAAGCCCAACTGCCGGGCCAGCAAAGACGACCAGACCCCGGCAGCCAGCACCACCTGTTCTGGCCGGAATGTACCGCGCGTGGTGGTCACGGCCGTAATCCGATCTCCTTCTCGCGCCAAGTCCAACAGTTCTGTTTGGGTCAACAGATTAGCCCCCTGCGCTTGCGCTGCCGCCGCTAATCCCTTGACAAACAAGTCCGGCGTCAGGTGGGCGTCTTCTTCATAATGGATACCGCCAACGACATCGGGGCGTACCAGCGGCTCCATCTGCCGCGTTTCGTCTCCGGTCAAGACCTTCATTTGCAGGCCGTGTTTTTGCAGGACGGCCGTTTCCTTCTGCCCATGCTCAAAGCCGGCGGCTGTGCGGTACAGCATTAAGCCGCCCGACTTCTCGAAATAGCAGGCTAAATTTTCCCGCTCGATAATCGTTTGGTACAAATCCAGGCTGGCCCGCTGCAAATCCCGCAACAAAGGCACAGCCCGGTCAAATGCCTGCCGGTTGCTAAACGACCGGAAACGCCATAACCAGGCCAGCAAGTCAGCATCCAGGCGGGGTTTGACGTAAAAAGGGCTTTCCGGGTCAAACAACCATTTGATACCCTGCGTCAACATCCCCGGCGCGGGCAGCGGTACGGAATGGCAGGGACAAACCAGCCCCGCATTGCCATAGGAACTACCCGCAGCCACGTCACCCTTCTCAATCAGCGTGACAGAAACGCCTTTCCGCGCCAAAAAGTAGGCTGTACTGACGCCAATCACACCTCCGCCAATGATTAAAATGTCGTTCATTTTTTGTCCTTGGGTAATTGAGTAATTGGTAATGGGTAATTACCTAAATCTCCAATCTCCCAATCTCCAATCTCCAATCTCCCCCACATGGTATACAATACGGCCGTTATGGGCAAAGATCGCATTCCAAATGTTGTTTTGGCAGTAACGGCCGTCGCCTTCATTCTCATTTATCTTTTCGTGGCCCTGACCCGCGTCACCTACCCCTTTGACCTGGATTTCATCGAGAATGCCATGCTGCTGCAAGCGTGGCGCACAGGGGCAGGGCAGCCCGTTTACCTGCCGCCCAACGGCAACTTTGTACCGCAGGTGTACATGCCGCTCTACACCTGGTTGGGCGGCCAGCTGCTGCACCTGACGGGGCCGGTTTTCTGGCCGCTGCGTCTGCTTTCGCTGCTGAGTACGTTGGGCACGGCCGTTCTCCTCCACCTGATTGGCCGTAAAATTCAACCCAACCGAGCCATTGCCCTGGCCGGCGCGGCTTTGTTTCTGGCCGGGTACAAGCTGACCGGCGGCTGGTACGATCTGGCGCGGGTGGATGCCTTGTTTGTCTTTTTGGTGTTGGCCGGGATGGGCGCGGCCGTTTACCAGCACCACACAAATCGGGGGCTGGCGCTGGCCGGGCTGCTTATGGGACTGGCATTACTGACCAAACAGAACGGGTTGTTTTTGACGGCCGTCGTCGGTATCTGGCTGTTGTGGGCGGTGCGCTGGCGGGTGTGGTTGTTTGGCGCGGTGTTTCTGCTGGTAACGGCCGTGCCCCTGCTGCTTCTGGAATGGCGCAGCGGCGGCTGGTTCTCTTACTACGTCGTAGACATCGCTTACGCCAGTCCGGTAGAACTTAATCGGATATGGCCCAACGTGCGGCGGGAAGTTTTGGGCGGGATGGGGTTTCTGGTTTTGCTGGCAGGAGGTACGGCCGTCACCTATCTGGCCCAGCGTCAATGGCGCAAACTGATCGATCCCCCCTGGCTGCTGTTCATGGGCGCGGCTCTGTTCGTTTCCGTAACCGGGCGCTCGTCGGTAGGCGGCAACCTGAACAATCTGATTATTGGTTTTGCCCTGCTCTGTCTGGCTCCGGCTCTGCTGGCAGGAGCGCTGCGTTCGGGAAAATGGGTCAATACGCTGCTGACCACCGCCATTTTGGCTCAGTTCGCCCTGCTCACGTTTCCGCCGCTGCCCTACGCCCCGCAGCAGTTCCGGCCAACAGCCACTATGCGCAGTCAGGGAGAACTACTCACCAAATATCTGGCTGGAACAGAGGGAAAAGTCTGGGTCATGCTCCATCCGGCCTATGGCTTGTGGGCGGGCCAGGAGGCCGGGGTTCACATCCAAACCCTGTGGCATGCCCGGCAACGGGGCACACAGCCTTTACCGCCCGACCTCGTCACCCGTATCCAAAACCAGGCATACACCGTCATCATTTCTGACGAAAGCCCTTATTTTGAGACGGAACTGGCGCTGGTTGCCCTGCTGGAGCAATATTATCGGGCAGAACCGCTGCCACCGGAGATGTCGCCCCCCACGTTGAGCGGTATCCGGGTACGGCCGTTGCTCGTCTACACCCCGCACCCTACAGAGTAAAACACATTTCTGAAATCAGCCAGGCTGACTTGTTTCTCCGGGTTAAAAATATCGGGTAACCCTTCCGTGGCCGGCCGTCAACGGTGCAGTTGATTCACCTGGATGCCATATTTGGCAGCGGCTTCGTTCAAGATCTCGTTTTCACGCAACAGTTCGAGAACAACTTTTGTCTTGAAATTGGGGGATATTGTTTTCTTATGTTCTTGAATCTACCAAACTGCCCGTTTTTTCTGTCCGATTTTTGCTAGGCCATTATATCTTGCCTTCCCCCACCTCATTTACGTTAATATTCATTGTAACTTGTATGCTTAATATTAAGCATACAAGTGACAATCTGTTTGGTGGGACCAATTACCCGGTAGTTAAAAAAACCAGAAACCAAACATTAACACCGGCGTTCTTTTACTTCAAATGGTCACAACAACAATGATCAGCACTCATCTGGTGAAGACCGTCAGATTATTGCATTTTGCTCTTTTGGCACTCGTGGAGTCGGCAAGGTACTGCGTGAATTGGCAACTATTCGGGTGGCCCGGGCTGGTCTTCTG
>JALUPA010000213.1 GCA_027054335.1 Ardenticatenaceae bacterium
GTCTAACCCTCTCCTGATAGGTTTGTCTGAAGATATGCCCCGATGAAAAGGGGATTGAAACGGCGTCCCGGGCGTCCGAGAGGCAGAGCCACCGGGCGGTCTGAAGATATGCCCCGATGAAAAGGGGATTGAAACCGTAGAGATAACATCAGTGCCTTGCAGCAACTGAACTTCAACGCGTCTGAAGATATGCCCCGATGAAAAGGGGATTGAAACCCGTAACCCATGACGGTCGACCAGTGGCCGACACTAGCCGTCTGAAGATATGCCCCGATGAAAAGGGGATTGAAACGAAACGGCCGGGGCGATCGCGGCCGCGAGAACTACTGCGGGTCTGAAGATATGCCCCGATGAAAAGGGGATTGAAACTGGGCACCTTGGCAGTCAACAGTAACAGTGACATCTGGGTCTGAAGATATGCCCCGATGAAAAGGGAGGGTAGGACATGGTTACGTTTAGGTTACGTTTGAGCGTAACCCAAACGTAACCCAGAAAACTCTGGGTTACGTTTGTCAAAAGAGGGGCTGTGAAAGAGAAAATCAGGCAGTGAGTTGGGTCTTTTTGCGCCGGAGGCGGTGGAGTGCGCGGAGGTTGATGAGGACGTAGATCAGAGTATTGCGGTTGGCAATAGCGTAGTGATTGCGAAGTTTGGGGCGTTCAATGCCGAGAGCTTTGGCTAGAGAGTTGATGCGTTCGGTGACGGAGCGTTGATTGTAGAGTTGCAGGTAGGCATCAGATTGGCGGTCGAGTTGGTGACGGAGGCGGGCCCCGGCAGTAGTTGGCATAGAAGTGAGACAGCCACCCTTGGGCCAATTTTTATGGTCAACAGGACAGGCCGTGGCAGAGGGCTGGGGGAAGAAGAGGGGGCAAGCATAGCGTCCGGCTTGGTGTTCAACCAGCGAGGATTTGGGCCAGTAGGTAGACTTAAGAGGCATGGGCAAACCAGCCGGGCACAGGGGCAAGCCGGGATGGTCGAAAATGCGTTGTTTGTAGCCTCCCCGTCCGACAAAGGGGAGGGCGGCAAAGCCCCCAGCGTGCTGGAAATAATCATAAACGTACCAAGCATCAAAGGCGGCGTCAAAGGCGCCACAGGAGGGTTTGTATCCCAAAGACGTTCAACCTGGTTGAGCAAAGGGAAGAAGTAGGTCAGGTCATCGCAGTCAAAGGTTTGGGTCATCTCAGCCAAAACGAACTCGCCCCAGTCAGGTACTTTGGCAGCCACGAGGCCGGAGGCATAGCCCCAGTAGTATTCATCCTTGGGGGAAAAGTTGGTGGGGGGGCGAGGCTCTTTAGTCGGCGTAAAAGGCTGGCCCTGTTCCTGGAGCGGGGGACGATTGCGTTTACGTTTACAGCCGAGATTGCAGTCAGGATCGCCGAGAGGTTGGCGGGTTTTATCCAGACGGCGACTTTCGGAGATATAGGCTTTGGGATTGTTTTCGGCCACCCAAGCCAGGATG
>JALUPA010000214.1 GCA_027054335.1 Ardenticatenaceae bacterium
GAGCCGCAGCCAAAGTTGGTGTCGGCTACAATCAGGTCGCCGCGCGTCATCTTCTTGACGAACTCCGGGTCGGCGTCTTCCATGCAGTAGAGGGCCAGTTCCTGCGGGTCGGCCGTATTGCAGCGGCGGGCAGGGATGATGGCGTCGGTGTCAATGTTTTTGCCGAATTTCCAGGCACGGCCGTGTATGCGGCTGTTACGTTGTTCATATGTCATAGCAGTCTCCACTTTATGGGACACAGAGGGCGCAGAGGAGACACAGAGATTCACTGAGAAAATACAAAGATTTTTTGTTTGTCTTCTCTCTTTCTCTCTTTCCTCCGTGTTCTCTGTGTAATCCTCCGTGTCCTCTGTGTCCTTCTTCACATTACAAAACGTCGAACCCCGTTCTTGAGCAGTTTGACCTGGAAGTTGAGCAGCAGGCCCACTTTGCAACCGGACAGTTTCAAATAAGACAGCACTTGCGCCTCGTGGACGGGCAAAATATGTTCAACAACCTTAAGCTCAACGACTACCTTGTTCTCTACCAACAAGTCAATCCGGTAGCCTTGCTCTAATCGGATTTCTTTGTATACAAGCGGCAGCGCCTTCTGCCGCTCAACTCTCAATCCCAGTTTCTCCAGTTCATAAACCAGGCAGGTCTCATAAGCAGATTCCAACAGCCCCGGCCCCAAATGACGATGCACCTCAATCGCCGCGCCAATAATTTGTTCCGTCAATTTGTTCATCTTGCCTCTTTGAGAAAACTACACAGAGGGCACAGAGGAGACACAGAGATTCACTGAGAAAATACAAAGATTTTTTGTTTGTCTTCTCTCTTTCTCTCTTTCTCTCTTTCCTCCGTGTTCTCTGTGTGTTCTCCGCGCCCTCTGTGTCCTATTTTTTAATCACCTCTGCCGGCGAAGCAATACAGCCGGCAATAGCCGAAGCGGCGGCCACATACGGGTTGACCAGATAAACTTCACTGTCGGGATGCCCCATCCGTCCCCGAAAGTTGCGGTTGCTGGTGGAGACGCAGCGTTCGCCTTGGGCCAGGACGCCCATGTGCCCGCCCAGACAGGGGCCGCAGGTCGGCGTCGTCACCGAGCAGTTGGCCTCCACAAAAATTTCGATCAGCCCTTCGCGCAGCGCGTCCAGGTATACTTTTTGCGTGCCGGGGACGATGACAACACGCACTTTGGGGTGAATTTTGCGCCCCTTGAGCAGTTCGGCCGCAGCGCGTAAATCGGCCAGATTGCCGTTGGTACACATGCCAATGACCACCTGATCGATTTCCAGGCCGGCCAGTTCCGTCACCGGTTTCGTGTTGGAAGGCAGGAAAGGGGCAGCGACAAACGGTTCCATTTGCGCCACGTCGTATTCGTGTACGGCCGTATACGCAGCATCAGGGTCACTGGCAAAATATAACCCTTCCCGGTCAGTGCGCCGGGCCACAAAGTTGCGGGTCAGTTCGTCGG
>JALUPA010000215.1 GCA_027054335.1 Ardenticatenaceae bacterium
GGATAACGGCCGTGCCCGGTTCCCCTTCCGGGTAGACATCCCGCGCCGCCGGCCCCGCCCACGACGCCGGCGGCGCGGGATGTCTACCCGGAAGGGGAACCGGGCACGGCCGTTATCCACGAACCCGGCTGGACCACCCCCATCAAGCTCCCCTTCAACGACGACGGTTGGGAAGATTCCCCCTACATCACCAGAGACGGCCGTCAAATCCTCTTCTTCTACCATCCCTTGCCCGACCTCGCCACCCAGGTGGGGCCCCTTACCGATTACATCGTCAACAACCCGGAAGAAGCGGAGGCCAACGGGATGGACGGCAAAATTTACGTCAGCGACCGCCCCTTCACTAGCCGCCGCGTCCATCCCATCTCCCAGGATGGCAGCCCGGCGCTGGAATGCTGCCCTTACCTGACGACGACGGGCGACCTGTTTTACGCCAGCACCCGCCGCAGTTGGGAGTTGATGCGGGACGAACCAACGGCCGTTTACCGCAACGGCGAATGGCTAGACCTGATCCCAGGCGCAGAAGCGGACAACCCCCATTATTGCGAAGCCAAAGACGAACTCTGGTTCGACTGCCCCAGCGACGCCAACCTGTGCGTCATGCGGGACGCCGCCGCCAGCGGCTTCCGGGGCGAAGTGGCGTTGGCCCCCTACCCGGTCAACGCCCGCGACGTGGACAAAATCCAGGACTCCCAGGCGTTCCTCACCGACGATTGTAACACCCTCTACATCACCTCCAGCCGCGACTACCCCGACCTGGAACTGATCCAGATTTACCGGCTGCAACGGCTGGACGAGGCCGGCAACGAATGGAGCGAACCGGAACTGTTCATCAGCAACGAGACGCCCATTGCCGAACTTTCCATGACAAGCGACGGCCGTGAACTCACCTTTGCCCAAATCTTCTGGCGGGACGACGGCACGCCGGGTATTGACATCTACTACAGCCGCAAAACGTCACCGTGATCCGGCCCGCGTCAATTGGCCTCAATCCTTTGCCAACGCCGGTAAAACGTAACGGCGCATAAAGTCGGCCGGATCAATTTCCGCGTTCCAGTGATCGTCGGCCGTATTTTCCGTCGTCACCAGCATCAAATCCAGTTCCGGGATCAGGTAAATAAACTGGCCGCCGTACCCCCAGGCCACAACGGCGTTGTACCCCTCAATCTTCTGCCGCCACCACAACATGCCGTACCCGCCGTCATCTTCCGACCAGACCTCTTGCGGCGCTTGCTGCGCCATCCATTGGGGGAAAATCTGTTTCCCCTGCCAACGGCCGCGCTGCAATTGCAGCAGCCCCATCTTCGCCAATTCCCGCGGCGTCATATATAAATTGTAGCCGCCTGAAAAAATTCCCTGCGGGTCCCGCCCCCAATGTTCAATCGTAATCCCCAGCGGGTCAAACAGATTTTGCCGGGCAAATTCACACGTACTCATCCCCGTCGCCTCCGTCAGAACGGCCGACAATACGTGCGTCATCCCCGTGCTGTAATTAAATTCCGCGCCCGGCGGGGCCGCCTGTTTCCGCGCCAGAATGGCCCCCACCCAATCCGACTCCTCTTCAATCCAGAACTCCGTCCAGTTTTCCTCCCAGTCCACGCCGGACGACATGGTAAGCAAATGGCGCACGGTGATTTGCCGTTTCTCTCCCGCCAACTCGTACCGCGCCGGCAAAAGCTGGTAAATTGGCTGATCCAGCCCCCGGATATACCCTTGCTCAATGGCAATGCTCACCAGCATAGGCAAAAAACTTTTGGAAGCGGAATGGATATTGTTGCTCTGGTCGGCCGCGCTGCCATTGTAATACCGCTCCGCCACAATTACGCCATCCTTGATGACCAGCAGGCTGAACAGGGAACGTTCCTTTTCCATGGCGTCCAACCCTTCATTGAGGCGACGGCCGTCCAGCCCCATCTCTTCCGGCGCGGCCGTTTGCCAAAATGTGTCCGGTGCGGGGTCAGTGTACGTCGGGTTCGCTTCGTAAAACGTCTGCTTGCCGTCCGGCCGTTGCCCGATTTCCGCGCAGGTTTGGGGGGTGACGGCCGTTATCCCCGTACCCGAAGCGTCTTCCGGCAGCGGCGCAGACGCGCCCCCGCACGCCAGTGCCGACAAGATCAGCAGCGCTGGAAACAACCAAACCATTTTACAGTTCATTTTTTGTTCTCCTTCGAAAATGGAGCGCCAGCAGTTTACTGGCAGTGGGCCGGCTGGCAGCCGGCGCTCCATTTTCATTCATGGTGGTCGGCGCAGCCGGTGAAGTCTCCTGTAACTTTTCCTTTGTTCCCCTGTAAATTATAACAAGTAAACAGAACTGTATACGAGCTTCTATGCCATACAAGGAGACCCGATCATGAAAAAATACCTGTTCCTTTTCTCTTTCATTTTTATCTTTGCCGCTTGCGGCGGAGAAGAGGAAGCGTCCGCCCCGCCGCCGGAAGAGGGCTGCCCTTACTGCGTCGTCCAGGCGGCGGAAATTGCGGGGGATTACGTTTCCATCCCTTACGTGGGCGACATCTGGACGACGACCTGGGCGGCCGACGGCAACGTGTACGCCGCTTTTGGCGACGCCACCGGCATGAACAAATGCCTACCCACCCTCTTCCTGGACGAAGTGGATGAGTTTGACGCCGATTACACCGAAGTTTCCCCCGGCCTGTACACCGTCCCCGACGAGAACAACGAGTATTGCGAGGTGTTTGGCTGCGCCGAACCTTTGCCGCTCTGCCAGTACACCCCGGCCGGGCTGCTTTCCCTTTCCGGCGACCCGCCCAATTTTGCATTGTGCGACGGCCCCGATCAATGCGTCGTCAGCCGCCACATTCCCTACGGCAATTACGCCGTTTTTGCCAATTCGGACAAGCCGTCTTCCATTTTGGCCGTCAATGAGCGCATCTACATGCCGATGCACTACCCGCCGGGCGACGCGGAAGTGGGTTACATTGCTTACTCGGACGACAACGGCCGTACCTGGACGCAAATCCCCGATTCCCCCTGGCGGAACGACAGCCCCTTCCAGGTGATGATGTTTTTCAACATGGGGCAAAATTACGGCCTGAACCGGGACGGGTACGTGTACGGTCTGGGCATTGTTGACGAGTTGCCGGACGGCGCGCCGCAGCAGGAGGTGTACCTGGCCCGCGTCCCCCTGCCGGACGGCAGCGGTTACGATCCCATCCTGGATTACGCCGCTTATGAATATTTTACCGGCCTGGACGAGAATGGCGCGCCCCGCTGGTCAGATGATCCGGCGGCGGCCGTCCCCCTCGACGGGCTGAAAACAGTTGCCCAGGGGGCCGCCTTTTACCACGAAGGGGCGGGGCAATACCTGTTCCTCTCCGGCTTTCTGGAAAAAGACGGCCGGGGCGCCCTCTTTGCCGCGCCCGCCCCCTGGGGGCCGTGGTACAAAGTCAACGAGTTGCCGGCCGGTTACATTGCCGGGGCCATCGCCAAAGGAGCCACGGCTGACAGCTTCTACTTCACGGCCGCCGGCGGCGGGCCCGTCACCTATAATTTGAACGTGGGGCAGATCAAACTGACGCTGGACAAGAGCAAGCAGCCCCCTCCGCTAACGCTGCTCAAGACGCGCAAAGTGGAGCAGATTATCGGCGATTACGATTTTGAGACGATGCAGCCCACCCGCCAGCAGACGGAAAGCCGCTTCAACGTCCTCTTTACCGACCTCGGCGCCCCGTTTGAGTACAAAGGCAAACTCTGGCTCCTCTTTGGCGACACGGACCCGGAAGCGCCGGGCTGGGACGAGTACCACGACGACGCCATCGCCTGGACGGACGCCCAATCGGCCGAGGATTTCCAGATCAACTTTCTGACGGACCCGGACAGCGGCCGGGGCATCCTGAACCCGAAAATCGCCTGCCCGGAGGAGGATAACCCGGACTGCGTGGATTTGGGGGCGGTGAACGTGCCGGTAGCCGGGTTGGGGGATGGGGACACGATGTTTGTCTGGTTTACGGCCGACGTAGCCAATCGTTCTCTGCTGGCTCGCTCGGATGACGACGGCCGTACCTTCCAAAAGGTATACGACTTCGGCGACACCCATTTCATTGACATTGCCGCCCAGCGGTACGACGGGGCACTGCCAGGGTTACCGGGAGACGGCCCCTGGGCGCTCATCTTCGGCAGTGGAGACAAGGAAAATAATGACGTGTACCTGGCCGCCGCTCCGCTGCAAAGCCTGCGCGACGGGGACCGCGCGGCCGTCCGCTTCCTCTCCGGCATTGAGTATGGTGAAAACGGCGCGGCGCAATTGTCCTGGTCAACCGAAGAAGCTGATTCTGCGCCGTTGTTTCGCATCGAACATGGCCGGGGACCGGGCGTCATGTCGGAGGTGCCGCATGGCTGGGGCTTTGGCGAACCGCTTATCCATTACAACGAAGCGCTGGGGCTGTGGCTAGCTACGTACAACGCCGCCCGCACCACCATCCGCCTGCGCGCAGCGGAAAATCCCTGGGGGCCGTGGAGCGGTTCTCTCGTTCTGTTTGACCCGGCAAAGGATTACGAGGCGGGGCCGGCTTACGGCCGCACTATCGGCGACGACAAAACAGACCGGCTGGGCGGGCAGGGGGAATTGTATGGCCCTTATGTCATTCCCCGTTTTACGGAACTGTTGGACGACGGCCGTATCCGGCTCTACTGGCTCCTCTCCCCCTGGCAGCCTTATGTGGTGTATCTGATGGAAAGCACGTTAGCCTGGCGGTAAAAACCGGCTCATTCGGAATTCAGGGGTTGAGCGTTTTCTCAAAAAGGGGGGCGAACCTGCGGATTTTCCCTGAGAGGGCAGATATACAGGTCTGCCCCTGCTGTTTTTTCAGGCAAGCCGGACAATAGTCCAATTTACGAAAGGGAAACGAGTTGTTCATAATATCTTCACAATGTTCGCTACAATTTCCAGCAACAATCCGTTAGCGACAATAAGCTGGAGATCATTATGATAAAAACAATTCGTATCCCTGTTTCCAAATCTGTGGTAGTTATGGCTGTTTTATTGTTCCTGGCCGCTTGCAGCGCCGGCGGGACGTCTGCGCTGCCAGCCACGGTCACCGCTCCCCCGGCCGCACCAGCCGATACGGCCGTGCCC
>JALUPA010000216.1 GCA_027054335.1 Ardenticatenaceae bacterium
GCACAGGCGACCCGGTAATGAACCTGCCCTGGACGCACAGCGGTCTCCCCACCCTCACCCTCCCCAGCGGCTTCAACGACGCCGGTCTGCCGCTGGGTCTGGAATTGAACGGCCGTTGGTATGAGGATGAGGCGCTGCTGGCATACGGGAAGGAAATTGAGGAAGTAATTGAGTAATTGGTGGCGGCCTTTACGCAATACGCAATACGAATGCGCAATACGCAATACGAATACGCAACACCCGGAGAAAACAATGATAACTTACGAAATACGACAAGGCGCATACTACGACTCAGTGGTGCTGATGCAGCTGCAAAAATCGCTGGCCGAACTAGACGGCGTGGTGGACGCCGGGGTAGTGATGGCCACAGAAGCCAACCGGGACGTGCTGGCAGCCAGCGGGATGCTGCCGGATGGCGTGACGGCGAAAGCGGATGATTTGCTCATTGTGGTCAAGGGGAAAGATGAGGCCACAGCGCAGGCGGCGCTGGCGCAGGTGGATGAACTGCTGAAGCGCAAACAATCTAGCACGGCACAGGATTTTCGGCCCAAGAGTCTGGCTACGGCCGTCACCCAACACCCTGACGCCAAATGGGTCATCATCTCCGTGCCGGGGCGGTATGCAGCCGGCGTGGCCGAAGAAGCGCTGGATTTGGGCCGGCACGTCTTCCTCTACAGCGACAACGTATCGCTGGCCGACGAAATTAAACTGAAGCAAAAAGCGCGGCAGAAAGGGCTGCTGGTGATGGGGCCGGATTGCGGCACGGCCGTCATTAACGGCGTCGGTCTGGGGTTTGCCAACCGGGTGCGGCGGGGCAACATCGGTCTGGTAGCGGCGGCAGGCACCGGCTTGCAGGCCGTCGCCAGCGAGATTCACAACCTGGGTGGCGGCATTTCCCAGGCCATCGGTACCGGCGGCCGGGACGTGAAGGCGGACGTGGGCGGCATTACCGCCCATCAAGCATTCGACTTGCTCAACCGCGACCCGCAGACCGACGTGATTGTTCTCATCTCCAAGCCGCCGTCGGACAAAGTCGCCAGTTCCCTGCTCCGCGCCGCGCAAAAGGCAGATAAACCGGTGGTGATCAACTTCATCGGCTACGCTCCGCCAGGACGCCGCCTGGGCAACCTGCTCTTTGCTTCCGGCCTCAGCGACGCGGCGGAACAGGCTGCCCTGCTGAGTAATGAGGTGGCGGTCATTGCGCAAGAACGACGGCCGTTGCAAGGCTGGCTGCGGGGCCTGTTCTCCGGCGGCACGCTGGCCTACGAAATGCTCCTGGGGCTGCAATCCGTCCTGACGCCGCTCTACAGTAACACCCCCATCCACCCGGAACAAAAGCTGGCCGACCTGATGACCAGCCAGGGACACACCATTCTGGATTTGGGTGAAGACGAGTTCACCCAGGGCCGCCTGCATCCCATGATGGACAACGATTTACGCCTGCGCCGCCTGCGCCAGGAAACGGCCGATCCCGACGTAGACCTTATCCTGCTGGACGTGGTGCTGGGCGAAGGGGCGCATCCTGACCCGGCGGCGGAACTGGCCCCGGCCATTGCAGAAGCGTGCCGCGCCGGGAAGCGGGTAACAGCCATCGTCGTGGGCACGGAAGACGATCCGCAAAATCTGGACAGCCAGATTGAGCGCCTGGCGGCGGCCGGGGCGCAGGTTTTCCCCACCGTGAATGAGGCGCTGGATTACGTGTACAACCGGCTGCCCGCGCCGGAAATGACTTTCAAGCCGGTGCCGCTGGCTGATTTTAGTGGGGAGGGGTTGACGGCCGTTAACGTGGGCGTAGCGTCGTTTTATGAGAGTGTGAAAGCGCAGGGAGGTACGGCCGTGCAGGTAGATTGGCGGCCCCCGGCCGGCGGCAATGAAAAACTGATGGCGATTCTGGCAAAAATGAAGCAAGGTAGTTGACACATACGCAAAATAGTACCATAATGATTGCGTAATGAAACCATTATGGAGGTAATCATGGCTACTTTGACCATCAAAAATGTACCGGACGATGTGTATGAAAGATTAAAGCAACAAGCAAAAGAAAATCGCCGCAGTATCAATAATGAGGCAATAGTCATTCTGGAAAACATTTTGCCGCCCCAACAGCGTGACGTAAAAAAAATTCTGGAAGAAGCCAGAAAAATTCGTGAATTGACAGCGCACTATGTGCTAACCGAGGAAGAAGTAAATAAATGGAAAAATGAGGGACGGCCGTGATTGTTGTAGACACCAATGTAATCACTTACTTCTTCATAACGTCTACAGAAACAGCCAAAGCACAAGCTGTCATGCAAAAAGATGCCAATTGGGTGGCGCCGCCCCTCTGGAAAAGCGAGTTTCGCAATGTTCTCTTACAGCACATTAAACACGAGAGAATTGTATTAGATGAAGCGTTTACAATAATGGCAGCCGCTGAGCAGTTGCTCAAAAATCACGAATATGAAGTTGATTCCGAAAATGTTTTACGCCTAGCCGACATCAGCAAATGCTCGGCCTACGATTGTGAATTTGTCGCCCTGGCGAAACGTTTTAACATTCCTTTAGTCACGGCCGATAAAAAACTGTTGCGCGAATTTCCGGATACGGCCGTATCCCTGGAACAGTTTAGCCGCACCTGACCCACCATGTCCGGCAGTAACAGCAACCTACTCAGCCTGCCCCTCTGGGCGCGCTCCCTGAACGCCATTGGCGGCGGCCTGGAGAAAACCGGATGGCAGCCGGTCAACCTCACCCCCGAATCCATTTGCGCCGCCGCGCAAAAGAAAACCGGCCTGTCCGACTTTGGCGGGTCTGTATTTTGCCAGCGTTTGCGCGAGGGATTGGAAGCGATTCTTTCCAGCCCAACCACTCATTTGAGCCTGTTGGGGCAAATCGGTGTGCGCATGGAATTCATCCGCCACGCTGAAATCCGGCTGCGCACCATCCACTACCACAAGCAATACCCGGAAATCAGCCGGCTGCGCTGGGAAAGGCCCATCTTCATCACCGGGCTGCCCCGCACCGGCACGACGCTGCTGCACAAGCTGCTCTGTCAGGACCCGGCCGCTCGCGTCCCCCTGTTCTGGGAGCTGCACAATCCGGCGCCCTTCTCCTCTACAGACACCCCGGATAACGATCCCCGCATCAAACTGGCCCAAACCCGCCTGCGCCAGGCCCGCTCCCTGACTGCCAAATACGACCACATGCACCCACTCGATCCCTTAGCGCCGGAAGAATGCTTTTTTATGATGATGATCCCGAATCTGATTACTCGCGCCTACATCCCCGATTATGTCAAGAATTTGCACAGCGACGGGGTGGCAACTGATTATCAATGGTATTTGGAACAGTTGCAGGTGATGCAATGGTATAATGGCAACGGCCGTTACGTCTCCAAAACGCCCTTTCACCTGTTTGGCCTCACGGAACTGCTGGAACTCTTCCCGGACGCCGCCATTATCCACACCCACCGCCGTCTGGATGAGACGATACCTTCGTGGCTCAGTCTGATAAGCGTCAACCATCTGCTGCACGAAAAACAACTGGTGCAGGAGGATGTTACCCAATATTGGCTGTTCGTCTGGGGTGAGACACTGGAGCGAGCCACGGCCGTGCGCCAACAAACCGACTCATCTCGCTTTTACGATTTGCGCTATACCGATCTGATTGCCGATCCCCTCGCCAGTGTGCAAGCCATTTACGGTCATTTCGGTTACAATTTAACGCCAGAAGCGGAAAGCAAAATGCGGTGTTGGCTGGCTGAGGACAAGAAGAAACGGCCGTCCATCCCCCATCATTACACACTGGCCCAATTTGGCCTCACCCGCCAACAAATCAGGGACAGCTTTCCCACTTACATTGCACAGTTTGACGTAAAAACGTAACACAAAAGGAGTGTATGATGATAGACATAGACCAAGCCAACCAAACGGCCGTTACCCGCATGATGGAGGCGCGGCCTATACTCAAAAGCATAGATACAGCCCTGGACGTCATCCCCGGTATGCGCGAGAATTTGCTGTTGCACGCCGGCCCGCCCATCACCTGGGAACGGGCTTCTGGGCCAATGCGCGGCGCTATCGTGGGCGCGTTGATATACGAAGGATTGGCGGCTGATTGGGCCGACGCCGAACACCTGGTCAAATCCGGCGAAGTAGACTTGGAACCGTGCCACGAACACAGCAGCGTGGGGCCAATGGCCGGCGTCACTTCCGCCTCCATGAAGGTATACGTCCTGGAAAACGTGACCCACGGCAACACCGCCTACTGCAACCTCAATGAGGGGTACGGCAAAGTGCTGCGTTACGGCGCATACAGTGAAGAAGTGCTGGCTAAACTGCGCTGGATGAATGAACTGATGGGGCCGATGCTGGCCGAAGCCCTGGACAAAAGCGAAGATGGCCTGGACATTCGCGCCCTGCTGGCCGAATCGCTGCACATGGGGGATGAAGGGCATAACCGGAATAAAGCCGGGTCCATTATCTTCACCACCAAACTGGCTCCGCTGATTGCCCAAACCGGCTACAGCGATGAGGAAAAAGCCAAAGTGCTGCAATTCCTGGGCGACAACGCCCTGAGCGTCCTCAATCCGGTGATGGGGGCGTGCAAGGCCATGGCGGATGCGGCGCACGGCGTGGCAGGCAGCACGCTAATGACCACGATGGCCCGCAACGGCACCGACTTGGGCATCCGGGTGAGCGGCCTGGGCGATCAATGGTTTACCGGCCCTGTGGGCCAGCCGCGCGGCCTCTATTTTTCCGGCTTTACGGCAGATGACGCCAGCGGCGATATTGGCGACAGTACGATTACGGAAACGGTAGGGATTGGTGCGTTCGCCATGGCCGCGGCCCCGGCCATCGTCACTTTTATCAGCGGCACAGCCCAGGATGCCCTCAATGCCACGATGGAAATGTATGAAATCACCCTGGCAGAAAATACGCATTTCACCATCCCCTATCTGGACTTCAAAGGAACGCCGACGGGGGTGGACATCCGCAAGGTGATTGAACTGGGCATTACGCCGCGCATCAACACGGGCATTGCCCACAAGGAAGCGGGCGTGGGGCAGGTGGGGGCCGGTCTGGTACGCCCGCCGATGAATGTGTTTGAAGAAGCGCTGATTGCCTATGCTGAGCAATATGGGTTGGGATGATAGGTAACAGGCCAAATGGCCTATAAGCGGATTATGAGAAACAGGGCACGGCCGTATGCGCCGTGCCCTGTTTTTTTGCCTTCTCCTCAAAAGCAGCCATAATTTTGGCTGGCTTTACAATTGTCGTAAACCATTGGAGGAAGAAAATGAAAAGAAACTTGTTTATTTTGACAGCACTGGGCCTTCTGGCCCTGATATTGGCCGCGTGCGGCGGCAGCGAGCCGGAACCCACGCCAACACCACCCCCGCCGCCAACAATGCCTGTGGAACCTACGGCCGTACCCCAACCCACCGACACGCCACAGCCGGAACAACCCATCATCCTGAACTTCTGCGAAGAAGTCCAACCCAGCCAGATCAGCCTGCACACCACAGGACTGCCCGTCACCTGGCAATCCAATTGTGTGCCGGCTTCTGCTTACAGGACTGACGAACCACCCGGCCCCAAAGGAATGCCGGAACATATCGAAATCAACTTCACCGGCGTTGATCCGGAAACTTACGATCCGGTCATCTACATCATTCCTACCGGCGCTTATCGGACCATGTGGGACAGCCAGGGGGACGAGACTGTTTCCCAAAACCTGGACGCCATCAAGGAAATGATCAGCACACAAGCGGAAATTCCTGCCGGTCAAAATCCCGTTTTACCGACAGAAGAGGTGTTTGGCGTCAACGATCTGGCTGTACAGGGTCAATATATCAATCTGGGCGGGGTAGATTATATGTGCTTTGTGGGCCGTTTTGCCCAATCGCCCAATCCCGTAACCAACGGTGATTTACGTTACGTCTGCCAGGGCTTTGCCGGGGAGAACGATGACGTATTCCTTTCCTTCTTTTACCCGGTCACCACACCGGCGCTGCCCAATTCGGCCGCCGACGTGCCGCCGGAAGAGATGGACAAGCTCACAAATGACGTAAACACCTATCTGGCAGAGCAGGCGGCCATGCTGGACGCCCTGACGCCGGCCGACTGGAATCCGAATTTGTTGGTTCTGCAAACGGTACTCGCTTCGCTGGAGTACGATGAATCGTATGTGCCGGCGCCGATACCGACGGTTACGTATCCCACGCCGGAAGTGGGCGTACCCTACGGCCGGGTTACAGCTGCCGCCGGCGTCAATGTGCGTACTGGCCCCGGCTCACTCTACCCGGTCATTGGCACAGCTGCCTTTGGCTCAGAAGGCGTCATTGTGGGCAAAAGTGCAGACGGTTTATGGTGGGTAACGCCAATAGATGGCGCCCCCAACAACCAGGGCTGGGTCAGCACATCCTACGTGCAGGCGTTTAACGCGGAAAATGTGCCGGTTATCCAGGCTCCGCCGCCGCCTGTGCCCACAGCTACGCCTACGCCGCTGCCTACGGCCGTGCCCGCCATCAACTTCTGGGCCGACCGCACCACCATCAACGAAGGCGAATGTACCGCCTTGCGCTGGGATGTAAAGAACATTCAGGCTGTTTGGGTGTATCCGCAAGGGGCCAACTACCTGGACTTCCCCGTGACCGGTCAGGGCGGCCAGCAAGTCTGCCCCAACACGACGGCCACCTACGAAATGAAGGTGCAAAAAACTGACGGCTCCTTTGAAACACGCCAGGTGACGATTGCTGTCAATCCCGGCAACCCGCTGGGCAATACTAACTGGGCCTTAACCTCCATGAATGGCACTGAAGTGCCCGTTCCCGGCAGCAACCTCACCGCTTTCTTTGCCAACGGCGGCCAAATCAGCGGCTTTGGCGGCTGCAACAACTTCAACGGCTCTTATTCTGTCGGGGGCAACTCCATCAGAATCAGCGCGCTTTCTACCGGCCGGCTGTCCTGTGGCGAGCAGCTTGACGACCAGGAACAAAACTACACGTTAGCTTTACAATCTGCCCACACGTTTAGCATCAACAGTAATCAGCTAATAATCTTTGACCCAAGCGGTCAGGAAATTTTACGCTTTAACCGGATTGGTTAAAAGAGATTGGGAAAATGGAGATCAGAGATTGGAGGTTCCAGTCACTGATCTCCATTCTCAATCATCCGCCGTCTTTACTCGCCGTGTAATTTTTTCTTTTTGTCGCTCTACCATGTCTTCTACCTGGCTGTAGCGGAAGAAGTAGTTATGTTCGCCGGTAAGGGTAGCCAGACGCAGGTGGACGGCACGGCCGTCTTCTACTTCGTAAGCAATGGTTAATTTCTGGCCGACCAGACGGCCCACCATAGCCCAATAAGGGCGATTAAACTGGTCAGACGGCCGTAACACCCCATCAGCATCCTCCTGCCGCCCGGCAATCAACTCCGTCAGCCGCACAATGTACTTATCTGCGGCCGGCACAAAATCCAGCACCTCCGCCCGGAACACGGCTCGAATATAATCCCCATCCGGCAGCCGCCAGGCAAACTGCACCGGAAACGATTCCCCTGCTTTATGTGTTGCTGTAGGCATTAATTTTTCCTCGAACCCATAAGAAAAGCCGCTTCGGTAACAAAGCGGCCTTTCCCAAAAATCAGCTTTTTCCAGACAAATTAACGAATCGCCAACTCCGTCTGTTTATCAAACAGGTGCATATTCGCCACATTCATCACCAGATCGACCTGATTCCCCACACTTACGACAAAACGATTGTCTACAATAGCCACGACGCTATTTTTACCCGTCGACATAAACAGGTGACTTTCATGGCCAAGCAGTTCAATCACCTCCACCGCGGCTGAAAACGGAGCAGGCGTAATATCCGGTGGAGCAAACTGGGGAGCGTGAATATCTTCAGGGCGTATACCAAAAACAACTTCCTGCCCCACATGATCTTCATACTTACTCTTAAGATCACTGGGTACCTTGATCCGGAAATCACCGGTATCTACATAATACGTGCCATCTTCTGCGACCAACGTGGCATCGAAGAAGTTCATACTGGGGCTGCCGATAAATCCGGCTACAAAAATATTGTTCGGCAAATTATAAAGATTACGCGGCGAGTCAACTTGTTGCAGTACGCCGTCATGCAAAACAGCGATGCGGTCTCCCATAGTCATGGCTTCCACCTGGTCATGGGTTACATAGATAAACGTCGTTCCCAGGCGCTGGTGCAACTGGCTGATTTCGGCCCGCGCTGTCACCCGCAGCTTGGCGTCCAGGTTGGACAATGGCTCATCCATCAGGAAGACGGCCGGTTCCCGCACAATAGCCCGGCCCACAGCTACCCGCTGCCGCTGACCGCCTGACAAAGCTTTAGGCTTCCGGTCCAAAAAGGGCATCAACCCCAAACTTTCGGCCGCTTCTTTAACGCGGCGATCAATCTCATCTTTAGGCGTCTTGCGCAGCTTCAAACCAAATGCCATGTTGTCATACACGGTCATGTGCGGGTAAAGGGCGTAAGACTGGAATACCATAGCAATATCCCGGTCTTTGGGCGGCACGTCATTCACCACCCGGTCGCCAATCAAAATTTCACCCTCGGTAATTTCTTCCAGACCGGCCAACATGCGCAGACTGGTGGATTTGCCGCAGCCGGATGGCCCGACAAAGACGATAAATTCCTTGTCCGCCACTTCCAGATTCAAATCTGTAATAACAGTAATTTCACCAAAGCGTTTGTACACGTTCCGGTAGGTTACACTGGCCATTCTCTAAACTCCTTATTGTGATTTGCCTGATACTGGGAAATTTTGGGCAGCATCTTAACAATCTACAATGGATAGGGATTAATGTTACCGCCAATATATCGAGGAGAATCTTTCTTGTCAAAGGCACAAGGCAAACTGTCTAATTCTGTGGTGTTAACATAAGTTTATTTTCTGGGATTGAAAATGAGGAGGCCGTCTAGCACGGCCGTTTCCAACACACTGTCCGGCAATTCTTCAGGCATATCATCCACGTACGCATTCACCCAATTGGCTACACTCTGATGATTCACGCACAAAATACGGGCTACTTCGCGTAAACTCACCCCTTCCAGATAAAGCGTTAACGCCTGCAAACGCACTTCTTCATCATAGCCGGCTTCCTTGGGAGATGGGGTGTAACGACGGCCGCATTGCTTACATTTATAACGCTGACTGCCGGCCGGGGTACGGCCGTCTTTAATCTGCAACTCCTGGGCGTGACAGCGGGGGCAAACAGGCATGGGTCAGAGAATGGTTAAAATGACGGCCAGAATCAGCAGGATTACGGCCGTCAGCAAAGCCGCCCGGTGCTTGTACAACGCCGCTTCCAACTGGCCGTTACCGGAGTGAGTGCGAGTGTGGCCTGGCCGCGGCTCCAGACCAAAAAACACCCGGCGAAACTGCTCCAGGTCAGACGGCCGGTCATCTGGGTGCATTTCCATCGCCCACATGATCGCATCAGAAACGTAGGGACTGATCGCTTCGTTGACCAGATGGGGTGGCTTCAGGGCCTTGGGGTTCAAAAAGCGGGCCTTGGCGTCGGGGGGCGGTACGGCCGTCAATAAATGATAAAACGTCGCCCCCAAAGCATAAATATCCGTGCGGGCATCCGTATGGCCGCCATCACCGCCATACTGCTCCAGCGGCGTATAGAGCGCCGTACCCCGCCCCTGCACCACTGTAATCGTGCGGTTATCATCCGGCGCCATCACTTTGACCAACCCAAAATCCACCAGCTTAATCCGGTTGTCCGGCGTGCGCTTGATGTTGGCCGGTTTGATGTCCCGGTGCAGCACGGGCGGGTCTTGCCGGTGCAAATAGGCCAGCGTATCTATAATCTGATCCGCCCAGGCCAGCACGCGGGATTCAGCCAGCGGCCCTTGATTTTCCACCAACAGTTCCCGCAAATCTTTCCCCGGTACAAAATCCATGACGAGGTAGTCACGGCCGTTATCCGCAAAAAAGTCCGACACCTTCGGCAGCCCGGGATGATCCAGTTGGGCCAAAATACTGGCTTCCTGCAAAAACTGTTCCTGCATTTGCGCCAACGCTTCCGGCGACGCATTCGGGTCCGGCTTCACCACCTTGATAGCGCAAAGCCGCCCAGGTAAACGCAAATCCTCCGCCCGGTAAACGCTTCCCATACCGCCCTGCCCCACAATGTTGGTCAGTCGGTAACGTTCCCGTAAAATAACGTCCTGTTCACTCAATGTCATCATAAAATAGTGATGCGTGATACGTGAAAACGTGAGCTGCAATCAATCACGCTACACAAAAAATTTCTAAATAATTGTAAATCGTATTATAATCCATCTTGGACAGAAAAACTTTTACCAATCATGTTTGCCAATGACAACAACCCGCCTCACTCTCTGACTGTCATCTGGCTGCATACTCGGTACCACAGGAAGGGATACACGCATGAACGAACAACCAGTCTTATTGATGCAAGAAGGACAGCTTGCCGGCCAACGCTGGACCATCGAGAGTGACGAGTTCCTCATCGGGCGCGGCGCCGACTGCAACATCGTCCTGCCCGAACGCCAGGTCTCCCGGCATCACGTCAAAATTACGCACGACCCCACCGGCTACACCTTGCATGATCTGGACAGCAAAAACGGTACCTATCTCAACAGCCAACAAATAACAGGCTCCGTTCCCTTACAGGATGGGGATGAGATTTCCATCGCTCTCTGTGTTAAGCTGGTCTTTGTGGGCACAGAAGCCACCATCCCCCTTACCTTCGACCCGCCGCGCAAACAAGGCAATCTGGTCATTGACGAGGCCCAGCGCGCTGTCATTATCAACGGCAAAGAACTGGACCCGCCGCTTTCCCTGGCCCAATTCCGCCTGCTGGAACTGCTCTACAACGCCGACGGGGCCGTATGCAGCCGGGATGATATTGTAGATGTCGTTTGGCCCGGCACAGAAGGGTTAGGCGTCTCCGAACAAGCCATAGATGCCCTGGTACGCCGCCTGCGTGACCGCCTGAGCGAATTAGACGACCACAACTACATCGTCACCATCCGCGGCCACGGCTTCCGCCTGGAGAATCGGTATTAGTCGGGTAGTCGTTAGTCTGACTACTCGACTAACGACTACCAGACTACCCGACTATCCTACTCTCGCTTCAATTTGCGTCTTGATAGATTGCAAACGGCCGCTTAACTCCTCCTGCCCCGCTTCATCTGTCTGCCCTACCAACCGGTTCAGCAAATCCACCATGTCAGAAGTTACCAACGCCTCATTATCATTAAGCATCTGCTCTTGCGCTTCGGCCGAGTCCGTCTGAAGCAAGTCGTTAATGAACTGAATCTCCGGGGGCAGTTGCTGTTCCGACATCGCTTGCAGGCGGGTATAAATCTCCATCAACCCTTCTGTTTCGGCCCCGTCATCTTTTTGCTGGGCTTCACTCAAACGAGCCATCAGCACCGCCATAAATTCCTCGCCGATACGCCCTTGCTGCAACTGCTCTATTAAGGCTTGCTCCCTGTCCGGTGCAGCCAGAATAGCATCCAATGTCGCCATAGCTTCCGCCATCACCTGTTGTTGCGCATTTTGCATCTGCTCGTAAAAAGCCAGAAGTTTTTCCCGCAAGGCCGTCAATGCTTCCACGTCAGTTGTATTCCCGGCCAACTCTGCTTTTTCGATTTCTAAAGAAAGCAAACTGAAAAACTCATACTGCAAAGCGCCGACCCCGGCCGTCACCAGCGCTTCCACCACGCCTTCATCCTCACGGTTTGCCATGACGTGCTGGAACAACAACTGCGGCGACAATCCTTTTTCTTTGGCTTCCTGAGAGAATTGGTGCAGGGCAATCTGACGTTTCTCCATCTCCCGGCCAATTGGCGTATCCATCATCAACTTAGCCCGTAAATTGGTCAGTTTAATCAGTTGATCCGTATCCTGCATCTGGGCCGCCGCATCAATAAACGATTGCAGCATAGCAAAGAAAGTTTCATCAATCTCATCAATTCGCTCTTCAATAAGATGATCCCGCCCGTCCTTATCGGCTTTGGCCAACGTTTGCAGCAGTTCCATCTGCTTTTCCTGGCGAGCAATCATTTCCGGCGTAATACCTTCCGTTTCCAAAACCTTTTCCATAAAGGTCTTCATGCTCAGGATGATTTGCGGCTGGAACAGGTAGTATTTCCGCTGCTCCGGGGGAAGACTTTCCGTAAGTTCCCGCGTAATTTTGCCGATGGCTTCTTCCCGCTGCGCCTCATCCACGTTCAATTCCTGGGGAATGTAAATCATAAACAGTTCATTCTCCAGGTCATGGTAGGCTAAAAGCGTCGTAATTTGCCCGCCTGCGCCGCATTGAGGGCAAATAGCCAGATTAAGCTGGCCTTGCAGTAGCTGTTGTTTAAGTTGAGGCGTCCGTTGGGCATCAATCATTTGATGCACTTCGGCCGTATAGGGCGTCCCGCAATTGGGACAGGTAATTTGGGTGTGCATTTTGTCTCCATTTTTTCGGTGATCGGTTACCGGAAATCAGTAATCGGTAGTCGGTATTCGGTTCACCGATTACCGTTCACCGATTACCGATTACTGTCATTCATCTCGTGGTAAAGAAAAGGTAAAAGTAGTGCCAGGGCCATCGGGGTTATTATGGAACCAGATACGGCCGTTATGCGCCTCAATTATAGCTTTGGTCAGGTATAAACCCAAACCTGTCCCCTCGGTGGCGCGACTAAGGGCATTGTCCAGTCGGGAAAATTTCTGGAAAATCTTGTGCTGGTCCTGCTCCGGGATACCCAGACCGCTGTCCCGCACCGATACCGTCACGTGGCGGGGGTGTACTTCGCCGCGAATAACAATCTCGCCGCCCTCCGGCGAATATTTGATGGCATTGCTGATCAGGTTATTTAACACCTGGGTCAGACGGCGTTCATCCCCCCAAATAGGCGGAAAATCTGCCGGAAATTGGACGACAAATGTATGATCGTCTGTCTGTGTCTGAAAACGCCGTACCACCCGCTCCACCAGGCGGGGCAGCATCACGTCATCACTGATTTCCAGATTGAAGTTACCTGCTTGCAAACGGGATACTTCCAGCAAACTGTCAATCAAGTTGGTCAGGTTATCCGCCTCTTCCTCAATC
This sequence comes from Ardenticatenaceae bacterium, assembly GCA_027054335.1. Classification (GTDB taxonomy): domain Bacteria; phylum Chloroflexota; class Anaerolineae; order Promineifilales; family Promineifilaceae; genus JAJRTP01. The sequence goes on from JALUPA010000216.1 coordinate 13,105, forward strand.
ACGGTGAGAGATTCCTCAATAACCTCCGGCGACCAGTTGGCGTCCTGCCGCCGCAGCGTACCGGCATATCCTTTAATAATGGAAACGGGGGTTTTCAGTTCGTGGCTAACGACAGAAATGAACGTTTTTTGCAGTTCTTCCTCTTCCCGGTAGCGAGTCAAGTCACGCACCCCGGCGATGATGTCGGTCATACGGCCGTTTTCATCCATCAACGGCGCATACGTAATCCCCAAACTCACCCGGCCGCCTACAGCCATCGGGTCATGTTCGTCATACAGCCGCTGCAAATCACCTTCCACGTACAAATGCGCTGCGCCAGGAAAGGGCCAGCCGGAAGCCCGCGCCGTCTCCAAATCCATATCCGTGCGCAGCTTCTGCCAGGTAAAAATCTCTTTATGATAACGGCCCACAGCTTCTTCCGGCCGCCAGCCCGTCATCAGGCTCAACACCTTGTTAAACTCCTTGATACGCAAATCCGGGTCCAAAATCATCACCCCGTCCGCGCTCTGCTCAATAATGGCGTCCAGCCGCTGCTTTTCCTGATAAATTTGCTGGTACAGACGGGCATTCCGCACGGCAATAGCCGCCTGCTCGGCAAACGCCCGCAGCAAAGCAATCGCATCTTCTCGAATATAATACCCCGCTCCCGTGCCCGCCAGGAACACGTAAATAACGCCGACGACCTGTTCCCCCATCACCATCGGCAGGCGAATCATGCGCGTCAAACCCAAATCCGTACTGGCCGCCGCCTGACGTAGCCGTCGGGTTAATTCCGCTTCCTGCTCCGCCCCTTCCAGGGGCGGCAGTTCCGTCAGCAACGGGTAAAATTCTTCTACCAACGTTGTGGGAATACCATAAACAGCCGCTACCCGCAGCCGTTCTTCCTGATCATCCTGCAAAGCAATAATCCCGGCCCGGCCCGCCACCAGTTCCACTGCCGACTGCAAAATTAGTCGCAGTACCTCCGGCAGTTCCAGTTCGGCCGTCATCGCCCGCGAAATCGCCAGCAAGTATTCTCTTTGCAACACTCTAACGTCTACCAATGCCCTGCCCATATTTCCCTCGTGATGCGTGATGCGTATTGCGTATTATCTGGCGTTGTCATCCGAACAACGGGAGGAACCTCACGCCCTGGTCGCAATTTTAG
>JALUPA010000217.1 GCA_027054335.1 Ardenticatenaceae bacterium
CTTCATCTGCCAATCCAGCCACAACTTCTTCCAGGGCGCGGGCAAAAGCAACGGCCGTAGGAAAACGATCTTCCCGTTGCTTGGCCATCGCTTGCAGCAGCACATCCTGACAGCGTGGCGGCAAATCTGGTTCACTGTCCAGAATACGAGGCACCGGTTCAAACATATGTTTGACGGCCATAGCGATGGGCGTGTTGGTTTCAAAGGGGTGGTTGCCGGACAGCATTTCAAAGAGAATGACGCCCAGCGTGTAAATGTCGCTCCGGCCGTCCAGATCATATTCTCCCTGAATTTGCTCCGGACTCATGTAAGCCGGTGTGCCTACTGCACCGCCGGTTTCCGTCAGCTTCGTTTGGGCGTCTTGCAGCTTGGCCGTACCAAAATCGGAGATAAAGGGCTTGCCTCGCTGATCAAAGAGAATGTTGCTCGGTTTCAGGTCGCGGTGAACAATGCCGTGGGCGTGAACTTCGTCTAAGGCCGGGGCCAGATGGGAGATGATGGCCGCTACTTCCGGGAGAGACATCGGCCCGTGTTTGAGCCGGTCAGAGAGGGAGCCGCCCGTCATAAAACGCATCACCAAGTAAGGCTGCTCGGCCGCTTCACCAAAGTCGTAGACGGGGACAATGGCCGGATGGTCTAGGGCAGCCACTACCTTCGCTTCCTGTTCAAAACGGCGGCGGAAGGTAGGTTGGTGCAGTAGCTCCAGTGGCAGCAGTTTAACGGCGACGTCCCGTTCAAAGTGGGGGTCATGGGCCAGGTAAACTGTGGACATACCACCACGACCGAGTTCTGCTTTGATTCGGTAACGACCGATCGTATCAGGTATCATCACTTTGATTATAAATTCCGGCAGGGAGCTTACAATGTAGAATTTGCGGCTTCTTCACGCAGTGACTATTTTTTAGTACTTATGTCCTGTGTTGTTGGGGAGATGGTTGATTGGCGGGTTACGGCCGTAACCCGCCTAACCAACTATTCCCCACATTTCTTTCTAATGCGAAAGTAATCTCTTGCAGAGCTTGCCAACAAATCGCCAGATCAGCTTGGGTGGTTTGCCAGTTGGAGATGGAAGCGCGGATGGCGGGTGTGTCTTTGTATTGCGTGGGGGTAAGGAAGACACGGCCGTCATCCCTCAACCGCGCCAGAAAATCATGAATCTCCGCCAGGGTGGGGTCGCCAGCCAATGTAAAACAGACGCCATTCAACCGCACCGGAGCCAACAGCCGGAATTGTGGGGAGGCTTCGATTTGCCGCCCCAGCCATTGGGCCTGGGCGCAGTTGCGCTCGATGATTTCCCGGTAGCCGTTACGGCCGTAAGCCAGCAACGTCATCCAGGCCGGCAAAGCGCGGAAACGGCGTGAATTTTGCGGCGTCCAGTGAACCGGGGCGGGCGTGTCATGCGTGGGGCCGAGGTAGACGGCCGTATTCTGGAACACCGCCACCTGCAAATCGGGATGCCGCGAAAAAGTCATCGCCGAATCATAGGGCACATTCAGCCACTTATGCGCATCCACTGTAATCGAATCCGCCTGTTCCCAACCGTCCAGCAAGTGGGCATACCGGGGCGAACAAGCGGCAAACCCGCCAAACGCCGCATCCACGTGCAGCCAAAACGGGTAATCTTGCTTGAGGGCGGCAATGGCTTGTAAGTCGTCAAAATCCACCGTGTTCACCGTGCCACCGCTGGCAATCACAAGCGCCGGTTCGTCCAGCACGGCCAACTGCTGCGCCAGCGCAGACACATCCATTGCCTCGCGGCCGGTCAGTGTGGGCAGGCGCGTCATGTTTTGCCGCCCCAGTCCCAACATAGAGAGGGATTTGTAGCTGCTGGCGTGGGGCGTGGCGGCTAAAACGGGGATGCGGGACAGGCGGTACAAACCGTCTTCGGCCACGTCAATCCCCTGCTGCTGCGCTGCCCACTGTCGCCCCTGCGCCAGCCCCACAAAGTTGCTCATCGTGGCCCCGCTGACAAACGTCCCGGTAAAATCATCCGGCAGCCCCAGCAGTTGGCGTAAAAAGTGGATGGTTTCCCGTTCCACTTGCGGCGCAGCGGAATCTTCGTGGGTGGCTGGGTTTTGGTCGTAAACGGCCGTCAACCAATCACCAATGAGCGCCGCCGGGGTGCTGCCGCCGGTAACAAAGCCAAAATAACGCGGTCCCGCGCTGCCGGCCATCTCTGCCCCGTAGCGCGCCTGGAATTGGGTCAGAGCGTCCGCTGCGCCCCGGCCGTCTACAGGCAAATCGGTTATGTTGTGTGGTTTGGGGGTGACGGCGGCCGGGCGATGGGATAATTCCCGGAGAAATTGAGTGGCAGCGGTTACGGCCGTGTCCAGTATCGCCGCCTGATTTTCCTGATCAGCTTGAAGTTTTGGGTACATTTTGAGAAATTATCCCAATATCATCGCCAACTTTTCCACTGCCAGATTACCCCCGCTCAAAACCAGCGCCACCTTCTTCCCGGCCAGCCGTTCCCGGAGGTGCAGCGCAGCGGCCAGCGAGGCGGCCCCAGCCCCTTCGGCCAGGCTGTGACTGTGCGTCAGATGCAGGCGGATCGCTTCTTTAATGGCCTCTTCGCTGACCAGAATAAAATCATCCAGGTAGCGGTGCATGATGCGCTGGGTGTTGGCAAAAGGGACGCGGGTGGCGATTCCTTCGGCAAAGGTGTTCATCTCCGCTGTGACCAGTGCGCCGCTGGCCCAGCTTAACTGCATTGCCGGAGCCGCTTCTGACTGCACGCCGATTACCTCAATGTTAGGGTTGATTGTTTTGGCAACAATACTGGTAGCGCACGCCCCGCTGCCCGCGCCGACGGGGACGATGATTACGTCCACGTCCGGCAGCTCTTCCAGGATTTCCAGGGCATACGTGCCCACGCCGTGAATCAGGATTTCTTCGGTGGGGCCGACGAAACGGCCGTGCCGCTCTTCCGCCACACCCATAATCCACTCTCGCGCCGTGTCAAAATCCGGGCCGTGAAAGACCACTTCCGCCCCCAGGCCGCGCATGGCCGCCACTTTGCCGGGATTGGCCCCTTCCGGCACGGCAATAGTGGCCCGGATGCCGTGAGCGCGGGCAGCAAAGGCGATGCTCTGCCCGTGATTCCCGGTAGAAGCGGTGAACAGACCGGCCTGCCGCTCCGCCTCCGTCAGGTGAGCAGCCAGAACCAGCCCGCCGCGCACTTTGAACGCACCGACCGGCTGGTGGTTTTCGTGCTTGATCCACGTTTCCGCGCTGACAAGCTGGCTGAGGGTGGGGTAATTGATGAGGGGCGTCGGCTGCAAATGGCGGTACACGTGCGGCCGGGCCGCGAGGACATCGTGCAAGGTGGGGATTCTGTTTTCGCTCATACCGGTAATGATAGGCTGTCGGCGCGGATGGAGCAAGCGGGACGTGATACGTGATGCGTGAGATATGTCGCGCATCACGCATCACGCATCACGCTCGTTGGGTCAGAGGCTGCCAGACACGGCCGTATTCCCCCGTATATTCCGCTTTGGGCCGGATGAGACGACCATACTTCTGCTGCTCCAGACAATGCCCAATCCAGCCCGCTGCCCGGCTCAGGGCAAACGTCGGCGTAAACAGGTCGCTGTCCAGACCCAGGCCGTGCAGGAGGAGAGCGGTGTAAAACTCCACGTTGGTTTGCAGGTTGCGCCCCGGTTTGTATTCCGCCAGAAGGGAGACGGCCGTTTCTTCCACATGCTTTGCTAGATTGTACAGCGCCATGTCTCCTTCCGCCCGGTACATCTTCTCTGCGGCGGCGGCTAGCACTTCAGCGCGGGGGTCGCGCACCTTGTAGACGCGGTGGCCGAATCCCATCAGCCGCTCGCCCCGTTCCAGCTTGGCCCGCAGGAACGGTTCCGCATTTTCCGGCGCGCCGATGGCAAACACGGTGTCCAGCGCCGGGCCGGGCGCGCCGCCGTGCAGCGGCCCCTTGAGCGCCCCTACCGCCCCCGTCACCGCCGAAACCAGGTCGGAGCGGGTGGCGATGATGACGCGGGCGGCAAAAGTGGAAGCGTTCAGACCGTGATCGATGACGGTGTTCAGGTACGTTTCCAGCCCGCGCACCTGGGCCGGGCCGGGCTGGCGTCCGGTGAGCATGTAAAGGTAATTGGCCGCGTGCCCCAAGCCGGGATCAGAAGTGATGGGCTGCTGGCCGTGCCGCAGCCGCCAGTACGCGGCTACGATACCGGCAAAGCGGGCCACAATTGCCAGGGCCAACTGCTCCTGGTCGTCTTCGTCCACGTCCAGGCTGAGCGTGCCCGCGGCCATGCGCAGCGCGTCCATGACGGGCACGTTTTTCCCGGCGATGTTTTCCAGGAGGGCGAGGGTGGGGGCGGGCAACGGCCGTAATACAGCCATGCGGCTGGTAAAACTTTCCAGTTCGGCGGCGGTGGGCAGACGGCCGTGCCACAATAAATAAACCGTCTCCTCAAACGTGGCCTGCGCTGCCAGTTCCTCCACGGCAAAGCCGCTGATGATCAGTTCCCCGGCCAACCCGTCCACCCGGCTCAACTTCGTCTGGGCGGCTACCACCCCTTCCAGGCCGGAAATAAATGCGCCATTGGTTCCGTTTTTCATCATTGACTCCTTTGTTAGCTGCCGCGGATTGCGCGGATTAGCGCGGATTAAATCTTGTAAAATTTGAACAATCCGCGACTTTGTTTTTACGATAGTTTTATTATGGTTTGGTTTGTAAATGTTGTCAACGTTGATTAAAAAATCAATATATGATATTATCTTTGGAAAGAAACAGATGGCCTTGTCGTAGAGAAAATCTGTTCCTTCCCCAATCTGTTGTAATCACAGAAAAGATTGGTTCAATCTGCCAGATTGAACCAATCTGCGGAGTTGACTATGCAGAAAACAACTATCTCATTAACGGCCGTCATCCAGGCCCGCCAACGCATCAAACCGCACATCCGCCAGACGCCGCTGGTTTACAGCCATTTTTTGAGCGAGCGCAGCGGCGGGGAGGTGTGGCTGAAGCTGGAAAACCAGCAGCCGATCGGTTCCTTCAAAGTGCGGGGTGCGCTCAATAAAATCGGCCGTTTGTCCCCGGAAGAAAAGGTGCGGGGGATTGCGGCCGCTTCGGCCGGGAATCACGCGCTGGGGGTGGCCCACGCCGTGCAATCGTGGGGTGGGGTGGCGGCGGATATTTTTGTGCCGGAGACAGCCCCGCGGTCCAAAATCAACAAACTGCGCCGCTATCCCGTCCAACTGCACCTAGCCGGGCAGACGTATGAAGACGCGCACCAGGCTGCCGCTGCCTTTGCCGCGGAGACAGGCGCGCTGGAAATATCCGCCTATGACGATTTGGACGTGGTGACGGGGCAGGCCACGGTTGCCTGGGAAATCTTCCGGGAATTGCCGCGGGTGGATGCGCTTTTGCTGCCGGTGGGCGGCGGCGGGCTGCTGGCGGGGGCGACGGCCGTTGCCCAAACCGTTCATTCTTCCTGCCGTATCGTCGGCGTGCAGCCGGAAGCCAGCCCCGCTGCCTTGCTCAGTTTGCAGACCGGCCGGGCAATTGACCCGTATGACCACGCGCCGACGATTGCCGACGGGCTGGCGGGCGGCTTCGGTGCGGTTCCTTTTTCGGTGATACGCGAACATCCCCCCGCCGTCCTCCTCACCGGCGAAACTGCCATCCGCCGCGCTGTTTACACCCTGCTGGCCGAAGAGCAACTAGTCATCGAGCCGTCCGGAGCCATCGCCATTGCGCCGCTGCTGGACGGCCGTCTGGACGCGGCCGGGCCGACGGTGGTGTGTGTTTTGACCGGAGGAAATCTGGATATGGCATTGCTGCGGGAAATTGTGGGGGAGATTGGAGATTAAAGATTGACCAATCTCCAGTCTCCAATCTCCAATCTCTCAATAACTATGACCACCAAACGTTACCTTACTGCCAAAGAAGCTGCCGCCGCACTGGGTGTTACTCTGCCCACGTTGTATGCCTACGTCAGCCGGGGGTTGATTCGTTCCGAGCCGGGGGAAGGGAAAACGCGGGTGCGACGTTACCGGCAGGAGGACGTGGCTGCTTTGCAGGCGCGGCAGGAGATGCGCCGCAGCCCGGCCAAAGTAGTGGAATCTGCCCTGAACTGGGGGGCGCCGCTCCTGGAATCGGCCATTACGTTGATTGAAGACGGCCGTCTCTACTATCGCGGCCACGACGCGCTGACTCTGCCACAGGCACATAGCTTTGAAGAAGTGGCGCAGTTGCTCTGGCAGGGAGAATTTGCCCCGTTTACCGAACAATTGCCCCCGGCATTGGGCCAGTTGGTGCAGGAGATGGCCCCGGTAACGGCCGATTTGTCTCCGGCGGAGGCGTTTCAGGTTGTTTTGCCGCTGGCCGGGGCGCAGGATTTGGCCGGGTATGATTTGCGGGATACGGCCGTAGCTTTGACGGGGCAGCGGATATTGTGGTTGTTGACGGCCGTCGTTTCGGCAAACGGCGATCGGTTTTCGGTAATCGGTGAGGAGACGATTGCCCGGAATTTGCAGGCGATTTGGGCAGCGGGGCGGCCGGAAGCAGCAGATTTGTTCAATGCCGCGTTGATTTATTGCGCGGATCACGAGTTAAATGCTTCTGCTTTTGCGGCGCGGGTGGCGGCTTCAGCGCAGGCGACGCCGTATCAGGCAGTTATTACCGGACTGGCCGTATTACAGGGGCGGCTGCACGGCGGGGTGACGGGGCGGGTGGACGCTTTTTTGCGAGAGGCTGGCAGTCCACAGCAGGTACGCCAGACGATTGCCGGCCGGTTGAAACGGGGGGAACGTATTCCCGGTTTTGGGCATCCCCTGTACCCGGAGGGTGATCCGCGGGGGCGGTCGCTGCTGGAACAGGTGACGGCCGTACTGCCCGACGCGCCGGGCACACAGTTGGCGCAGGCAGCTGTTCAGGTGATGGCGGAAACGTCCGGTTTACAGCCCAACGTGGATTTTGCCCTGACGGCGCTGGCTTGGGCGCTGGAATTGCCGCCGGGTGTGCCGCTGGCTCTTTTTGCCTTGGGGCGCGCGGCCGGCTGGATTGGTCAGGCGATGGAGCAGTACCAATTGGGGCAGCTTATTCGCCCCCGTGCCCGGTATGTGGGAGAAAAACCCGGTCGGTAAACGGCCGTAAATAAATTACAGCAAATAGCGATGCACGGCGTTCAGTAATTTATCCGCATCATACGGCTTTTGCAGGAAGCCCAATACGCCCAGACTGCGGATACGGTGGACGGCGACCGTTTCGCTATAGCCGGAAGATAAGAGAACCGGCACATCAGGGTCAATTTCTTGCAATTGGGTCAGTGTTTCTTCGCCGCTCATTTCCGGCATAGACAGGTCAAGCAGCACGAGATGGATATTGTCGCGCATTTTGCGGTACAACTCGATGCCTGTGCGCCCATCAGCAGCGGTAAGCGCGTGCAGGCCATCGAGTTCCAAAATATCGCGCACCGCTTCCAAAATAGGCGGTTCATCGTCAATAATCAGGATGTACCCTTGCGTACTGCCCGCTGCCCGAACATTGTCAGTTGTCTGGCAGTGAGGTTTTACCAGAGAACTGGCCGGGAAATAGAAGGTGAATGTTGTGCCCTGGCCCGGCTTGCTGTCTACTTTGACGCCACCCTCATGTCCCCGGACAATGCCCAATACGGCCGCCAGCCCCAGCCCCCGTCCAGTAAATTTAGTCGTATAGAAGGGGTCAAAGATTTTGGCTAATGTCGCCTCATTCATTCCAGAGCCGTTGTCGCTCACTTGCAAGGTGACATACTGACCCGGGGGCAACAGTTCACCTGTATATGGGCATAATCCGTCAAGTTTAGTGGTCATCATTTCCTGATTGGTGGTTACGATAACCTTACCTGGCCGGTTGCCTATCGCCTCAGCCGCATTGGTGATCAGATTCATAATTACCTGCTGTATCTGGCTTTTGTCTGCCTCGATCAAGGGTAGAGAATCGTCCAAATCCCGGGAAAGGCAGATGGTTTTGGGCACAGCCACCTGAAACAAATGCAGGTTTTCCTCGATAAGGGTATTCAGATCAAGCGGGTGTATTTCTGGCTGACTCTGACCGGAATAGGCTAAAAGCTGGCGGGTAAGGTCGGCGGCTCGTTCGGCTGCTTTGGCCGCTCTTTCGATGTTGGTCCGCGCAGATTCTTCCGGGGGTAACTTTTTTAAGGCCACTGAAGCTTGCCCCAAAATGGCTACCAGTAAATTGTTGAAATCGTGGGCGATGCCGCTGGCTAACACACCCAGGCTTTCCAGCTTTTGCGTTTGGCGCAAGGCTTCTTCCGCCAACATTTGCTCGGTGATGTCCCGAATGATGATGATTCGTCCTTCCAGTTGGCGCTGGTGATTATACAATGGCGACAAGTACACATCGTAACGGCGTCGTTCATGGCCTTCACCCAAATCTATTTGATTATGTACTTCGACGGCATCCTGGTAGCGGTTGAGCAAAGTCGGTTCACCCTGGAAAATTTGTTCGATAGATTGACCGATTATCTGTGTTGGGAGGTGGCCGAACATATTTTGAGCAGCTGGGTTGATGTCTACAATGCGATTGCGTTTGTCTAAAACGATCATGCCATCGTTCATGCTGTCTACAACAGCGCGGCGGGCGACAGGAACGATATTAAATAGCTGGGTGCGCAGGACGCCCCAGGTGAGCGCCAGCCCGCTCAAGGCAAAAGCAAAAGGCGTCAGATCAAATTGGCTGGGGCCAAAAAGGTACAGGGCGTTCCTATCCAGGGAATGAGGGCACTGATCAGCAGTAAGGCAGCCTGCCAGCGATAGAGTGAGGACGGCCGTCGCACTATATTGAAGAGGAAAGCAGTACCAAGCATGATTAGCACGTAACTGTCTTTAATCCGGTAAGGCAGCTATTCGTTTTTGATTGAGAGGCTATGTTTGCGGTATTAGCTCCCCAAATTATTGTAGACGGATGTTGCTTTACAGTTTATAGGAAGATTGTATGCGCCAGATAGAAATTTCATGGGGCAGGGATTTATTTGTGAATGCTTACTCAACCGTAACGGCTTATCCACAGCGGCGCGGCAGCCACGGCCGTAAGCAGCAGTATTATCCAGACAGTCCGGTACAGGCGCGGGTGGCGAGCGCGGCAACGGTCCATCCAGTTGGCCGCCAGGATGGCGGTGAAGGGGAAGATGTGCAGCAGGTAGGTTGCCTTGATGGTGTCCCCTTTGTCCGGCATAGGGTACTGGATGAGGAACCAGAGGTAGCCGCCGGCAGAAAACAGAACGATGAAAAGGGAGAGCGCGGCCAGCCAGTCGGCGGGAGCGGCTTGTTTGCGCCAGATTTTGTGGAGGGTACGGCCGTTCCAGATGACGGCCGTGAGCAAAAACAGCGTGGGCAGGAGGGCGATACGGTTCACCAGCCCCAGGTACGGCCCGATTTGTGCCCGGTTGGTTTGCAGCCAGCCGGGCGGGGGTGAGGCGGCCAGCGCCTTTTCCAGCTTCCAGCCGGGCAGCCAGTCACCGCTGCGCCGGTCTTGGGCAGTAACGATGAAATACCCTTCGTGGTCGCCCCACAGTTCGGCGTAAAATTTGGGCCAAAGCTGGTTGGCAAAATGGGGCCGGATCGGGTTGCGGAAAAGCTGACCGTTACCTGTGCCCAGGTAAAATTCCGGTGGTTGGTTGCTCAGGGAGAGTTGGGCGGACGGGGTGCGGTTGAAGGCGGTAATTGAGCCGTATCCCCGGTACAGATGCGCATAGAACCAGCCGCCAGTGAGTACGGCCGTAGCCAACATAATCAATCCGGCCCAGACAAATGATTTATCTATTGCCCTTACCGAAAAAAGCCGCGAATTACCCCGAATTTCTGCTGAGTAAAAATCTGCGCCATCTGCGTAATCTGCGGTTTCCCCTCCCCGATTTTGTCGCCAGAGGAGGAGCAGGAACAGGCCGACGGCGGGAAAGAGCAGGAAGGCCCACTGCCGGGAAAGGATTGCCAGCCCCAGCCACAGGCCGATACGCAGCGCGTCTTTTTTGCGGGGTACGGCCGTCTTCTGTACAGTCAGTCGCAGCAGTTCCCAGGCAATGAGCAGAGCAAACAACAGTACCCATGGCTCGCCGCGCACGAAGGCCAGCGTTTTGTAGTAAACGGGCAGGATACCCAGCCAGACGAGAGTGGCGGCGCTGAATGACCAGCGTCCGGGGCGGGCCAGTTGGGTCATCTTGATGAGCAACCAGGTGACGGCCAGGGAGATGAGCCAGTTTTGCAGTTGGGCGATTTTGGCGACGGCCGTAATCTCCAGCCGTGCCCCCGCCCAATGTTTTATCAGCGCCGGCAAAGCATACGGCAGCGGTGGTGAGAAAAATTCTACCGTGTCATCCAACGTGGGCAGCCGCCCTTCTGCCAATGTCAAAATGTAGGCCACGTGATCCGGTGCGTCGTAGCCAATTAAAGGATCGTGGCGTATGGCGTTGCTGAGAACAACGGCATTGATGAGGATAAACAAGATCAGAACAGCGATTCGGCTGGTTTCGCCCAGAGTAATTTGCCGGGCTGAAGTGCGGGGGTGATGGGAATGAAGCGGCTGGTTGATTGACATAATAGAAATCCACCTCAATTTTTGCCCTGCCAGCCAGAATTATAGGTATATTTTGTTAGAAAAACGTTGGCTTTCGTTTGGCTGTCCGTCGCTGAATAGAGTAAACTAGCCGTATGCCGTACCGTTTACCGCGTTGGCAGTTGATTTTATATGCGTCAGGCTCCCTGGCAACGGCGCTTTCTTATCAGGCATTCAGCACCTACATTCAATTTTTGTACATTGACGTATATGGGGTACGCGCCGTGTGGATTGGCCTGGTCTGGTCTGTCTATGGCTTGTGGAATGCCATCAACGACCCCCTGACCGGCTATCTGTCTGATCGCTACAACAGTCGTTGGGGGCGGCGTATCCCCTGGATTGCCACTACTTTTATCCCGCTCAGTATCACCTTCTACCTCTTATTTGTGCCGCCTGCCGGGGTTAAAGCCGGGGGCGAAGCAGCCCTGCTGTTTTACTTCCTCTTTTTTGTTCTGCTGTTTGATTTGCTGTGGACGATTGTGGTAATGAACTGGACGGCTCTCTTCCCGGAGATGGTGCCGGATGAAAAGCAACGGGCTAACGTGTCGGCCTGGCGGCAAATTTTTTCGGTGCTTGGCTTGTTGATTGGCGTAGCTCTGCCGCCACTTATTGCCGGGGCGGATTGGGGCGGGGTGGCGATGGTGGCTGGTGTTTTGGCGGTGGTCACGGCGCTATTTTTTGGCATTTCTCTGATTGGCAGCCGGGAACGACCGGAATTTGCGGCTGATGAGCCGTTGCCATTTACGGAATCTATTAAGGCTACATTTGCCAACCGGAATTTTTTGATATTTTTGGGCGTCAATTTGATGATCCAGTTTGTCTTCTTAGCGTTGACTTCCACGACGCCTTTCTACACCAAATATGTTTTACGCCTTCAGGAGGATTTGACGTTACCGGGGGGGATAACGCTGGACGTGGCGACGCAAAATTCGGTTTTCCTGGGCTTGACGTTTATTATGGCTTTGCTGGCCCTGCCGGTGTGGGCAGCGATTACCCGGCGCTGGGGCGCCTGGAAGACGCTGCGGTTATGTACGCTGCTTTCGGCAGGCATTCTGTTGGGGTTTTTTCTGGCGACTAATTTTTATACCGGCTTGGCTGTGGGCGTTGTTTTTGGCTTGAGCCTGGCGGGGCTGCTCATGCTGACGGATTTGCTGATTGCTGATTTGGTGGATGCGGATGAATTGGTGACGGACGTGCGGCGGGAGGGGTTGTATTTTGGCATGAATGGATTGGTTATCCGGCTGGCTTTTACGGTGCAGGGGATGATTACGGCCGTTATTCTGACGTTGAGCCGGTATGTAGCCCCGACGGAAGGGGTGTTGTATCCGGAGCAGCCGGCGACGGCCGTATGGGGGCTGCGTTTTATGATTGCCGGTTTTCCGGCCCTGGCTCTGGTGGTCGCTTATTTCCTGCTGAGTAAATATACGTTACACGGTGAAAAACTGGCAGAAATGCGCACGGCCGTTAGCAGTCTGCACGCTCAAAAGCGGGAAAAGCTGCACCTCGACTAACACATAATTGAAACCATCTTACGCATCCCCTGTTCCTTCAGCCAGAGGCGGGTGCGGGATTGTTCGCTGGTATGGGGGATGCGGGCTACCGGAATGCGGGACAATTCCACCTTGGCTATGGCCCCATGATTTTCATTGACGACAGGCATCAAACGCCGTTTTTCCAGACCCAGCCGGTCAGCCGCCGCTATAAAATCGTCAACCAGCCGGTTGGCTATGGGCTGGCCTGACGTAATGAGAAATACCAGGTCAGATTGGGTGAGGGCTTTGTGCGTCAGTTTGGTTAAAGTGGACCCCAGATCGAGAATTACCTGGTAGCCGGCGTCTATGAGATGGTCTAGGACGGGGCGGATGCTGCTGGTTAACGGCCGTGTCTCCGGCGAGATAAGGCGGCCTGGGGCGGGAATAATCAACATGTTGGCCCGGTGCGGCTGGCTGAACTGTTGAATTAAGCGTAAATCGAGCCGGTTATGGGGGACGTTCAATAAATCCACAACGTGATTGCGCGTATCCAGATTGAGTATGGGGGCGATACCGCCAAAGGGCAAATCCAAATCAAGCAGGGCTACCGGCCTGTCTTCGTGAATGAGGATGGCTTCGGCCAACTGGATAGCCAGGGTGGTTGTACCCACGCCGCCTTTGGGGCTGAACATGGAGACCACCTGCCCGTGATGCGCATTAAACAGTCCCGTGTGAATTTTTTCCGTGCGCCGGATGACGGCCGAGACGTGGGCTATCAGTTCGTCCGGCTGGAATGGTTTGGTCAAATAATCGTCGGCGCCTACTTTGTAAGCCCGTTTCTGGTACTCTCTGGATTCGTTGGCCGTGAGGAAGATGACCGGTATTTTGGCAATCTCCGGATCGTTGTCACTTTTAATTTGCCGGCATACCTCAAATCCATCCATATTGGGCATCATGGCGTCCAGAACAATCAGGTCCGGTCTATCCATCAGGGCGGCTTTCAGACCATCAGGGCCATCTTTGGCCAGGCTGACGGCAAAGCCGCTTTCTTTTAACTGGTGTTCGATCAGATAACGCATGGGAAATTCATCATCAATAATCAGAATACGTTTTTGGTTCATTGTTTGTTTCTCAATCATGGTTCACAATAAATTTCACACTACTGCCCGGTGGCAGGGCCAGACTTTGAGCCAACCCATATGCGCAAGACTTTAACAAGCCCACATCATTTCGTATAAAACTACCTGGTTTGTTCAGGGGAATTTGCTCGGGAAAATGAGCCATATAAACTGCAAAAAGGATAGGCGGATAAAGTTACAACGTAGCTTAAGTGAGCTGCAGTGCCCGGCACGGGGCCAAACGGCGTTGGGCGGCTGGATTCGTTCGCCTCGTGCCGGGCATTACCTGTCAAGATTCTTAAGGTTAGATGTAACTCCTGTTTGTTAATTTGGACGGGTATTAATAGTTTTATGTCCGAGGATTGAAGAGTAGGAGAATGATTTTGAACCAATCGGTATTGATCGTAGATGATGAACCTATGACCCGCGGTTTGCTGCGTATGATGTTGCAGCGGGAGGATTACCGGATTTATGAGGCAGGTGACGGAGTGGAGGCGCTTACGGCCGTGCGCCAGTACCGGCCTGATATTATTCTTCTCGACGTGATGATGCCCAATATGGATGGTATCGCTGTTTGCCATCACCTGCGGGAGGATAGGGGTACGACTGATATGCCTATCATTTTGCTTTCGGCTAAAACTGATCCCAACGCCATTCAGGAAGGGTTGCAGGCCGGGGCTAACCTTTATCTGACAAAGCCGGTTCCTCGTGATGAGTTGTTACAGAGTATTCAGAATTTGTTGCCTGCTGCGACAGTTACGGCCGTATCCTCTTAATCACCTTTTCCCAAACAAACATCCCTCAGCCGCGCTCCAAATTCGCTCGTGCCATATTTTTTCTCTGGCATAAATAAAAGCCAGCCCTAAAATACCCAGGCCGAACACAGCAATCCGGAAGGCTGCCGTAGGCGGAAAAACGTAAGCAAAGGCAAACCACAAAAGAAAAAATGGTGGAATGATCCAGTTGAGATAAGCTGTGGCGATGAGGGCGTTCCAAGATTTATCTATCTTGAGACGGCCGTGGCTGAACGAGGGAAACCGTTTTTTACCTCCCCACAACGT
>JALUPA010000218.1 GCA_027054335.1 Ardenticatenaceae bacterium
TTGGCCACTGCTTTACGAATCATGTCCGCTTCGCCCGGCTCATAGCCGGCCAAATCAGAGGCAATGCGGATGATCTGTTCCTGGTAGACCAGGATGCCGTAGGTATCCTTGAGGATCGGTTCCAGGGCGGGTGTGTGGTACTCGACGATATTTTTATCTTCAAAGATGGCCGCGTGCATCCGCCGGATATATTCGGGGATATTTTCCATCGGCCCGGGACGGTAGAGGGAAATGGCGGCGATGATATGGTCAAAGCGGCGCGGTTTCATCTCCATCATCAGGCGGCGCATCCCGGAGCCTTCTACCTGGAAGACGCCGGCCACTTCACCCCGTTCCAGCATGTCGAACAACGCTTCCGGTTTTTTGTCGGGGTCTGGCCCTTCCTGGCCCACGTCGTAGGGGATGTTGTCCATGGTGTACTGGATGCCGTACCGCTCCTCAATCAGGCGGGCAGCGCGGCGCATGACGGTGAGGGTACTGAGGCCGAGGAAGTCTACCTTGAGCAGGCCGATGGATTCCACAATTTCCATGGGCCACTGGGTGACGCGGTCTACACCGCCCAATCCTTCTTCGCCGCCGGTGGGCCGGTTGAGGGGCACGTATTCCACCAATGGCCGATCCGAGATGATCACCCCGGCAGCGTGGCTGGAAGCATGGCGGGCAATGCCTTCCAGGCTGTGGGCGGTATCCAGGAGTTCTTTGACGGCCGTTTCCCGCTTATACCGCTCTTCCAACTCCGCCGAGTAAAACTCATGTTCCTTGTTCAGCACGTCGGTAATGTGGGCCGGTTTGCCAGGGATAGCGGGCACCATGCGGGCAATCACGTCCACTTCCGACAGGGGCATGTCCAGCGCCCGCCCCACGTCCCGGATAGCCGCCCGCGCCCCCATCGTGCCAAAGGTGATGATTTGGGCCACCTTTTCCGAACCATAGCGCCGTTTGGTGTAGGCCACCATCCAGTGGCGCACGTCGTCCGGGTAATCCAGGTCAATATCCGGCATGGAGACGCGCCCCGGATTGAGAAAACGCTCAAAGATGAGGCCGTTGGTCAGTGGCTCAATGTTGGTGACGCCCAGGGTGTAGGCCACCACAGAACCGGCCCCGGAACCGCGCACGTTCCACCAGATGTCATTGGCTTTCCATTCGTTGTAGCTGCTGTAGGGGAAAGGGTCTTGATGGGCTTCCCACCAGCGGTCGGTGCGGGCGGCCCATTCGCACAAATCCCAAACGATGAGGAAGTAAGTGTCGAAGCCCATGCTGTGGATGATGTTTAGTTCGTGTTCCAGTCGGGCGCGTAGGTCGGGATCGTTTTCGGCCCGGTTACGGCCGTAACGCCACACCAACCCCGCCTCACACAAAGCGCGCAAATAACTTTGGGCGTCATACCCGTCCGGCACGTCAAATTCCGGCAAATGGTACCCTTCCGAATCCAGATTCACGTCAC
>JALUPA010000219.1 GCA_027054335.1 Ardenticatenaceae bacterium
CTGGCGCAGCCGCTGGCGCTGCCTACCGCCAGCGCCGCCTCCATCCCCACCGCCCCAGAACCGGTCACGGATACGGCCGTAACCCCCGCCAAACCCGTTCAAGTCGCCAGCCACACTGTCCAGGCCAGTGATACGCTGTTCAGTATTGCCCAAAGCTACAACTCCACCGTAGAGGAATTGGCTGCCGCCAACGACATTGCGGATGTCAACAGCCTGATTGTCGGTCAGGTTTTGTTAATCCCTGGCAATGAACCTGAAGGGGATACGGCCGTATCCAATCCCACTGCGCCACCCATCACCCCGCTGCCAGCCAGTCCGCCCCCACCCCAAATCGAAGCCGCGCCAGACAATTTAGGCGGCGTCCCTCTCTCCTCCATCATCGTTATGCCGGACAATGTCGTAGCAAATGCCCGGCGCATCTTCGCCACCGGGCAAGCTATAGGCCGCAACCCCCGCGCCTACTCCAAAATCGGCGACAGCACCATCCAAAACCCCTATTTTATGGCCCGCTTTGATGAACCGGGCAGCTACAACATGGGGCGGTACGCTTATTTGCAGCCCACGATTGACTACTTTGCCGGATCACACGGCCGTCAGGGAGCTGCCGTGCGCAAAGGATTCCACTCCTGGACGGTCACAGACCCCATGTGGGCTGACAAGGAAATCTGCCAGCCCGCCGAAAGCCCCGTGGCCTGTGAGTTCCGCCTCAATAATCCGGCCATCGTCCTCATCCGTCTCGGCTCCAATGACCGGGGTGTGCCGGACGGCTTTGAAAAAAACCTGCGCCAGATTATCGAGTACGCCATCGCCAACGGCGTCATTCCCGTCATCGGCACAAAGGCTGACCGGTTTGAAGGCAGCAACCAGAACAACGAGATTCTGCGCCGCCTAGCCGCCGAATACGAACTACCCATTTGGGATTTTGACGTGGCTGCCCAAATCATTCCGGGGCGCGGCCTGGACGTAGACAACGTGCATCTGACCACGTTCTACGCCCACGATTACAGTTCCCCGGTAGCCCTGCAGCGCGGCCACGGCGTCCACAACCTGACAGCGTTGATGATACTGGATGCACTTTTGCATGAGGTGATTTTGCCGGAGACATCAGGAAACAATTAAGAATTCAGCCGTTATTTGTTGCCTGCTAATCTTTTCCATACAATCTTCCGTTATGAACCGAAATTTACTGCTGGCATTGACGATTGGGCTGGGTATTACCGGGGTAACGCTTATTGGCGTGGCGCTTTTTCTGATTTTTGGGGAGACGGAGGGGGCGACGGCCGTAGCCATCACTTCTTCTCCGGTAGAAATGAGCGTGGCAGATACGGCCGTATCCCCCCAACCATCTCCTCAAACACCGCCATCCGCTACCGCCATCCTCAACCAGCCCACTGCCCCGCCAACCGATACACCCACGCCCTTACCCACCGACCAGCCCACCAG
>JALUPA010000220.1 GCA_027054335.1 Ardenticatenaceae bacterium
TCGTTGAAGATACGGCCGTCAGCAGATGGTCGCTGCGGCGTTTTGTTTTTGCCTTGCTGTTGGCGGGATTGGCTTATTATCCTCTTTCCATCTGGTTGGGGACGGTGGCGAGTGCGGGGCTTACGGCCGTGTTATTCTACCTGTTTTATTCCCGCAACAGCTTCCTGGCTGTCTATACCTTTTTGGGGGGTATGACGTTTGGTTTTTTCCAGGCAGTGCTGGGAGCGGCATTATTGGTGGCTTTGTTTGCCGGGGTTGTCTGGCCTTTGGCTGTCCCGGCGGCCTGGTATTTGCAGAAATCCAGCCAGGGATTGGAGGCTTTGCCGGGGATATTCAGCGAGGGCGTTGAAGATATTCTGGAGAGTTCCGATTTGAGTACGCCTACGATGACGCCATCCCCCCGGCCGTCGCCTGAACCAATTGAGGAGACGCTGCCGGCAGCTACAGCGGACGGTGAAGCTGCAACTGAAACCTTAACGCCAGCGGCGGTTGTGCCGGTGGAACCAACGGCCACACCTGAAGCGGAAGCTGCCCAACGAGTACGTGTCATTGGCAACTCCAATGTCCGCGCCGGCCCCGGCACTGATTTTGACATTGTAGCCATTGTGATGAAAGATGAAACCTTCCCTTTGTTGGGGGCAAGTGATGACAAAAACTGGTACCAGATTCAACTGGAACCGGGCAAAGAAGGCTGGATTGGCTCTACCAGAGTGAATCTGGAAGTAGAACCGTAATGTGAGCAGTGCCAGGCACGGGGCAAAACGGCCTTGGTTGGCTAGATCGGTTTGCCCCGTGCCTGGCACTACCTGTGGAGGTAGTGGATATGGCGCGATACAAACTGGATGACGGGGCATTGGCGGCAGCGTTAGGCGATTTGCCCGGTTGGGCAGTGAAAGATGGCAAACTGCATAAGCAGTTCAAATTTGCTTCCTTTGCGGCGGCATTGGGCTGGATGGTGACTGTGGGGATAGCAGCGGATAAGATGGACCATCACCCGGAATGGTGCAATGTGTATAATCGGGTCACGGTGGATTTGGTGACGCACGATCTGGGTAATGCCATCAGCAGTTGGGATGTGGAATTGGCGCAGAAGATGGACGAAGCAGCCAGCGAGGCGTGATGTGTGAAGACGTGGTGCGTATCACGAAAAAAGCGCCCCAATCGGGGCGCTTTTTGCTATAGCGGGGACAGGATTCGAACCTGTGACCTCCGGGTTATGAGCCCGACGAGCTGCCTCTGCTCTACCCCGCATCGAACGAGGCAAATTATAACAACGTCAGGCTAAAAGTCAAAAAGTCAACATAAAAATTAGAGTGAAATAAACAGGCAGCGATATTTGCCCGTTAATGGTTGCTCTTTAGTTGATAGTTTGTCCTTGGTACTGAGTGGCGTGGACGATACCGGCGTCATTGGCCAACTTTCGATCCGGGGCAACCGTGCAAACGGCCGTGTAAATCCCACAGCGCCGCTCCCAACAAAGCAAACTGGATAACGCTCAAAATGCCGATAGCGATTCTTTGCGTTGGCGTTAAACCCTGCCACCGTTTCTTTTGGGGCATAGTGATGCGAACTTGCGTCTGATTTTCTGCTTCATGCGCCATGATCTGAATCACCTGTTTTCAGGAAAGGTTCCATTTTCCTGTAAATGTCAACATACACGCGCACAGCCCCTATACGTGGTTCTCCAATAGTTAACTCTGTGGCCCGGTTCTGGTAAATTTTGGCAGGCTGCGTGTTGACTATGTCTGGCCACGGTACAAGTATGGCCGGATTTTTGCTGAATATTGGCCGGGGCCACAAGTAAAGTCCTGACGGACACAGACCTATAGTAACACATTTCCGGTAGCGCACGGCTCCGATTTGTATCGTTTGTTTGCTGAAGTAGCTTCCTTCCGGTTGCTGTTTGATCGCGTACTTGTCGGCCAGTCTGTCCAGCCCGCTGGTTTTGGCGAAAAATCCCATGATGGTAAACCTCCTGATGATGATTTAGCATAACACAAAGGAAACGGCCGTGTCATCTGACAAAAATCACATCTTGCTAGACCTTTGTAGAACGATTTTGCGGCATGGTTCATTTTGGGCAAAAACATCTTTACAAATTGTAGAACGATTTTGCAAATCGTTCTCTGGGCGATTTGCAAAATCGCCCTACGGAATTGGAGAAAATTCCGCCAGCGGGTAACATTGGGGCAATGGACATAGGATTTTTACTCAAAAGGTCGGGACAGATCGTTTGGCGACACAAATTTTTGTGGGCGCTGGGCTTTCTGGTCAGCCTGAACGGGGTTTTGCTCAATGTCGGGCGACTGATCTTTGGGGCTAAAGCGTCTGCGTTGGGCCAGGAATTGTTGGTTTGGCTGCAACAACCGGATATTTCCACCATGCCGCTGGACATTGACGCTACCCCGCAGCTGATCGGGCAGGTCACTTTTTGGTCAATTGTCCTGGTCTTCGTCGTCTTTATTGGCTTTTGGCTGGCAGCAACCTGGGCGGAAGCGGCCGTTATCCTGGCGGTCAAGGCTGTCGAGACAGGTGAGCCGGTGGGCCTGGTTTCTTCCTTGCGGCGGGGCTATCGTTGGCTGGGGCGTTTCATTGCCATTGACGCCGTCGCCTTTTTCCCCTGGTTTGTTTTGGCGCTGGTCATTATGCTTTTGCTGATACTGCTTACCCTGGTGATCGGCTGGCAGGCTGTCAACCAGGCGGAATGGAGCAGTCTGGCGCTAACCATGGGGCTGGGAATGCTCTGTTTGATTCCCCTGACGCTGCTGCTGGCGCCGGTGGGCTGGTTGACCCTGATTTATCGCACTCTGGCTTTTCGGGATGCGGCGCTGTTGGAGCATGACGTGCGTGGTGCGGTGCGGCATACCTGGCAGGTGATCAGACGGCAGTTTGGTTTGGCGGCGGCGACGCTGGTAGTGTTGTGGGCGGTGAAAACGGCCGTATCCTGGGCTGTTGAACTCCTCTTTTGGCCGGTATGGGGGCTGACGGCCGTATTCAACCTGCCTGATCCCCTCACCTGGCTGCTTAACGGCCTCATCTTCCTGCTCGTCACCCTCCTCGAAGCCGTTTTAGCCGCTTACATAGCCGTCGCCTGGACGCTGGCTTACGCGGCCTGGGCGCAAAGGGAATAATCTTTAAAAAAACCGCGGAGATACAGAGAACACGGAGGAAACTCCTGAAGAGAAAAACTCTGCGTCCTCCGCGCCTCTGCGGTTAAATTACTTATGAAACATGACATGCGATTAGGCGTAGATACCGGCGGCACCTTTACCGATTTTGTCTGGCTGGATGGCGACGGCCGTATCCACATCCACAAACAGCTCAGCACCCCCGACGATCCGGCGCGGGCGATATTGGTCGGGGTGCAGGAATTGGCCGTGCCGGAAGCAGCGGCCATCGTTCACGGCAGCACGGTAGCCACCAACGCTTTGCTGGAACGGCGCGGGGTGCGGACGGCGCTCATTACCACCGCCGGATTTGGCGACGTGTTAGCCATTGGCCGCCAGAACCGGCCCGACATTTACGCCCTCGTTCCGCAAAAGCTGCCGCCCCTCGTGCCCCGCCAGTGGCGTTTTGCGGTGGAAGAGCGGGTAACGGCTGCCGGCGACGTTCTCATCCCCTTGGACGAGGCCAGCCTGGAAGTAATTCTGAGCCAATTGGCTGAGGAAAAAATCGAATCCGTCGCCGTTTGCCTGCTCTACTCCTTCCTCTATCCCGACCATGAGCGGCAGATTGGCGCGGCTATCCGGCGGACGTTTGGTGGGGAACTGCCGGTCTCCCTTTCCTGCGATATTTTGCCGGAGTATCGGGAGTATGAGCGCACCTCCACCACGGTGATTAATGCGTATGTGGCCCCGTTGATGGGTCGTTATCTGGCCCGGCTGGCAGAAGAAGTGCAGCCCCGGCCGTTAACCGTTATGCAGAGCAACGGCGGCATCATCAGCGCGGCGACGGCCGGACGGGAAGCGGCCCGCACCGCTCTTTCCGGTCCGGCAGGGGGCGTGGTGGGAGCGCGGTACGTGGCGGCGCAGGCCGGGTTTGCCCGCATCATCACCTTTGACATGGGGGGAACGAGTACGGACGTGGCTTTGGGTGACGGCCGTCTGCCCACCACGACTAAAGGCGAAATTGCCGGAATGCCTTTGCGTTTGCCCCTCATTGACATCCACACCGTCGGCGCAGGCGGCGGCAGCCTGGCTTACGTAGACCCCGGTGGCGCGCTCCACGTTGGCCCCCAATCCGCTGGCGCCGACCCCGGCCCTGCCTGCTATCCTCATCAGCCGCGGATTGCGCGGATTAGCGCGGATATTTCTGAAATCAATCCGCCAAATCCGCGCAATCCGCGGCAAAAAGAGTGCCAATCGCCAATCTTCCGCGCCACCGTTACCGATGCCAACCTCCTTCTCGGCCGCCTGGACGCCAACCATTTTTTGGGCGGCGCGATGCGTCTGGACGTGGCGGCGGCGCGGGCGGCATTGGCCGACCTGGCCAAGCAGATGGCGGCCGAATCCCCGGAAACGGCCGCCTGGGGGGTGATTCAGGTCGCCAACGCCAACATGGAGCGGGCTATACGCCGTATTTCCGTTGAGCGGGGCCACGATCCGCGCCGCTTTACCCTGGTTCCTTTTGGCGGAGCCGGGCCGCTGCACGCCTGCGAACTGGCCCAAAATTTGCAAATCCCCCGCGTCCTCATCCCGTTCATCCCCGGCGTCCTTTCTGCGCTGGGGATGCTGACGGCCGCGCCGACGAAAGATTATTCCCGCACGGTCATGCTGCCGGCCGGGGAGGCAGTCATTTTGCCGGAAAAGTTTGCGCCGCTGCGGGAACGAGCGCAGGTGGAAATGGCTCAGGAAGGTTACACGGCTGAGGTGGTGACGCTGCGTTACCATCTGGATATGCGTTACCGGGGGCAGTCGCACGAGTTGACGATTGCTTATGCGCCGGGGGAGGGGGCAACGGCCGTAACGGACGCTTTTCACGCTGCCCACCAAACCCGTTACGGCTACCGGCAGCCGCAGGAACCGGTAGAAATTG
>JALUPA010000221.1 GCA_027054335.1 Ardenticatenaceae bacterium
CCGGACGGCAACTGGGTGCGCGTCGGCGACCCCAACCAAGCCATCACCTCTACCTTCACCGCCGCCCACCCCCGCTTCTTCAACGCCTTCATTGACCGCCCCGACGTCCTCTCCTTGCCCCTGCCCAACAGCGGCCGTTCCGCCCCCCTGATCATCGGCGCAGCCAATACCCTACTCAACTGGGTGATGGACAAACATCCCGTCCCCGAAGTGCGCCGCGCCACCTTCCGCCGCCAGGAAATCTTGCCCGCGCCGCCCGGCGATGCTCAGCCCAACCCGCCCGACAGCGAAGCCAGCATCCAGATCAAAGTCTACCGCCACCGGGAAGACGAAGAACTGCCGGAAACCGCCCGCCGCGCCCGCAAAGCCACGCAAACCTTCCCCGAATACACCGTGGCCATCCTCGTCCCCACCAATAACCTGGGCTACCAGATGGCCGAACACCTGGACGATCTGGAAGTAGATTACGACAACCTGCTGCGCGGCGGCACGCGGGAACGGGAGATTGCCGCCGCCCTGCACGCCGTCCTGGCCCTGCTGGCCGACCCGCTGAACAAAAAAGCGCTGGTCAATGCCCACGCCAGCCTGCACGCCCTGGGCCACCCCGCCGCCATGATGCCGGAAGAACAAGTCGAGCGCTTCCACACCCTGCTCAAATCCGTCCACCAGCCGGAACGCCTCCTTTTTCCGCTGGATGGGCAAGACCCGCTGGACGCCCTGCCGGCCAACATCGCTACGCCGGAAGATGAGCGGGCCGTTGTGCGCTTTGCCGAATTTTTGCAGACATTGTTTGCCTTACGGCCGTTACCCATAGACGACTTGGCCCTGGCTCTGGGAGACGAACTGTTCGCCTGGGGCGAAGAAATTCACGAAGGCGATTTAGCCATCGCCTACCAGATCGCCACCCTCCTGCGCCGCTGGCGGGACGCCCAGCCGGATTGGCGGCTACCGGAACTGGTCGCCGAACTGGCAGGCGTCGTGACCGGGCGGCGCAGTTTGCCCATCAGCCGACCCACCGACTTTGGCTACGAGCCGCAGCCAGGGCGTATCACCCTCAGCACCCAGCACGGGGCCAAAGGGCTGGAATGGGACGTGGTGTTCATCGTCGGCGTGGACGGTGGCTGGATTCCCGGCAATCTGGATGCCTACTTTCAGGGAGACAACGCCCTCTTTGGCGGCGATCCCACAGCGGAAGCGGCGGCCCAGCTGCGTTATCTAATGGAAGGAGACGCGGGTTTGTACGACGGCCGTACCGCCACCGAATCCGCCCACATAGACATCATCAGCGAGCGGCTGCGCCTGCTCTACGTCGGCGTCACCCGCGCCAAACGCCGCCTCATCCTCAGCCGCAGCCGCGCCACCCGCAGCTACAACAAAGAACGCGACGCCGAACCGGCTACCGTTCTCGGCGTCCTCTACAAATACGTAAAAAGCATGAAGACGTGAGGCGTGATGCGTATCTCACATCTCTCTATTCCCTCACCTCTCATCCCCTCACCCCAAATAGTGACAATCCCCTTCGCCAAAGTGACGAAAAGGTGACAGATTCCGTAAGACCGATTACAATTAGAGTATGAGCGTAGACAACCCTTTTTACCATCGCGGCGCTATTCGCAATGCGGCTGATTTCTACAATCGGGAAGCCGAAATCAGCCAGATTTTGGGCCTGCTGCGCAACGGCCAGAGCGTCTCCCTGATTGGTCCGCGGCGTATTGGGAAAAGCTCCCTGCTGCTTCATCTGGCCCGGCCCCAGGTACGCGCTCAAATGCAGTTGGACCCGCCCCACGCCTTCTTCATCCTCATAGATTGTCAGGAGTTTGGCGGTTCGCCCCCGGAGGAAGTATACGAAGCGCTTCTGGACGGTCTGCTGGATGCCGCCGAAGCGGCCGGGGTGGAAATTCAATCTACCCACGCTCCCGGCACCTACCGCGCTCTGGATCGGGCTTTGCACCAGATTAGCAAACATGGCATTTCCGTCGTAGTTTTGCTGGATGAATTTGAACTTTTGGCCGCTAACGAGCAGTTGACGCCCTACTTTTTTGCCCGGCTGCGCGGCCTGACGACCAAATACGGCCTGGCTTATCTCACGGCCAGCCAACGGCCGTTATACGACATCACCGCCGAAGAAGAAATTCTCAGTTCCCCCTTTTTCAATATTTTCGTCACCCTGCCCATCGGCTTGTTCAGCGAAGAAACGGGCAAAAAGATGCTCTGCGCCCGCCTGCAAAACACCGCATACACCTTCCCGGACGCCCTGGCCGAATATCTGGTCTGGCTGGTGGGGCCGCATCCCTTCTTCCTGCACATTGCCGGCTACCACGCCTATCAAGCCATTGCCCAGGGTAAAACGCTAGAAACAAAGGCCGATTTTGCCCGCCTGGACGAACCGATAGAGGTGGAAGCCGATTCCCACCTGAACTATTTATGGAATAACCTGACGCCAGAAGAACAATACGCTCTGGCCATTGCCGACGGCCCCATTGACAACCTGCGCCTGCTGGAACAGCAATGCCTTTTGTGCCCCACAGAGGATGGCTACGCCTACAGCAGCGAAATTTTGCGCCGCTACGTGCGACGGCAGCAAGTTACCGGACTGATTCAGGCCGGGCCGTTTGTGATTGACCAGCAGCGACATCAGGTCTGGGGCAACGGCCAGGAAATCAGCCTGACCACTTCCCAGTTCGCCATCCTGGTCAGCCTGTGCCAGAATGCCGGGCAGGTGGTGCATGGGGATGATCTGGAAACGGCCGTATGGGGAGACGTCCTCGTAGATGATCCGGATCGCCTCAAAACCCTCATCAAACGTTTGCGCCGGGCCATCATCCCCTACGACACCTGGATTGTCAGCGAACGCGGCGTCGGTTACGCCTTGCGGCCGCCGGATTAGTTTTCAGTGTGCAGTGGGCAGTTTGCGGTTACTCAGCAGTCACTGTTCGGGTATACTGTAGAATTGAACTGTGATGGCTGAAATAACCGGTATGAACCCCCCAAACCGGGAATATAATTCCCGGCCTGCCACAGAAAGTACACTGAAGCGCACTCAGATCGTTCGCCCCGCACAACCTAACGTGCTTCAGCGCGTTTCCTGTCTCAGCCGTCGAATTCCATTCGACGGCATCACGCAACACGCATCACGCATCACGCCTTCACGCCTTTACGCCTTCACGCTTCTCATCCTGCTCGCCCTCTTCTTCTTGCCGCTTTCCACCGCCGCCCAAACCCAGCCGCAAAGCTATTGGCAGTACGCCGCCCCCCGCCGCATAGACCACGTCATTGTTTCCGACGTCAACCGGGACGGCATGGATGAATTTATTTTGGCCGTGGAAACCGGCCAGGTAGATTTGCTTAGCTCCGACGGCATCCTGCAATGGAGTTACGGGAACGCTGCTGGCGCATCCGTGCAAGCTCTGGCCGCACTTAACAACAATGGCCCGGAACAAACAATCGCTCTGGTTATGGAAAACCAGCTGATTCTGCTGGACGGCAGCGGAAACCTTTTGTGGAAAATCCGGCTCAAAACCACTGACCCGCCCCCCGCCCTGCTTACTGCCGGTGGTATTGAGTCTCAGGCGGAATGGGAAACAAAGTACCAACCCCAGGTTTTGCAAATCGAACCATTCGACGCTGACGGCGACGGCCGTGATGAAATCCTCATCCTCTTTAACACGGGACAGCTTATCCTGTATGACGGTAACGGTAACGAAATCTGGCGTAACAACGACGCCTTCATCATCCCTGCCGACGACGCTCGGCCCCAACTGGCAGTGGACGACATTAACCAGGACGGCCTCCCGGAAATTGCCCTCGGTTATTTTAATCCCCGCCTGCGGTACAGCGTATTAAGCCTGCTGGGCAGTGACGGCGTTCCCCTATGGCCGCAAAATCAACCCATCTCCGGGCGCATTACGGCCGTCACCCTCATCCCTTTCAGCAGCAACGGCCAACTGCAAATCGCCGTAAGCACAGACCGGGGCAGTATTCATCTTTACGAAGCCAATCGCCGCCGCGTCTGGTGGCCCCGCACCCTCAACGTACCCATCACTGCGCTGGCTGTAGCCCAGTTACCCGAAGGTACTGCCCTGCTGGCCGGGACCACTGCCGGCAGCATTATGGCTTACTCCGCTACCGGATATCGCTTCTGGACGCGCCACCTGGACCCGCTGGGCGAACGGGCTATCCTGAACCTTTCTACCGCCAATTTCGCTGCCCGTGACAACTTGCCCGCGCTGGCGGCCGTGCTGGAAGCAGCGCCCAATTCTGGCCTGTCTAACGACGTGCTGCTGCTAAACGGCCGGGGCCGCATCCTGAAACTGCTGGAAGCAGCTGACACCAACAGCCTGACCCAACTGCTGGACATCAACCGGGATGAAAACAGCGAGCTGCTCCTGGTACGTTTTGCCAATGTGGCTCTGCAAGGTATTGGCGCTGGCGCCAGCCAGATTGCCCCCAACTGGAGCTACCCCCTCAACGCTGCCCCCAGCGCCTTTCTCATTGTAGACCTGGATCGGGACGGGGAGGATGAACTGCTGGTGGGGGCGCGTGACGGCCGTCTCCATTACCTGAAGGAAGGCAGCGAGGCAGAATGGAAAGTGGCTCCCGGCGGTGAAATTACCCATCTCGCCGTTTTCGACGCCCAGCCAGACGGCAATCCCCGCATTGTCGTCGCCCGAAAGAACCTGACACCAGCCAACCCGGAAGGGCCGGCCCCGCAAAGCTGGATTGAACTGCGCTCGGCCAACGGGGAACGCATTTGGGAACAACCTCTGGTCGCCGGCATCACCAGCCTGGCACTGCAAAGCGTTGCCGGTCAGGCAAACCCGGAAATAATCGTGGGAACGGAAAGCGGCGACATTCTGGCCTTTTCCCCTGACGGGGTATTGCTGCAGGAACGCTCTCTTTACGCCACCGCCGCCGACGCCGCACCGGTCACCCAACTGCTCGTCATAGAAACGCCACAAATCGGGCAGTCCCCCATTCTTGCCGCCAGCGACAGGACTCTCTTTAACCTGACTGCCGATCCGGAAAA
>JALUPA010000222.1 GCA_027054335.1 Ardenticatenaceae bacterium
AGTTATATATGTTTTACAAATAATCGTACAAACTGTACCCGTAGGTACCAATCTCGCACTTTTACAATTGATGTGGACTATCATAAACGGCTCTTTCCTACAAAGCCGAGGCGCCATCTTTCCCGCTTTGCAAGCTAATGGGTTCACGCCTGAAGAAAGCCATCGAATTTGGGGCGCTTTTCGTCACGGCGTATGGCGTATCGACGAGTTGGTTAACCGTTGGCGCGCCTATGTCTTGAGTGAAAACAAATGGGTCAGCCACAGCTATGAAGGGTATCGTCCCGTTGCCGTTGACTGGACAGCTATTTGGCGGTTCAGACTCCAAGGCTGGCCGGGCAAGCTGTTCAATGGCCTGATTGGGCGGGCCGTTCGCGGCGTTGGTTTTGGCCTGGTATGTGATGTCGGCGAGGTAGAGGGGCAAAGAATGCCGCTGTTGCGCCGCATCATTCGCACCAGTCAAAAAGATAGAAGCGAGGCCAAGCTGAAGGCAGACACCTTGCGCTGGGTGAAACATCATTTGGCCGAGGATGAAGTAGCCATTATCGATGCTGGCGTCGAATTACGTGACCTGCACCAGATAAACATGCCCCGCTATGTGGTTCGTTTGGCTTTGAACTGCACGGCTCGTCGAAATTATCTGCCTGAATACAAGGGACGTGGCTGTCGGCCTAAATGGGGCGACAAGGTACGCCCTTTACCGCGCACCCACTTGGGAAAAGTGATTGAAGCCACGCCGCCAGATAAATGCGAGACCTTTCTTTTTGAAGGGCGTGAGATTGAAGCGCATGGCTGGTCAGACCTGATTTTGCCGACATGTAAACCGGGCGAAGCAAGCGAAACATTTACTATCTGGGTATTCGTTGACCCGCTGTATAAGACACCGCTGGTTTTGGGGACGAATCTACAACAAGCGCAACCGTTGACCATTTTTTGTCTCTACCTTGACCGCTGGCCTGTTGCACAAATCCCACTGGCAGCTAAACAAATGTTGGGCTTGCACCGTCAATTTGTCTTCGCACCTGAATCTTGCAACCGTTTACCTGAATTGGCCTTTTTGTTGGGGAACATCTTAACCTATCTGGCGACTATTCTTCCCCCACTGCCAACGGGTTTTTGGGACAGACACCCCAAAAAAACGACAGGGCGCTTGCGGCGGGTTTTGTCGGCCGAAAAATTTCCTGAAGCTGCCCTTTCTGACCCCAAACTTCGAAAAAAGGCGTCAGTTACAGACCATTTGCCGAAAGGTGTGGCCGCTCATCGTCGTCAAAAGGCTCCGATTTAACGGTTCACATCAATTTAACACGGTTTTTCAACCGATTTTTTAATGTTCAATGCTTTGAGTGATTGCTCAAGGCTTTTTGTCAATTCCGACTTAGCGGAAACTAAAGACAACTGAGTCTTTCTAAACCCCAATATCGTCATGTTCTTCGT
>JALUPA010000223.1 GCA_027054335.1 Ardenticatenaceae bacterium
ACTCACCCAGTCCATAAGTTACCTTCACCTGCTCTTCAATCCAGGCATAGGTGATGGCCAGCCCTTCTTCCAGAG
This sequence comes from Ardenticatenaceae bacterium, assembly GCA_027054335.1. GTDB lineage: Bacteria > Chloroflexota > Anaerolineae > Promineifilales > Promineifilaceae > JAJRTP01. The sequence continues at coordinate 76 of JALUPA010000223.1, forward strand.
AGATTTCCGGCTCCCAGCCCAACACCTTACGCAGCAGCGAATTGTCAGAGTTACGGCCGCGCACGCCCTGTGGCCCGTCTACGTGCTTCTTCACCACTTCAATACCAGCCGCATCCGCCACAATGTCCACCAACTCATTGATCGTCACCATCCGATCTTGGCCCAAGTTGATAGGGTCAGCAAAGTCAGACATCATCAGCTTATAGATGCCCGTCGTGCAATCGTCAATGTAACAGAAAGAGCGGGTCTGTTCCCCATCGCCCCAAACCTCAATTTCCGGGTTGTCTGTCAGTTTGGCTACGGCTACTTTGCGACACATGGCTGCTGGCGCCTTCTCCCGGCCTCCTTCCCAGCTACCCAACGGGCCAAAGATATTGTGGAAACGCACCGTCCGCGTTTCCATCCCATAATCTTCATGGTAATGCTTGGCTAACTGTTCCGTCACCAGCTTCTCCCAGCCATAGGCATCCTGGGGCTGGGCCGGGAAGACGTCTTCCTCTTTCAAAGGGGTTACGTCCGCGTCCATTTGCTTATATTCCGGGTAAACGCAGGCTGACGAAGTATAAAGGTAACGCTTTACGCCATTTTGCCGGGCCGCTTCCATGGTATGCACGTTAATCAAAATGTTGTTATGCAAAATCTGAGAGTGGTGAGAGGAGATAAAGCCCATGCCGCCCATATCGGCTGCCAGTGCATAAACGTGTTCCATGTCCTCTGTGGCTTCCAGACAATTTTCCCAGCGGCGCAGGTCTAGCAGCAAAAACTCATCCGCCTCTGTAGGGGCAAATTCCGGCTCTTTTATATCCACACCGCGCACCCAATAGCCACGCTCCCGCAAAAAAGCAACTAAATGATGGCCGATAAAACCACCGGCCCCGGTAACAAGCACTCGCGTTTCTGACATAATTTTTCCTCATCTAAAATTTTATGTGATGACAACTATATTTCTCGAGGCTGCGCCCAACAGGCAAGCGCTGCCATTTTCAGGGCAATCTCCCTGAATAGACGACAAAGTATAAATGCTCTCCGGAGCAAAGGCTACAACGGAAAACAAATAAAGCGCATCAACCAGACCGGTAATTGATGCGACGGCCGTGGCCGCGGGTGCGGCGCCGGCGTTTAGGTTTAGCAGTTGAATCAGGAGGTGCAACTTCCAAATTAACTGGGTCAAGACGTAAACGAAGATATTGACCCAGAGTCATCAATAAAACCCGGACACGCTTGCTAGGCGTCATCGGCCCATCAAAAATAGCCAACATACCCTTAAACGGCCCTTCTGTTATCCGCACCATATCACCAACCTGAAACGAATGAGCAACCCCGGCTGCAGCATTATTTTGCGCCAATTTGTGCTTCATCACATTGATCAACTCCGACGGTAACGGAATCGGCCAATCTCCATAGCTCACCAGGCGACGCAAACCCGGCGTCCAACGCCATAACGATGGATCATCGTCAGTCAGGTCTAATTGAGCAAATAGATAGCAAGGAAAGAACGGTTGTTTTGGGGTGGATTTTTGTACCGACGCACGAATTTCAGGAAGATAAACTTCTATCCCATGCTCACGCAAATAAGAGGCTACTTTATATTCTGCATTGGCCTTTGTATAAAGAGTGTACCACTGTTTCATCATCCAACCCAAGTCCATTTCAGCGATATTGCCTGCCTAGCTCCTATTAAGAAACCATCATTCAAACAACCTATAAAACAGGTTATTTGATAAGGGCATTGCAATAACGCAAAACCCCCTTTGTACGACAGTTTCCTGTGCGCTGTACTTGGACATGATGAATGGGGCCAACTAAAAAAGGCTGCCCCTTCGCGCGGTAAAGAAAGAATGTCAGCGATTTGACCGCTTATTGCGAAGCGGCTTATTAATCGTACAAGGGTCAATAATTACATTAGATTTTCACTGCAAGAACAAATAAACCAGCGTTGACGGCAACTTACGCTACACCCTCAAATTTTTTGTTGCCAATACTCTTTTTCTCTATTCCTACCAGTACCAAATTCCTATCCAATGCTATCGAGATTTCCTTACGGAATTACTTACGAGCATCTTGTTATTGATCTTGTTTTACCGAAGAAACGGCCGTTACCCCCCTCGTTTCCACCACACAACACCACCCCCAATCACCGTTAAAACGACCACACCCCACACCAACCACAACAGCCCGCTATCCGATTCTGCCGGCGCAGGAGACGGCTGCGGTGGGGACGGCACGGCCGTATTCTCCGGCACAACCGTCACCGCCACATCTTCTTTTACCCCAAATACAACTATCGGCACGTCATGATCTGTTGCCTTATACGGCATCCTTTCCGGTGACGTATCCAGTCCCAGACTGTCCGGGTAATCGGCATTGACGTGCATGATTTGTACCTGCGCCGCCTCATCTGCCAACGCCGGTGAGACCAGAATCCCGTCAATCAACTGGGAAATACCGGCAAAGACAAAGCTATACCGCGCCTCATCTGGAACTTGCGAAATTAAGTTGGTAAGACGGCCGTTTTCCGTCATTTCCAGCAGCGTCGGGGATAACTCATAATCATTAAAATCTCCCATTACCATAATCTTCGCCTGGTCGTCCCCGGCCAAAATCTCGTTCACCAGCGCATTGATATGCTGCGCTTGCAGCCGGCGGCGCGGGGCTGTTTCTGCCTCGCCGCCCCGCTTCGATTTGAAATGATTCACAAACACCGTGTACGACTCGCCATCCAGCATCAGGCTTACTTGCAGCGGCGGTCGGGAGAAAAGCGGATCGTCCCCCGGCCGGCAATCCACAGATTTGTCAAAGATGCCCGTCTCAAAAGGAGCGCACGTCTGCCGCAGTTGATAATCACCAATCTCCACCCGGTTGGGATCGCTGAGTAAAGCCACGTCAATACCCCGCGCGTCCACACTTTCCAGATGAGTAACAGTGTAGGTAAAACCGCACGCTTCCGCCGCCATCTCGGCCAGCGTATCCAGCAGCGGCTTGTTTTCCACCTCCTGAATACCTACCAGCGTGGGGCAGACTAACGTCTCACTGAGGGCGTAGGCCAGCTTTTCCTGTTTGGTAGCTAACTCCTCCGGGCTGGGCTTTGGTTCGGCCGAACTGCGGGTATCATCCACCGTGTCAAAGTAATTTTCCACGTTGAAAGTGGCTACGGAAAACTGGCCGTCTGCGGGGATGGGCGGCTGGGGCAAGGGGGGAAAAGGCACGGCCGTAACCGCCAATTTCTCCGGCGCCTGCACCACCATCTTGAACTGCTCAAAGTTGTACGTCAGCGGCCCTGTCAGGCCAGATACCGAATCCCCCACTTTCAAATTGGGAAAATCGGCGCACTCCACGTCACTGTCATTCAGGATAGTCATCAGGCTGTCCACCGGATCGCCCGCTTGCCGCCGGTAGACGCGCCCTGTCTGGTTGGCTGACAGGAGAACGGTAAAACCACAGCCGCTGTACGTCGGCCCCGCCACCAGTGCGGTCTCCGGCAGCGTGACCAACATCCCCTCTAGCGGCTCCAGTGCAGCCGTATCATCTGCCTGGATGGGGATCGGTTCCGGCAAGAGTACGTCGCTGGCTTCCACTGCAATGGTCAGGCCGTCGTCTTCCAGTTCAGTGAAACCGTAATACTCTGTCACCTGCCCCGTCACCAGCAGTTGATCGCCGATATTGAATGACGGCCGTTCCCGCCCCAAAAACAGGGCGATTCCGTCTGACGTCGCCGGATCGCCATCCTCTGCCCCCGGCACATCCTGGACAAACGCCGTATAGTAGATGACGCCTTTAGAGTTGCGATCTTCAAAAATACCGGTGACAACCCCGCGAAAGGTCACCTCTTCATTGACAAAGGGAGATTTGGCCCCGGCCCCCTGGATAACGCCAATAGGCGCTATGCCGTCGGAAGCGGACACGGCCGTTTCCACCCCCTCACACAACCCGTCCCGCACCAGTTCACCCGGCGTCGGCTGCCGCTGCGTCTCCCAATCAGCCGCACTGTCCGTGTCACAATCAGCCGGTATCCGCTCGATACTTTCCCCGGTCAGCACACCCAGGACAGATGGGCTGAAAAAGCTGTCGGAATTACCGTAATTAACGGCGTCCAAAATCTGATTACGGCCGTCCAGCAGCAGCACTTCATCCCCACCATTTGCCAACACCAAATCCCCGTCTGACCATAAGGGAAAATATCGCATCGTGGGCACACGCTCGTCGCTGTCCTGTATCTCGTAATCCGGATCGAAGTCAAACAATTCCCGGAAGCCAACGGCCGTTTGGGCAATGACAATCACCTGCCCCGGCTCAATGACTGCCCCTTCCGGGAAACGCAGCATTCCTTCATTATCCCCCGGCGTTTCCGAGTCTCCGATTTTAATGTCGGACAGGGCGACAACGACCGTGCCTACGTTAGCCAATTCAAGCCATTCCGCCGTCTCATCCGCGCCCGGCGCATCGTAATAAACCTCCGTGATGAGCAAACGCACAGTTTCAGCCTCACCCTGCGCCAGCGCCGCCAGCGGCAAAAAAATCAACAATAATACAACTATCATGTAAAACGGCCGTTTCCACATAGATGCCTCCCAAACAATTGGCAAAATCATTCAAGTAAGTTACGCTCAAGTGTACATGATTTCCTTCCTTGTCACCGCATGACAATACACACCCGACGCATTTCAATTTTCTGGTAAAATCTCAACCAAAACAATGAGAGGAATAACCTATGAACGAAACAACAGAAACAATTCACTGCTTAAATTGTAATCGTCCGGAAACAGAAATCCCCTTGGTCTCCCTGCGCTTCAACGGCCGTCAAATGTGGATTTGTTCCCTCTGCCTGCCGGTTCTCATTCACAAACCGCAGCAGTTGGTGAATAAACTGGAGGGAATAGCCCAGATTAACGCCAGCGACCCGGTTATCCAATGAAAATCCACCAATTACTGAAAACCGAT
>JALUPA010000224.1 GCA_027054335.1 Ardenticatenaceae bacterium
CTCCGCTCAGTTTGGCTCCCAGCGCCCCGGTTTGTCGCGCGGCCGTTACCAGCCGGTCCAGTTTCGGCCCGGAAACAGTCATCTCTTGCAGCAGTTGGTGATTCTCATTCATCAACCGACCCACTGCTGCCAGGTCGCCTTGCTCGATGGCCTGCCGGGCTGCCTGGGCTATCAGGCCGCAGCCGTCAAAAATGGCGTTGAAGGTGTCCGGGTCTTCTTGCCACTGGCGGCGCACGTCGCCCACCACTTCTTTGGTGCTGCTGGATACGGCCGTATCCGCCACCAACAGATGCAGCGGCGCAGCCACCGCAAACGTCTCGATCCGGTTTTGCGGCTTCTGGCGCACAAAGTAAACCGGCATTTCGTAGGAAACGACGGTGTTATCAATGCCGCTGGGCGTGCCATGATGGATTTTTTCCACTTCATACGTCTGCGCCGAAATCCAGGCGGGGGTCAGATAATCGTCCAGCCCCAAATGTTGGCAGAGGGCGCGGATGACGGCGGCGGTGATGGCTGCCCCGCTGCCCAGGCCGCTGGCAATGGGGATGTCGCTGGTGACGGTGATGACCAAATCGGGCAATACGGGCAGATTGGCGGCCATCTCAAACTGCCGGATGACGGCGGCGATGGGATGACCCGGCTGCGCTTCCGTCAGCATCATTTCTTGCCCCAGGTCGGGGGCGATGAGGCGGATGCCGGGGGTAGGGCTGTCGGTGACGACGGCCGTAGCCCTCACCTGACTCACCGGCGCGGCAATAGCGGGACGGCCGTACACCACCGCATGTTCACCAAACAAAATGATTTTCCCAGGGGCAGAGGCAGTTGTTTTCATGTAACCAGGTAATTGGGTAATTGGGTAACTGGGCAATTACATAATTACTCAGTTACCCAATTACTCAAAAAATATACAAAACCACAAATACAAACGCAGCAAAGGCTACCAACGTTGCCTGCAACGGCCGGTCCCGCAGCAAAATTTCTTCCGGCGCGCCCCCTTCATGCCGCACGTGAATCAGGTATAAGTAACGGAAAATGGCGTATAGGACAAAAGGGATGGTCAACATCATCGTGTGGTTCAGAGGCAGTCCTTCCGCCAAAAAGGTGTACAGGCTGTAAAACACCAGCACACTCGTTGTCACCAATCCCAACAGGCGGTCTACCAAATCCAGATTGTACTCCGCCAGAATCTTGCGGTGCTTCCCGGCGTCATCCCCCAGCAAAACCAGTTCGTGCCGCCGTTTGCCCAACACCATGAACAGGGCCAGGAAACCGCCAAACAGGTACAACCAGGGTGAAAAACGCTGCACGTCAATGACCACCACCCCGGCAGCAATACGCAAGACGAAGCCAAAAGCCACAATCAACACGTCAAACAGTACCACATTCTTCAGCCAATAGGTGTAAGCAATCTGGAGAAGGA
>JALUPA010000225.1 GCA_027054335.1 Ardenticatenaceae bacterium
ACTGCTCCCCTCCTGGCTGCGGCTTATCTCGTATCTGCTGCCTTTCACCTACGCGCTGCGTGCCCTGCGCGGGGCCTTGATGCGGGGCGACGGGCTGGCGCAGTTGTGGCCGGATTTGTTGATTTTGCTGGGATTTACGGCCGTACTCTTCCCCCTTTCCCTCCTGGCCATGCGTTACGCCACCCGCTACCTGAAGGAGCGGGGCGAACTGGCGCATTATTAGTGAATAGATATCGTTGTAGTAAAAATTCTCGCGCAAAGGCGCAGAGGTGCAAAGGAAAAGTTCTTGGCATCTTTGCGTCTTGGCGCGAGATATAATATCTAATTTTCTCAGAAAAATAGCGGAAACAAGCTAGATAGCCTATGATAGATACTATGATTGCCCTGGATGATGTCCAGCTTAAACCCACCGCTAAAGCAAACGGAGAAACCATCTTTCTCGTCAATTTCCGCAATCACCGGGATATGTACCCGCCGTTTGGCATCATGTACGTGGCCGACGCTTTGGAGCAGGTGGGCTTTTCCTGCCGCTTATTCCATGAGACGGAAGATTTCTTGGATGAATTTTTAGAGATGGCGGCGCAGGAACGGCCGTTATTCGTCGGCTTCAGCACTATCACTGGTCCCCAATTACAGCCTACCATTGACGCATCCAAACGAATCCACGACCTGGGTATCCCCGTTGTGTGGGGCGGCGTCCACGCCACCATTATGCCGATGGACGTTCTCAAAGAGGAGTACGTGGATTACGTTATTGTCAATGAGGGAGAAGCGACGGCGCAGGAATTTGCCCTGATGCTGGCCGGTTATCTGCCCCGGGATTGGACGGCCGTAACCGGTCTGGCCTACAAGCGGGAAGACGGCGCGCCCTGGTTCAATGGAGAACGGCCGTTCATCCAGGATTTAGACCTTTACCAACCCCGCTGGGACTTGCTGCCCGACGTCGAAGCGTATCTCATCCCCAGCGGGCCGTACAGCCGCGCCATCCCCGTCTATATTTCCCGCGGCTGCCCCTTCCGCTGCGGCTTTTGCTATAACGAAGTAGTCATGAAGCGCACCTGGCGGCAGCATTCCGACGAATTTATTCTTAACCAGTTGAATTGGCTCAGAGAACATTACCAGATTGATGCTGTTGATTATGCTGACGATTACCTTTTTGGCCGGATTAAGCCCATGCAGCGGCTGGTGGAAAAAGTGGGGATGCCCTGGAGCGGGCAGGTGCGCATCCAGTTGCTCAAACCGGAATTTGTGCAGTGGATGGCCGATACCGGCTGCCAGTGGGTCAACATTGGCGTCGAGTCCGGCTCCCAGACAGTATTGGATCGTATGCACAAAGACCAGAAGGCAGAGCAGATTGAATGGGGCATCGCCAATCTGGTCAAATACGCGCCGCACATCGAAGCCAACTGCTCCTTCATTATCGGGCTGCCGGCGGAAACGCCGGAAGAAGCCAAAGTTACCTTTGACCTCATTGAGCGTTTGGCCGCCTTGAGCGATAACGTGCGTTGCTCCGTCTGCGTCTACATGCCTTATCCCGGCACCCCTTTGTGGCCCAAAGCGTTGGAGATGGGCTACGTCCCGCCGAAAACGCAGGAAGGCTGGGTGGAGATGGATTTGAACCGGGGCAATACACCCTGGGTCAGCGATGAAGCGTCTCAGGTGATGTGTGACATTAACGATATTTTGTTTGTCGGCCGTTCTCAGGGTCATTGGCTGCTAAAACCATATTACGCCTTGCTCCGTTGGCGTTGGCGTCACCAGAAGTTTAACTATTACTGGGAAGGGGCGCTCAAAAAGCGGTTGATCAATTCGCCGCTCAAGCCGATAATCGCCTGGATGACGCAAAAAATGGTTACCTGGAACCAAAATACCCACAAAGGCAGTATATCCGAAGGGGCGGAGATGCTGGGCCTGGACATGAAGGGACAGTCCGGAGATTGGGTTCAGGTTGATGATGTTATGAGAGATGGATAAACTGGTCTGATCGTGCTGGAAAGCTGCTTGAAATCGGTTAAAATTGGCGGTACGGCCGTAAAAAAACCAACCCACATTAACAGCCAATTTCATAACGAGGCAACAGCGGAAAACAAGTTTTTTGCTGCACTATACTTTTGCTCGCATAGATGTAATAATAGGGGGAAGAAACCCTCCTGTGCTGTCTACAGATTTTGGTCAGAAACAGCCAGATTTTACAACCAGACCCGAAAATATTTCGTATGGGAAACAGGGCTTTAACATCTGCTCGTCGCGAGTACGGTTTGCTGTTTTTGTTCTGGAACACGCGCCTAAAGGCATCTCCATTGGGCGCTCGCGTCGAGGATAACTACAAAACAGAACACAAGGAGTTGTATCAATGAATTGGAAACGCCTGGGTATAGGCTTTATCATCATCGTCCTCCTGGCTGCTGGCGGCTATTGGGTTTACACTCAGTTCCTGGCTCCGCCGGCCGACAACAGCCAAAATGGACCAGCTGAAGATCAAATTGCGGCAGAAGAAATTGACCTGAATATCGTATCGGCCGAAGGGCAAATTATCCCCTTGAGTGACGCGCTGCTTTCCTTTCAGTTAGGCGGCGAAATCCGGGAGATTTTGGTGGCCGAGGGAGATGAAGTGACTGCCGGACAGCCGCTCATCCAATTGGATACAACCGATCAGGAATTGGCTGTTAAACAGGCAGAAGCAGCCATTGTGCAGGCAGAGGCCAACGTGAAAAGCGCCGAAGCCAGTGTGCAGGCGGCCCAAGCCGGTTTGCTGGCGGCCCAGGCGGAATTGGTATCTGCGCAGGCCCAATATGATCAGTTAAAAGTCGGAGCCACGCCTGAACAAATTGCGGCTGCTGAAAGCAATGTGGCTGTAGCTGAGGCTGGCGTCACCCAGGCTGCCGGGCAGTTGGGTGTGGTGGTAGAGGCAGCGAACAGTGCGGCTGTTAAAGCGGCCCAGGCCCGGCTGGCAGCTGCGCAAGCTGAATATGATAGTACGTTGAAGGCGAATCAACCCGTTGTCCAAAATGAAGACGCGGATGCAGTGGCTCGTGAGCAGGCGCAGTTAGCTATCAATGCAGCTCAGGCCAATTTACAGGCGGCCCAGGCGGCGCTGGACGATGTGCTGTCCGGGGCATCAGTTGATGAGCGGAATGCGGCTTCCGGCGCGGTCAGTGTGGCCCAACGGCAGGCAGAGGCTGCCCGGGCTAATCTGGATTTGACCCTGGCCGGAGCGCGTGAGGAGCAGTTGACTGTGGCGTTGGCTCAGGTATCCCAGGCGGAAAATGGGGTGGCTGAAGCAGAATTACGGGTAGCGGCGGCGGAAACGGCCGTAGCCCAGGCCCAAGCCGCGGTGGCCGAAGCAAAAGCCGGCCTGGCCGCCGCCCAATCCGCTGTGGCAAAGCAAACTCTTAAAGCCCCCTTTGCCGCTACCGTGGCTGCCATTCCCGTCAAAGTCGGCGAGATTGCCTCCCCCGGTATTCCCGTCCTGACACTGGCAGATTTCAGCGAATGGCAGATTGAGACAACCGATCTGACCGAACTCAGCGTGGTGACAATTGGGCGCGATCAACCGGTAGAGATTTCTATTGACGCTTTCCCCGGCGAGAGTTTGACCGGCCGGATTGTGGACATCGCTTCGGTGGCCGATGAGGTACGCGGTGATGTGACCTACGTGACGACTATTGTCTTTGACGAGGCCCCGGATTTACCCTTGCGTTGGGGTATGACGGCTTTCGTCACGGTGGATACGGAGTAATAAATATGAAGATTTATCCACAGATTACCCAGATTTTTGGTAGAAAAACCATGTATTTGCTGCTGGCGGCGGCTTTCTTGTTGGCGGCTTGTCAAGGTCAAGGGGGGGGCGGAGTGGACACGGCCGTACCCACCAAACCCAACACCACGAGCAAACCGGCGCGGCAAACCGGTATTGACGTCGTTTCCGCCGAAGGTGTTGTGGAGCCTCTCTTCTACGTGGGGCTGGCTTTCCAAACAGGCGGCGAGGTTACTGAAATCCTGGTAGAAGAAGGCGATCAGGTGCAGGCGGGTGACGTTCTTATCAAACTGGATGCCGCAGATTTGGAAATTGCCTTGCAGCAGGCCAGAGCCAGGTTAGCCTCAGCCCAGGCCGGGCTGGTGGCCGCGCAAAAGCAAGTGGAATTGGCCCAGGCCGGCGTGGATTCGGCCCAGGGGGCTGTGGAAGCGGCCGAAGCCAACCTGGCCTTGACCAAAGCGGGGCCGCAGCCGGAAGAGATTGCCGCCGCTGAAGCCAATCTGGCCGCCGCGGAAGCGGGCGTGCAGCAGGCTGCCTCCCAGCGTAACGCCGCTCTGGACGTGACTTCGGACGCAGATATTTTTGAAGCGGAAGCCAACGTAGCTAAAGCGACAGCCCGGGTGCGCGCTCTGGAAGAAGGCTACCAGGACATTCTGGACGCCTGTTTTACTTTGCCGGATGGCTCCGAAGTCTGCCCGCTTTATGGGCCGGTTGAGGAATCTACCCGGCAGCAGTTGGATGTGGCCCGGCAAAATCTGGCGGCGGCCCAGGCGGCCCTGGATGTGCTGCGTCAGGGGCCGACGGCGGCGCAACGGCAGGCGGCCCAGGGTGGCGTGGCCTTAGCCATTGCCCAGCGGGATGCAGCCCAGGCGCAGTTGGATTTGCTGCTGGCCGGCGTCACACCGGAGCAGATCGCCATCGCGGAAGCCGGTGTAGAGAAGGCGCGGGCCGGTTTGGCTGTGGCGGAATCGGAAGTGGCCCAGGCAGAAGCGGCTGTGGTGCAGGCGGAAGCGGCCGTACAGCAGGCAGAAGCCAATGTAGCCTCGGCTGAAGCTGATCTGGAACGCACGATTTTGCGAGCCACCTTTGCCGGGGAAGTTTCCCGGATTCATACCAGCGTGGGCCAATTGGTGCAGCCAGGCATGGCGGTGGCGACGCTGGCCGATTTTTCGGAATGGCTGGTGCAGACGACGGATTTGACGGAACTGGACGTGCCCTTGGTGGCGGTTGGC
>JALUPA010000226.1 GCA_027054335.1 Ardenticatenaceae bacterium
TCATAAAAGGCCAATGCTTAAACCCCAGCCGGGCAATACGCCAGATGGTGTTTTTGTTTACCTGGGTGGTGAATTCTTCTTCTTCAAAATATTCTTGTGACATGATATTTCTCTGGGGAGATTGGAGATTAGAGATTGGGGATTAGTTCCCAATCTCCAACCTCCAATTCTCCAATCTCTGCTTCCAGTTCGGATTCGATGCGGGATTGCAGGTTGTAGATGCGGCGGTATGTGCCCGGTTGGTTGACCAGTTCGACGTGCGTGCCGCTTTGGCTGATACGGCCGTGATCCAGCACCAGGATCAAATCCGCGTCCAGCACACTTTGCACCCGGTGAGCGATGAGGAACGTCGTCCGGTTCTGCATCAGCTCGCGCAGGGCGTTGCGGATGATTTCCTCCGTTTCCGTGTCCACCGATGACGTGGCGTCGTCCAGGATGAGCAGGCTGGGGTCACGCAGGGTGGTGCGGGCCAGGGTGATGCGCTGCTTCTGCCCGCCGGAGAGGGTAACGCCGCGTTCGCCGACCAGTGTGTCGTATCCCTCCGGGAAGGCGAGGATGACGTCATGCACGGCGGCGGCTCTGGCGGCGGCGTAGACCTCTTCGTCCGTTACTTGCCGCGTCACACCGTAGGTGATGTTTTGCCGGATGGTGGTGGAGAAGAGGAATGGTTCCTGCATGACGATGCCGATTTGCTGCCGCAGATAATCCCGCGAATAGGTTGTTAACTCTGCGCCGTCTAAAAGGATACGGCCGTTGCTGTAGTCGTAGAAACGGGGCAGCAAATTCACCAACGACGTTTTACCGGAGCCGGTTCCGCCCATAATGGCAATTTTCTGCCCGGGCCGGACGGTGAAGTTGATGTCGTGCAGCACTTCACCCTCTTCGCCTTCGTAGGTGAAGTTCACCTGGTCAAACACGATCTCGCCGCGTAATGGCCGTTCCGGATACGCGCCTTCGTACAACGGCTCCTCGTCCAGCCGGATAATCTTCTGAATGCGGCTAAAGGAAACAAAGCCGGTAGAAATGTCGGCAATCAGACGGCCCAGGTTGCGAATCGGCCAGATGAGAGCAATCAGGAAACCGGCGTAGGCAATGTACATACCCACGGTGATTTCGCCATGCAAAGCCATCACTGCGGCTACGTAAAAACCCAGAACCATCTGCACCCCGGACAACACGTCTGTCGTCGGCCAGTAGGTGGCGTGCATCAGAGTTAATTGTCGGCCGCGCCGGTACTTTTCCTCATTCTCAACTTCAAAGGCATCTTTTTCGTACTTTTGCCGGGCAAAGGCTTTGACGACCCGCACGCCGGTCAGATTTTCCTGCAACTGGTTGGACAGCCGCGCTTCCTGTTCCTGGAAGGTCTCATAGGCGTGGCCTACTTTGACAAAGAAGAAGAGGGAGATGCCTAGAAT
>JALUPA010000227.1 GCA_027054335.1 Ardenticatenaceae bacterium
GGGATGGTCTCAATCCCTTTGTTCGGTCGGGGCGACCGGCTGTTGCTTGCGTCATTCTGAGCGACAGCGAAGAATCTCGGCGATGGTGAGGGAGATGTTGGACGGACGACCGGGGACGGGGCGTGGCTATTTGGGGGTCGGGGCGACCGGCCGGTCGCCCCGACGGTTGTTGCGCTCCGGATTCTTCGGGGCTGACGCCCCTCAGAGTAACTGTGTTATTTGTCAAGAGGCGAAGTCGAGATTATGGTGCCGGAGACCAGGCTTTATGGTCTCGAAGCATGGCATTCATAATCGTCAACAATTTGCGCATGCACGCAGTCATCGCCACTTTGAATTCTTTGCCTCTCGCCTCTAAACGCTCGAAAAAGGCTCGTATAACCGGATTGAAACGTTTGGCCGACAAGATAGCCATGTACAAGACACGCCGAACGCGCTTTCGACCGCCAAAGATACGGCGACGGCCTCGCTTTCTACCGCTGTCACGATTGTATGGCGCCAGCCCAGCTAGTGCGGCCACCTGTTGCCGGTTTATCTGGCCTAGTTCTGGCATCTCCACCAATATGGTAATGGCAGTGATGAAGCCTACGCCGGGAATACTTTCCAGCAGAACCACTTTTTCTTTCCACTCGGGTAGGGTTTCCAAGAGTGCCTGGATTTCCGCCTCCAGAGCAGCAATTTCCTCGTTGAGCCAATCCAGGTGGCTTTTCACGTGCGCTCTCAAGGCAGGATGGGCGGTTTTCAAGCGGTTGCTTTCCATCGTGCGCATTTCGACCAACTGCATACGGCGATTGACCAACGCACGTAACTGTTGCTCCTGGGCAGCACGCAATTGCACCGCTTCCGGTTGGATCGTGGCTGCATACTCAGCAATCAAGTGCGCATCAATGCGGTCCGTCTTGGCCAGCTTGCCACTGGCTTTCGCCAAAGCCCGGACACGGGTCGGATTGGCTACCGCCACACGCCACCCCGCCTCCAACAATCGCCAAACCAGGGGCTGCTCGTATCCCCCCGTGGCTTCTACGACCACCAGGGCGGGTTCCCACACACGCAACCACGCCACAATTTGGCAAAACCCTTCCGAAGTGTTGGGTACCTGGCGCACTTCCGCTTCGCCGAAGCAGGCCACGTCCAGCCAATCTTTGCCTACATCAATGCCGATGTATTTCTGGGTGTTTGACATTTTATACCTTCCTTGCTATATTCCAGGTAAGCCCACACTAGCTTTGATTCGGTCTCTCACGACCACTCAACTGTTCGGGCTTCCTGTCGGGATACGGGCACGGCGGCCTTACTCTGAGACGGCTTCTTGTGAGCCTAATGACAAGGGGCCTGCCGTGCCCCTTTTTTGTATCCTATCACACACTCGAAAACATACTAATGACATAAGCAACAGTGCTCAGAATGACACAGGCA
>JALUPA010000228.1 GCA_027054335.1 Ardenticatenaceae bacterium
GCGGTGGGGGGAACGGCCGTGGGCGAGGGCAGTGCAATGGTGGGTGTTGGCAGCGGCGCGGCGCGGCAAGCGGTCATTATAATAAGGTAGAGGATGAGGGAAGTTATGCAAGCGCGTTTCATGGCGGTCCTTAACTCCAGCCGCGGATTATGCGGATTAGCGCGGATTTTTATACAATCAATCCACCAAATCCGCGCAATCTGCGGCTAAAAAATGAAAATTTGAATCTACTGAATCCAAGCGTCAATTTCTGTTTTCAGTGTATTTGACGAAGCCGGCACCTTACTTGACGGGTTGGCAGTGGGAATTGTACGGGTGGGGTACGGCCGTTGGCTTTGACAGATTTCCGGTATAATTGTCGAAAAGGAAGATTCATTATGAAGACAACTTTTCGAGAAGTGCAATATATACGCTGGGTATGGTGGGTGATGCTGCTGGTTGGGGGCGTTACGGCTTTGATGTGGTGGGGGTTTTGGCAGCAAATCATTTTGGGTCAACCCTGGGGCAGTAATCCGGCGCCGGACTGGATGATGTGGCTGCTCTGGCTTTTTGTGGGGATTGGTTTCCCTGTTTTCTTTTGGATTATGAAGTTGATTGTTGAGGTGCGGCAGGATGGTGTTTCCATCCGCTATTACCCCTTGACCCACCGCTTGATTCCCTACGACCAGATCGCCCAGGTGACGGCCCGCGAGTACAGTCCCATTAAGGAATATGGCGGCTGGGGTATTTGGGGTATCCCCTCGAAAAGCCAAAAGATGGCTTACAACATTAGTGGGAAGGAAGGGGTGGAGTTGACGTTGGCGGACGGCCGTACCGTGATGCTTGGTTCGCAAAAGGCACAAGAGTTGGCGCTGGCGATTGATTTGGCGAGTAGTGCCAGGCATGGGGCAAGGCAATCTTGATTGGCTAGATCCGTGCGCTCCGTACCACCTCTGAGGTCTCTGAGACCTCAGAGGTGGTACGGAGCGTTAATTGCAGACGATTACTTGGTGATAAAGGAATTGTGACAGACAGATGAAATATGTGGTGATTACAGGCGTTTCTACAGGGATTGGCTATGACGCGGCCCGGTATTTGACGGAACGGGGCTGGCACGTGTTGGGCAGCGTGCGTAAGCAGGCGGATGCGGATCGGGTGCAGGCAGCGTTGGGGGACAATTTTACCCCGCTGCTGTTTGACGTGACGGACGGGGCGGCGGTGAGTACGGCCGTAACCCAAACCCAATCTATCATCGGCGAAAACAACCTGGCCGGCCTGATCAACAACGCCGGTATCGCCACTCCAGGTCCACTCATGTATATGCCCATGGAAGATTTTCGCTGGCAATTTGAAGTCAATGTTTTTGGTCTCTTAGATGTCACCCAGAAATTTCTGCCTTTACTGGGCGCCAGAAAAAATTGTTCCCACCCTCCGGGACGAATTGTTAACATTAGTTCATTGAGTGGTATCATCGTATACCCTTTTCAGGGTGCTTATGCCGCCTCTAAACATGCGTTGGAAGCCATGTCCGATGCCTTACGCCGCGAACTGTTGATTTATGACATTGATGTAATTTTGATAGAACCAGGCACAGTAAAGACGCCAGTTATAGCTAAGTTTGGCGAGCAAGTGGCAAAATATCGGCAGACGGATTATGCCCCCGCCTTACAACGTGTTCAATCAGAAGTGGCTGATCGAGAAACATCCGGTCTTCCGGTTGAGCGCATCAGTGAAGTAATTTATAAAGCATTGGAAAGCCCGCATCCGAAAACTCGATATATCATACCGAGAAAGAAGTTGATGGGTTGGCTTTTACCTCGATGGCTGCCTGATCGGATATTTGATCGATATGTTGGCAAACGTTTGGGTCTTGGTAAAGAGTGAACATAATTTTCGGAGCAAAACATCAATATCAGGGGCCAATCACAATCTCCACAAACGACGTGCGCCGCGGATACACCCACACATTTTCCTTGTACTTCTCATCTCCGGCGTACACAATCACCTCGTAATAGCCCGCTTCTATATCGTCCAGCGCAAAATTTTCCTGCCAGACGTCGTCGCTGTTGGTGCTGTCACCGGCATAGGTGGTGGTAGCAGCGTAACGGGAAGGGGCATCTACGCGCACAGCCCGCACCGGCGCTTCAGTCGCCAGACTACCATCCGGGAAGGTGACGCGCCCTACGATAGTGCCGCGATCCGGGAAAGGCCACAGCCAGAGGAGCGGGTTATACGTATTGGCGTAGGTGTTTTCGTCCAGGCGCACTTCCAGATGGACGTGTGGCCCATCGGCCACGCCGGAAGCGCCGGACAAGCCGATCACGTCCTGGGCATTGACGCGCTGGCCAACGCCGACCAGCGGCGTATTCAAGTGACCGTAAAGTGTGTAGACAGGACGGCCGTTGTAGCGCGTGTCATGCTCAATGACCACCAGATTGCCGTAAAAATTGGTGTGCGGCCCGTAAAGTTCCGCCTCATCCGTCCCGGCCACCACCACTGTGCCGCTGGCGGCGGCTAAAATTTCGGTGTCGTAGGGCACGTCAAACTCCACGCCGTGATGGGGGCGCAGTTCGCCGCCGCGGGTGCTGCCGTAAGGGTATTCCTTGTTTGTCCAGACGATGCCCCCTTCGGCTACCGGCCGTTTCAACCAATAATGATCTTCTAGGGAGGTTTGGGGCAAGGCGGGTGGCGTAAAGGTGGGTTGCGGCGTGTTGGTGGGTGTTTCTGTGGCAGCCACAACCGTATTCGTCGGCGTCAAGGGCACGGCCGTTTCCGTAGGTGCAATGTCAGATTGATCCACCAGATTAAACGACGGCATGATCTTCGGTTCTGTGGCGGTGGGTGGCGGGGTTGCGGTAGGTTGGCTGGTGGGCGTGGGCACGGCCGTATCCGTCGCCGGTACCGGGGAAGGCTGGACGGCCACCGCTTCGGCGCTGACTTCTTCTGTCGCTCCTCCCTGACAGGCTGAGAGTAAAAATAGCGCCAAGACCAAAATAGCGAGGGAGATGGGGCGCAACTTAGTAGCCTCCCCGTTCTGCGGCCGTGACCAGCGTTTGTTCCGTGAGGGCGGCCGTTTCCACCTGGAGCGCTTCTACTTCTGAGCGCCATTGCGCCGCTAAATCCTGGTCATTCAGACCGACGGCGTTAACGCGCACGTTAAGCGCCGCTGCCTGCACCGCTGCATTGGCCATCAGCGCCGCTACCGCCGCATCTGTGGCCGCGTTGACGTTGCCAATTGCAGCAATATCCTGCGCCAGTTGGGCCACGTCCCGGCTCAACCGGGCCACGTGTCGGGGCACTTCCCCCGCGCCTACCGTCGCTGCTTCGATGGCTGCTGTTTTTGCTTCTTTGTCCAGTTCTTTGTTACGAAAAGCGGCCATGAGCGCCTCAAACGCGGCCGCGTCTTCCGTGATGGCCGCCATTAGCTGCTGGCGCAATGCTTCCGCCTGAGTTTTGATACCCTCAGCGGCCGTTTGCACATTAGCATATTTCTGGCGTCCCAGCGTCAGTCCGGCCACCATTTGCGCCAGCGCCGCCCCCAACGAACCGGCTAAGGCAGCTACTGAACCGCCCCCCGGCGTCGGTGTATCGTCGGCTACGGAGGTCACAAAATCGGCCAATGAGGGGCCGGCTTCGCTTTCGTTGTCTGCCAGACGGTATTCCAGCACTTGCTCGTCCTGCATTTCGTCCAATTGCAGGTACCATTTGGCCGTTTCCATGAGAGCTTTTTGGGGGATGAGGCCCACCAGTTCTGCTTTGGTCACACTCAGGCCGTATTGTGCCGCCTCCCGCTTAATCATTTCCTGCACGCGGTAGAGGGGGGTTTTCTCAAAGTTGGTCAGGTTCATGCTTACCTGCGCCTGCCCTTCTACCAGGAAGCCTTTGGCCTGGACAAAGCGCAGCCCGCCGCTGCTGAAGCGCACGGCGCGGGCAATCCGGTTGGCTACGGCCGTGTTGTTGCTGTTCAGGTACAAGTTGTAGGCAATGAGAAACGGCCGTACCCCAATTACCGTTGCCCCCCAGGGTTTGGCCTCCGCCGGGCCGTAATCCGGCTGCCGTTCCGGGTTGGTGGCCACCTCTTCCTTCCACAACTCATACTGCCCTTTGCGGATGGCGGACAGCTTTTTGCGGTTGGGCCGGGTGGCGGCGTCGCCATACAGGTAGACGGCAATGCCCAGTTCTTCCCCTACGCGCCGGCCCAGCCGCTGCGCCAGCGCCACACATTCCTGGCTGGTAATATTTTTAATGGGGATAAAGGGGCAAACGTCAGTGGCCCCGATGCGGGGATGTTCCCCTTCGTGTTCGTCCAGATTGATGCGTTTGGCGGCCAGGGCGATGGCCCGAAAGGCCGCTTCTTCTGCGGCCGTGGGCGATCCCACAAAAGTAATAACAGTCCGGTTGTGGTCCGGGTCTGCGCTCACGTCCAGCACGTTAACGCCGGACACAGAACGGATAACGTTGGCGATGCCGTTATATACTTCCGGGTTACGGCCGTCGCTGAAATTAGGTACACATTCAACAAGCTGTTGCATGATTTGCCAGTCTCCTAAAAAAGTTCAGTAAGTGTGGGTGAAGTAATTTGTTTTTCAAACGGCCGTTTTTTATCATGGAGTGGCCGATTGAGCGAGTTTGTCACTCCGATTCTATACAAATATTCAGGCAAACAAAACGTGAGCGTGAGCGCCCGGTTAGAAAAATAAATTAGGGCGATGGGCAATCAGGTGATAGATATATAATCTGGCCTTCACCTAAACTTGTTGTGGAAAATAGAAAGTGCATAGCTGAACCGTTGGTAAAAGGGCGTTTTCATCCGGTAATATTCCGTTAACCTGTAGCGTTGAACAATATTACAAATAATATGTTAAAGCCCAGTTTCCGCACCATAAAAAGCAAGTTTTGTTATTTTCCTGTATGCTAAAAGCATGGGAAACACAAAGCTTGAATACGCAACGAAACGATTGGATCATTTGGGAATAGTTGCTGGTATTTGCC
>JALUPA010000229.1 GCA_027054335.1 Ardenticatenaceae bacterium
AAGCTGGTTGACCATGATGCTGACGGGGTGGCTTTAAGTTCAAGGATCAATAAAAAATACCCCCATGACTTTGTCTTGATGCGCAAGGTCGAACCCGAACCGGAACGTATTCTGTATTTTCGCTCTCCCCGATTTGTGGAGGAGGGTTGATGATTCTAACTTACGAGTACGATACGGAATATCACGGCCCGGCCGTTCCCGTTGTCCAAATTGGCGTCTCCAATGTAACAGACTCGGAAATGCTGGTGGAAATAACGGGAATTGTTGATTCCGGCGCCGATGCTACCATGATACCCAACCGGGATTTGCGTCGCATTGGGGCGCGTAAAGTAGACAGACGAACAGTACGCGGTATTGCCGGGTTTGGCTATTCGGTGGACATCTATGAAGTAGCTTTGAAAATCGGGCCATTCAAGGTGTCTAAATTACATGTTGTGGCGGACAAGCAAAATGGGATGCCGGTTATAGGCAGAGATGTCTTAAATCAATTTGTTGTCACATTAAATGGCTTGGCTCATATTGTTGAAATTTCTCAGTGAAATCAGGGCGCTGCTCGTTTAGAGGATGTTTCCACTAAAAGATTGTCAATCAATGCGTTTTTTTGTTCCCACAACTGGTTGACCCATGCCTGAAACTCGGCCTTAAATTCGGGATCATTGATGTAGTCGCCAGCCGCATAATGCGGAGGAATGTCCGATTTTTCGATGCGCACGACGATGCACCCGGTTTGGCCGGACAGGTATTGCCAGAAGGAGGGGACGCCGTCCGGGTAGACGATGGTAACGTTGAGCAGGGTACGGATACGGCCGTGCATCAAATTCAGCACCAGGGCAATCCCCCCCGCTTTGGGCCGCAATAAATGTTTGTACGGGGACTGCTGCCGTTCATGTTTCGCTTGGGTAAAACGGCCGCCTTCCAAAAAATTCACCACCGAAATTGGCGTCGTCTGGAATTTTTCACACGCCTGGCGCGTGGTTTCCAGGTCTTTTCCCTTCTTTTCCGGGTGTTTTGCTAAATATTCCCGCGAGTACCGCTCAATAAAAGGGAAATCCAGCGCCCACCAGGCCAGCCCGATGATCGGCACATAAATCAAATTTTTCTTGATAAAAAATTTAAGGAAGGGGATACGCCGGTTGAATATAGATTGTAGCACCAGAATATCATCCCAGGATTGGTGATTACTGATGACTAGATACCATTCCTCCTGGCTCAAATCAGCCACATTTTCTACCCCCTGCACATCCCATTCATCTTTGTTCAATAAAGCATACGTCGCCCTGTTCACATCAATCCAATTTTCCGCAATCCAGATCAATATTTTGGTGCTGGCTTCACGCCAGGCCGCAATCGGGATGATCAATTTGAAAAAGGCGATGACCAGCAGAGGAATACACCAGAAGATGATATTCAGCGTCAGAGCAATAACAGCGATCCCACCGCGAATGGGGGCGGGCAAAAATGATAACATATACTCTACTCCCAAAATTATTCTGCTTGAATTGTATGAACATTCATAGGGAATGCAACCAACTCTATGCTATACTAAATGTACCAACCAGCGACATAACGGAGAAACAAATGAACGTATTGAGTTATCGTATTTTGTTGCGTGAAGAACCGGAAGGGGGGTACACAGTCACCGTGCCAACGTTGCCAGGCTGCATAACCTATGGTGCAGATGTCAATGAAGCCATAGAAATGGCAAAGGAAGCTATTGAGTTGTATTTGGAAAGCCTGGTAGAGCACGGAGAAGATATACCTACCGAAGAAAATACACTCGAATACACCGTCACGGTTTCTGCTTATGCCTAAACTGCCGACCCTTACGCCTCGTAAAGTCATCAAAATTTTGAAAAAGAAGGGCTTTGTGCTAGATAGAGTTAAAGGCAGCCACCACATTTACATCCACCCGGAAACGCGCCGTCGCGCCATTGTGCCGCTCCACCGCAAAGATTTACCCAAAGGGACGCTGCTGTCAATTTTGCAACAAGCAGGCATCAATCGTGACGAATTAACAAAGTTGCTTTGACTACCTTTGTAAGCGCCAATCGAGGGCCGTGTGGCGCTGGGTGGTTTTGTTGTTTTTGACGGCAATGGCGATGGCTTTGCGTGTGCCGACAAGGATGACCAGTTTTTTGGCACGGGTCACGGCCGTATACAACAAATTCCGCTGCAACATCATGTAATGCTGCGTCGCCACCGGCATCACCACACACGGGTACTCCGCGCCCTGGCTTTTATGCACGGAAATAGCGTAAGCGTGAACCAGTTCGTCCATTTCCAGAAAATCGTACAGCACCGGCGCGCCGTCAATGTTTACTGTTACCGTTTGTTGCACCACGTCCATGGCCGTGATGCGGCCGATGTCCCCGTTGTATACGTTTTTGTCGTAATTGTTCACCGTCTGCATCACCTTGTCCCCCACGCGGAAGGTACGGCCGTGCAGCTTCCGCTCCGGTTTCCTGGCCGCCGGCGGGTTCAGCGCCGCTTGCAGCTTCTCGTTCAGATTGGACACCCCCAACAGCCCGTTGTACATGGGTGAAAGCACCTGCACATCATCCAGCGGGTCCAGGCGGAACTTGCGTGGCACGCGGTTTTTCACAACGTCCACCAGCAGTTCCGCCGCCTCGTCCGGCTCCTGCTTGACAAAGATGAAGAAATCCCGCGCGTCCGGTGGCGTTTCCGGCATGAGGCCCTGGTTGATGCGGTGTGCGTTGCGAATGATGAGCGAATTGGCCGCCTGCCGGAAGATTGTTTCCAGCCGGACAACGGCCGTCACCCCTGAATCAATCAAATCCCGCAGCACGTCCCCCGCCCCCACGCTGGGCAACTGATCAATATCCCCCACCAGCAGCAAATGGCTGGCCGGATCAATCGCCTTGAGCAAACTGTTCGCCAGGAGCAAATCCAGCATGGACGCCTCGTCAATTACAATCATGTCCGCATCAACCGGGTGGTATTCGTTGCGGCCAAACCCTTCCCCCGGATTGTATTCCAGCAGACGGTGGATCGTCTTGGCTTCGCGCCCCGTCGCTTCCGCCAGCCGCTTGGCCGCCCGGCCAGTAGGAGAAGCCAGGACGTAGCTACGGCTGTTGGCGTCCAGCAAATCCAGCAATGTGCGCAGCGTCGTCGTCTTGCCCGTTCCCGGCCCGCCGGTGAGAATGGTGACTTTGTGGGATACGGCCGTTTGGATGGCTTCGATTTGCTGCGGAGCGAGTTGGAGAGCGGAGATTGGCGATTGGCGATTGGAGTGCGAGGCGTATTGCGTACTGGGCGTAAACAATCGCTCACCGGTCGCCGATAACCGATTACCGATAACCGATAACCGGCTCCCCGGATGCTCAATCATCTCCTGCACCCGCCGCGTCACCCCGATTTCCGAATAGTAAAACGGCGTCAAATAAACCGCCTGCTCCTCCTTCACCACCACATCCCGACCGCTATCCACTGAATACTGCCCACTGCCCACTGAATACTGGATCGTTTCCCGTTTGAGGAAGTCGCTCGTTTCCAGCGCGTCAATAACGGCCGTTACCTTCTCCTGCTCCACCGCCAGAATCTCCGCCGCTTCCGGTTCCAGTTTCTCCTGCGGCATGTAGACGTGCCCTTCCTCCGCCATGCGGTTGAGCGTATACGCCACCCCCGCCTCAATGCGGCTGGGGTCGTCCGGGGCCAGCCCCAGGGCGCGGGCGATCTTATCCGCCGTCTTGAAACCGATGCCATATACGTCCTGCACCAGCCGGTATGGTGTATTTTGCACCACCGCCAGCGACTCGTCCCCGTACTTCTTGTAAATTTTGGTCGCCAGATTGGTAGAAACGCCGTGCGATTGCAAAAAGATCATCACGTCCTTGATGGCCCGCTGCTCCTCCCACGCTTTGGTAATCTGCGCTACCCGTTTTTGGCCGATACCCAGTACTTCCCGCAGCCGTTTCGGGTTTTCCTCAATGATGTCCAGCGTCTCCTCCCCGAACTTGTTGACGATACGTTCAGCCATCACCGGCCCTACACCGCGAATCATGCCGGAGCCAAGATACCGTTTGATTCCCTCCGTGTTTGCCGGTAAGGATTGCTCGCAAAACTCGGCCTGAAATTGACGGCCGTGTTTGGCGTGGCTGGTCCATTTTCCCGTCAGCTTCAACCATTCCCCCGGTTGCACCTCCGGCAGATTGCCCACCACCGTAATCAGCCCTTCCCGCCCCCCAGCGTACTTGAAGGGCAGCATCCCCCGGCTGTCCGGCTTCAGGCGAATGACCGAGTAGCCGTTTTCGGCATTATAATAAGTGATGCGCTCCACAGAGCCGCTGATTTTGTCGCGGGATGACATGAGGGTATTTTACGGCCGTCGCCCATCCCGGCGCAAACTGGTTGACAATGG
This sequence comes from Ardenticatenaceae bacterium, assembly GCA_027054335.1. GTDB lineage: Bacteria > Chloroflexota > Anaerolineae > Promineifilales > Promineifilaceae > JAJRTP01. The sequence goes on from JALUPA010000229.1 coordinate 4,379, forward strand.
ATATTTATGTGGTGTATCATGTAGATAATAGTCCACATATTCATGATGGTGATAATAATGAAAACCGTACAAATTACATTAGACGAGGCGCTTCTGCAACAAGTAGACGAAGTGGTGCAAAACGAAGGCACCAACCGCTCCGCCTGGATTCGGGAAATACTGGAAGAAGCGCTCAAACGTTACCGCATCACCCAACTGGAAAAAAGGGACCGCGAAGGGTATATAAAGTATCCGCCTACGGCCGAAGAAATAGAAGAAATGCAACTCTGGGAATCTGCGCAGGTGTGGCCCGATGATGAAGCGTGGTGAAGTTCGCTGGCATACATTCAGGCAACCTGACAAGCGACGGCCCGTTATTATTCTCACCAGAGACCCGGCTATTTCTTATTTGAATACCGTAACTGTCGTCTCTATAACATCTACGGTGCGGCACGTACCTTCTGAAGTTTTTCTTTCAGAAGCAGACGGGCTATTCAAAAATTGCGCGGCCAATTTTTATAATATCCAAACTATATCCAAAGCAAAAATTGGCGGCCTGATTACTGTTTTATCCCCGGAAAAAATGAAAGAAGTGGAAAAAGCACTCTGTTTTACATTGGGCATAGAGCAGTAAGCTTCACCATTTTCTCACTCGCCGTACTCGACAGAAATCAACGTCTGCGCTATACTAGCGGCACGCACCGGAGACAAACCGTTACTGGATAGTAAGGTTTTAGCCCCGCCCAATCAGCGGGGTTTGTTTATGCTTAACGGCAAATCGCGGTTGACGGAGATAAAAAAGCAATGACGCAAAATGACGTTGTTTATGTCACAGAAGAAGGCTTACAAAAAATAAAAGAAGAGTTGACCTACCTGCAAACGGAAAAGCGGGAAGAAATTTCGGTAAAACTGGAAGCGGCCATCAAACAAGGCGATCTGAAAGAGAACGCCGACTATCACTCAGCTAAAGAAGAGCAAGGGTTCGTTGAAGGCCGCATTAAAGACCTGGAAGATGCTTTGCGCCGCGCCGAAATCATCGAGGATAACGTTCCGGCCGACACTGTCAGCGTAGGCAATACGGTCACGGTAGTAGAAGAAGGGTTCGACGAGGCAGAAACTTACTACATTGTCGGCCCCCACGAAGCAGACCCGGCCAACGGCCGTATCTCCAACGAATCCCCCATCGGCCGGGCTTTGCTCGGCGCTAAAAAAGGACAAACCGTTACCGCCCAAACCCCTGGTGGTGAAATCAGCTTCACCATTCAGTCTATCAAATAGTAATTGGGTAAATGGTAATTGGGTAATTACCCGGTTACCAAGTTGCTCAGTTATCAATTGGATACGGCCGTTCCGAGGAACGGCCGTTTTTTACGCCACTTCAATATCGCCAAAAATTCGTTTTATCTACATCTTGACAATTTATTGCTCGATCTGCTATCATAGATGTCACAAACCATAAATAAAAGCGACGAAAGGGACATATTGCCGGGCAGCCTCGGCGTCCAGAGAGCGGTTCACCGGCTGCAAGAACCACCGCCAGACTCCGCCAATGACACCCTGGAGCTGATCGGTGAACAGAATTCTAATTAGCTGACACCGGGAAGCGCCCGTTACAGCGCCAGGCTCGTAAAAGCTGACAGAGGCCGACAACTTTATGTTATTGGCGAATGGCGATGGTACCACGTGCGGCAAGAAATTGACGCCCGTCCTCCAAATAAGGAAGACGGGCGTTTTATTATTGAGCAGGGTAGTTGCTCTGTTTTCAGCCCGCGTCCTCCAATCCTGAGAGGATGCGGGCTTTTTTTATTCCGTTTTACGCGGCGCGATACGTAACAACCCGATTACCTTACGTTTTCACGTATCACGTCACACGTTGGAGGTAACTCATGCAAACAATCCGAACTACGGAAGCCTCGGCCCACATCGGGCAGAGGGTACGCCTGACCGGCTGGCTGCACAACTTGCGCCAGATGGGGGGCATCAGCTTCGTCGTCCTGCGGGATGGCTGGGGCATTATTCAGGCTGTCACCGAAAATCCGGCTGACCTGGCAGCGCTGGCTGGCGTCGGGCTGGAATCCGTCATCGAACTGGCTGGCGTTGTCGTGCAAACGCCCCAAGCGCCCGGCGGTGTGGAATTACACCAACCGCAGGTCGCGCTCATCACGCCGGTCACGGAAACGCCGCCCATCCCTCTGCGCAAACGGCGCGTCAAGGCCGGGCTGCCCACGCTGCTGGATCATGCGATAGTGGCTAATCGCCAGCCGCAGCGCAAAGCCGTCTTCAAACTGGCCGCCGGGGTGATGGCTGGCTTTCGGCATACGTTAAACGGCCGTCACTTCACCGAAATCCAGACGCCCAAACTGGTCGCTTCCCCCACCGAAAGCGGGGCCAACGTGTTTGAACTGAACTACTTTGGCCGCCCCGCCTATCTGGCGCAAAGCCCTCAGTTCTACAAACAAATCATGGTCGGCGTCTTCGAGCGCGTTTACGAAATCGGCCCCGTCTTCCGCACCGCGCCGCACGACACGACGCACCACACCAACGAGTACGTCAGCCTGGACGTGGAGTTTGGCTTTATCGAAAATCATTTCACGGTGATGGCTCTACTGCGGGAGGCGCTGTGCGTGATGCGTGAAAATGTGATACGCATCACGCTCTCACATCCTCGCAACCCTTTTTCCCAAACAGCCGTATAATTGGTTATCAACTACGAACACATGGAGTGGGTAATGAGTGCATGGGCTGTGGAAACGTGGGAATTGACCCGGTATTTTGACAAGAAAACGGCCGTAGACCATCTCAATCTGCGCGTGGCCGAAGGGGAGTTTTACGGCTTTCTGGGGCCAAACGGCGCGGGGAAATCTACGACGATCAATATGCTGGTGGGACTGTTACGGCCGTCCTCCGGCCAAGCATTTATCACCGGCATTGATATGTGGCAAGACCCTTTGGCCGCCAAACAACGCATCGGCGTCCTGCCGGAAGGGATGCACCTGTATGAACGCCTCTCTGCCCGCGAATTTATCCGCTTCTCCGGCATTATGTACGGCGTTCCCCAGGCCGAAGTGGCAAAACGCAGCGAAGAACTGCTCGACTTGCTCGACCTGAGCGACGACGCCGACAAACTCATCGTAGATTATTCTCACGGCATGAAGAAAAAGACCGCCTTGGCCGCCGCCATCATCCACAGCCCGCGCGTCCTCTTTCTGGATGAGCCGTTTGAAGGGATTGACGCCATCTCCGGGCGCATCATCCGGGACGTGCTGCGCCGCCTGCGGCAAAGCGGCGCGACCATCTTCTTTACCTCCCACATTCTGGAAGTGGTAGAACGGTTGTGTACCCGCGTGGGTGTGATTGCCGACGGCCGTCTCGTGGCCGAAGGTACGATGGACGAACTGCGCGCTCAAGCCCAAACCGGTGCAGACGCTACCCTGGAAGACGTGTTCCTCCAGGCTGTCGGCGCTACAGACGACGTGTCCGCCGAAGGTAAATTATCCTGGTTAAGTAATTGAGTAACTGGGTAACTGGGTAATTACCCAATTACCCAGTTACCCAGTTACCCAGTTACATAATTACTTTGTCCTATGATCGAATTCACCCCCAACCCCCGCACCCAACTGAGTCAATTGTGGCGTTTGCGCGGCAAGCTGACGCTGCGCCAATTTACCCGTGAGCGCGGCCGTATCGTTGGCGCGGCCATCGTCATCTTCTTTATCGGGCCGCTGATACTGGCCGCCGCTTATGGCAGCGGCATCGGCTACCGCCGCCTGGATGATCAATGGCCCACTGCCCTGTTAGGGGCAGTCCTCACTCTCCTCTGGTTCACCTGGCTCATCTTTCCCATCATGTTTGCCGCCATCAACGAAGGCGCCGATATCACCCGGCTGATGATTTACCCCATCCCCCGCCGCACCATCATTGCCAGCATCATTTTGGGCACACTGTTTGATTACCCCACCTACCTGATGCTGCCCCTGTTCGCCGCCATCATTTACGGCTTTGGCCTGTCCTTCAGCCCGGTGACGCTGGTAGTCATTGCCGCCCTGGTGCTGGGCTACGGCCATCTCATTATGATCGGTCAATTGGCCGGTACAACCATCGGCGGCATCATGCAAAGCCGCCGGGTGCGGGACGTGGCTATCATCTTCTTCTCCCTTATTGGCGGCCTGTGCTACTTCATCAATATTGGCATCCAGCGACTCATGGAAGCTGTGTCCCATCAGATCAGCGCGGATGACGTGACGGCACTCCAAAGCTGGCAGCCGCTGGATATTTTGCAATGGCTGCCGCCCGGCGCGCTGGCCCAGGCTGTGGCCCAGGCGCAGGCTGGTGCTTGGCTGTCTTCCCTGTTGTGGCTGGGGTACTCGCTGCTGTGGCTCATGCTCATCACCTGGGTCTGGTACAAACTACTGGTGCGCCTGACGACGGGCGAAGGCTACCTGCTGACGCCGCGTCCCCGCGAGGAAACACGCCGCCAGGCAAAACGGGAAGAACGCCGGGAGCGCAATCTGCTGGGCTGGCTGCCCCCGGCCATTGCCCAACTGACGGCCAATGAGTTCAAATCGGTTTGGCGCGTGCCGCAGCGCCGGGTGGGGATTATTCAAGGGGTCTTGATGCCCATTTTCTTTCTGGTGGTCTTCTTTCTAGGTGAAGATGCAGACGTTGGCTCGGCCCCCCGCTGGATGGCCTTAACGCTGCCCGTGTACGCTATTTTTCTCTTTTGGGCCAATACGCAAAATATGCTGGCCTGGGAAGGGCCGGGGCTGCCGGCCTTGCTGCTGACGCCGGTACCGCGCCGCCACATCTTTCGGGCAAAGGGATTGGCCTTGTTTGTGATTACGGCCGTACCCCTCCTCTTGTTCGGCGGCCTCCTCATTTACAACAATCCCGGTGTGATGAGTGTGGCCGGTTTGCTGACAGCTTTGGGCATGGGGGTGGCGACGATGGGGGTAACGGCCGTAGCCTCCGTCTATTTCCCCATTCCCATCCGCCTGGAAGGGCGGCGCAAACGCGGCCTATTCCAGTCCGGCGGCGATACCAAGACGGGCTGCGCCTACATCACCATCGTCCCCCTGGCTGTCTTGCTGGTCAGCGCGCCCGCGGCCGCCCCGCTGCTGCTGGCTTATTGGCTGGATGTACCCTGGCTGGCCGCGCCCGGTCTCTTTTTCAGCGCGGCTTATGCCTTTGCCGTCTTCTGGATAGGCACCCGCCAGGCCGGCGAACTACTCCTGGCGCGGGAGCCGGAAGTGGTGGAGCGGATGAAACTGCCGGAAGAGTAATCAGTGTTCGGTGTTCAGTTTTCAGTCTCCCGAAAAAAGCCGCGGATTGCGCGGATTTGGTGGATTGATTGAAAAAAAGTAGCTATACAGCTACCAGAGGTGACAGTCACTTGTAAACGTTGTGGTTTTTGCCCAACACCTCTGGTAAAAGTGACTGTCACCTGTATAGTTACAAAAAAAAATCCGCGCTAATCCGCGTAATCTGTGGCCGGAGTCATCGAATTTTCGATCTGTTGAATCTCCAATCTCCAATGTCTATTCCTTGTAACAGTTCCCTATAAAGAGTAAGATTCACCCCAACGGTATGCTCTACATTATGCCGGAGGTAAATTATGTCCGTACAACCATTATCCCCCGAAAAACTGTGCTGCACAGCAAACCCCGATACATTCTCTTTCGCCAGCACGGCGGAACTGGAGCCGGATACCCATATCATTGGCCAACCGCGCGGCACGCGGGCCATTGCTTTTGGCGTGAATATCCAAAGCGCCGGCTACAACATCTACGCCCTGGGCGATTTGGGTACAGGGCGGACGACCGCCATCAAGCATTTTTTGCAAACCCCGGCGCAGGAAATGCCCACACCGGACGACTGGATTTACGTCCACAATTTTGCCGTACCCTACCAACCCCGCGCTATCTCCCTGCCCGCCGGAGAAGGCGTCAAATTCCAAGCCCAGGTGCGCCAACTCATCCACGATTTGCGCCAGGCGCTGCCCCAGGCTTTTGCCGATGAGACGTACCAGCAAAGTGTAACAGCCATTCAGCAGGAGTTTGAGGGGCAGCGTAACAGTTTGATGCAAACTATGCAGCAGCACGCTGCCGAACTGGGGTTTGCTCTGGTGAAGGCAGCCTCCGGGTTTGTGATTGTGCCGGTGCAGGACGGCCGTCAGCTAACCAACGAAGAAGTCAATCAACTACCGCCTGACGTGCGCCAGAAGATGGAAAAGCAGGCGCAAACCATTTCGTCTGACGTGGAAGACGTTCTGTACCAAATTCATCAATTGGAATTGGTTGCCCGGCAAAAAATGAAAGAAATAGACCGGGGGGCGGCGGAAACGGCCGTGCAACACCACTTCAAAGACATCCTGAAAACATGTGGCGGCAATGGGGAAATTTGCCTCTACCTGAACGAGATGCAGGCAGACATCCTCGACCAGATTCAGGATTTTGCTTCGCCGGTAGACAGCGAAGAGCAGATTGATCTGCGCCGCTACGAAGTCAATCTGTTGGTAGACAACAGCCAGACCCAGGGCGCGCCCGTCATTTTGGAACCCAATCCTACCTACTTCGGGCTGCTGGGCCGCCTGGAATACGAGATGAATCAGGGGTATCTTTTTACCCACTTCACCAACATCAAATGCGGCACGCTGCATTGGGCCAACGGCGGCTACCTCATCCTCAATGCCCACACCCTGTTCAAAAACCCGGATGCCTGGGAGGGGCTGAAACGCGCCCTGAAAGAAAAGAAGATTCTGGTGCAAACCTCTACCCGTATGGGACAAGGCGAAGCACTGGCTAAATCACTCGACCCGGAACCGATTCCTTTGAATGTGAAGGTACTCATGTTGGGCAGCCTGAGTCTGTATTACAATTTGTATGAACGGGATGAAGAATTTCGCACGTTGTTCAAGGTGCGGGCAGATTTTGACTCGACAATGCCGCGCACGCCGGAAAATGAGCAGGAATACGCCATTTTCATTGCCAGCCGCTGCCACGAGGAGAATTTACGCCATTTTGCGGCGGAAGCGGTGGCGAAAGTCATCGAACACGGCTCCCGCATGGCGGATCATCAGGACAAATTGAGCGCCCGTTTTGGCCTGGTAGCCGATCTGGTGCGGGAAGCGAGTTTTTGGGCGGGGGAAAACGGCCGTGATCTGGTAACGGCCGCCGACGTACAGCAAGCGCTGGATGAGCGCGTCTACCGGGCCAACCGCGCCGAGGAATTGACTTACGAGTATTTCCTCAAAGAAACCATCTTCATTGCCACCGAGGGGGCTGTCATCGGGCAGGTTAACGGCCTGTCCGTCATGGATACGGGTGATTACACCTTTGGTCAGCCAGGGCGCATCACGGCCCGCACCTTTATGGGAGAGGACGGAATCACCCACATCGAGCGGGAAACAGAGATGTCCGGCCCCATCCACGACAAGGGTGTGCTGACGCTGATGGGCTACATGGGCGGTACGTACGGGCAGCAGCAACCCCTCGTCTTCAACGCCAGCGTCACCTTTGAGCAGACTTACGGGGGAGTGGAAGGGGACAGCGCCTCTTCTACGGAGTTGTATGCTCTGCTCTCCAGCCTGAGCCGTCTGCCTCTCAAGCAGGGGATTGCTGTAACCGGGTCGGTGAACCAACGGGGCGAGATTCAGCCGATTGGCGGGGTGAATCAGAAGATTGAGGGCTTTTTCCACCTGTGCCAGGAGCGGGGACTGACGGGAGAGCAAGGTGTGATTATCCCGGCTGCCAATGTGGATAATTTAATGCTGCGGGAGGAAGTAGTAACGGCCGTAGCCGACGGCCGTTTTCACATCTGGGCGGTCGAACACGTGGACGAAGGCATCGAAATCCTCACCGGCGTTCCGGCCGGGCAGCGCCGTGCGGATGGCACGTATCCCGAAAATACCGTCCACCACGCCGTGCAAAGCCGTCTGCTGGCCCTGGCGGAACAGTTCCACAAATTCGGCGAAGATGAGGATTCGTAGACTGGTTCAATCTTGGAGATTGAACCAATCTGTTACAAACGTCACCTGAGAGATATGCTGTTTACCAGGGTCACGTCCGTCTATCTTTGCTAAAATACCAGCAGTAAATTTGCTTATCCAAATTACCCAATAGCGAGGAAAAACTATGGAAAATCTAAACCAAGTAGACCTGACCGACGCCTTTGTCGAGTTGATCCGTCGCGCCGCCACCCAGCTTCCGGCCGACATGGAAAACGCGCTCAAAAAGGCCAAAGAACGGGAAGAACCCGGCTCTGCAGCCAAGGGCGCTTTCGAGACCATCCTGAGCAACGTCGAGATGGCCCGCCAACACAGCACCCCCATCTGCCAGGACACGGGCACGCCCATCTTTGAAATTTATTATCCGTTAGGCGTCTCCACCCGCCGTTTGGCCGACCAGATTCGGGCGGCGGCGGCCATTGCCACTGAGCGCAACTACCTGCGCCCCAACGCCGTAGACAGCCTCACCGGGGAAAACAGCGGCGACAATACCGGTGAGGATTTTCCCACCATGCACTTTCACGAATGGGACGAACCGGCTATCCACGTAGATTTGCTGCTCAAAGGGGGTGGCTGTGAAAACGTCTCTACCCAGTACAAGCTGCCCAACGCCAAACTGGGCGCCGGGCGCGATCTGGAAGGGGTGCGCCGGGTAGCTTTGGACGCCGTGCAGCAGGCGCAAGGCCGCGGCTGCGCCCCGGCTGTTCTAGGCATTGCTATTGGCGGCGACCGCGGCGCGTCTTATGTCAAATCTAAGCAGCAGTTATTCCGGCCGTTGGAAGACAAGAACGAAGTACCGGAACTGGCCCAACTGGAAGACCGTCTCTACGAAGAAGCTAACGAATTGGGTATTGGCCCAATGGGTTTTGGCGGCAAGACGACTGTCTTAGGCGTGAAGGTGGGGACGCTGCACCGGCTGCCTGCTTCTTACTTTGTCTCGGTAGCCTATATGTGCTGGGCCAATCGCCGGGCACACATGGACGTAACGTTGCATGACGGTAAAACGGAGGTGCAATATGCTTAGGTTAACCACACCTATTTCCGATGAAGAAATCCGCTCTCTGAAAGTCGGTGATACCGTCTACCTGAACGGCGTCATTATGACGGGGCGGGACGCGGCACACAAGTTTATGATTGAGCATTTCATCCGCAATGAACCGCAGCCGGATGAGATGGAACTGAATGAAAAGCTGAAAGAACTGCTGGACGGCGGGGTGATTTATCACTGCGGCCCGGTGGTGAAGCAGCACGAGGACGGCTCTTATTCCTTTGTGGCTGCCGGGCCGACGACAAGCATCCGGGAAGAAGTGTATGAACCGGAGGTAATAGCGTATTACAATTTGAAAGGGGTCATCGGCAAAGGGGGCATGGGGCCGAATACGCTGAAAGCGTGCCAGGAAGAGCCGGCCGTATACTTTCACGCGATTGGCGGGGCGGCCAGCCTCATTGCCCAGGCGGTGAAGGAAGTGATTACGGTGTACAAGCTGGAGTTTGGCGTGCCAGAAGCGATGTGGGTCATCCGTGTGGAAGATTTCCCGGTGGTGGTGACGATGGACAGCCACGGAAACAGTATCCATGAGCAGGTGGCGGCGCAATCGCAAGCGAAATTTGCAGAATTGGTGG
>JALUPA010000230.1 GCA_027054335.1 Ardenticatenaceae bacterium
CCAACCAAATACCAGGCCAACCAGTAAAAATGCGGCCATAATACCGGTGGCGTGGATGCTGATGAGCCAGCGAATGTTGATGAGAGTTAATGCGGTTAATTCTATGCCGTTAAAAAGGGAGAGGCAGTGCAATAGTTCCGGCCCGTTGAACCAGGAGATGAGAGTGAAGGCGATGAAGGCGCCGGTAACGGCCGTAACATAAGGAATATGCCGCTCACTGGTATCGGTCATGTGCAATTCTTTGATTTTGCCAACCTTCAGCAAATACAGCACTACCAAAATGGGAAAAAGCGATACCCAAAAACCGTACACGGCCGCCCAAAAGACCCCCGTCAGATTCGGTTCCTCAACTAAAGCAAACGCCAGCCCCAAAACGGCAAAAATTACCGGTGGGCTGACGATGTTAGAGAAAAGCCGGGCTGCTTTGATGCGCCCGGTGTGACTGTTTTTGTCGTAATCGCGGGGAGCCATTTGTTACAAGGTGACAAAGCGACAAGGTGATGGGGTGTCACCTTGTCACCCGTTCACCCTGTTACCTTGTCAAAATCAAGTGCCTTCTTCCCAACTGTTCAGGTATTCAATCTGCCGTTCTGTCAACACGTCAATGGAGATGCCCATGGCAGCCAGTTTGATGCTGGCAATACGTTGGTCCACTTCTTCCGGGACGGAGTAGACTTTGCCTTCCAGTTTACCCTGGTTGTCCACCAAATATTTGGCGGAGAGGGCCTGCCCGGCAAAACTCATGTCCATCACAGAGGCAGGATGGCCTTCGGCGGCGGCCAGGTTGATAAGGCGGCCTTCGCCCAACAGGTTGAGTTTACGGCCGTCTTGCAGCGTGAATTGGTCTACAAACGGCCGTACCCGTTTCGGTTCGCCCACAGACAGTTCCCGTAGGGCGGGTTTGTTGATTTCCACGTCAAAGTGGCCGGAGTTAGCCAGCAGCGCGCCATCCTTCATCACCTCAAAATGATGTTTGTCCAGCACATTGATGTCCCCGGTGGCGCTGACAAAAATATCGCCAATGGGGGCTGCTTCAATCATGGGCATGACCCGGAAGCCATCCATAACCGCTTCCAGCGCTTTGAGCGGGTCAATCTCTGTCACAATGACGTTTGCCCCCAGACCTTTGGCCCGCATGGCAATCCCCCGGCTGCACCAGCCATAGCCGCCGACAACGACAACCTTACCGGCAATCAAATAATTGGTGGCCCTGATGATACCGTCTATAGTAGATTGGCCTGTGCCGTAGCGATTGTCGAACAAATGCTTGGTCATGGCGTCATTTACCGCCATCATGGGGAATTCCAGTGCGCCGGCCTTGGCCATGGCCCGCAAGCGTACGATGCCGGTCGTAGTCTCTTCCGTGCCGCCAATAATACCGTCCATCACGTCGCGGCGGCTTTTGTGAATGGTGCTGGTCACGTCGGAACCGTCATCCATAATGATGTTAGGCCGGTGGTCAATAACGGCCTGAATGTGCCGGTGATAGGTGTCATTGTCTTCCCCTTTGATGGCGAAAACAGGGATTTCGTAATGAGCTACCAGAGAGGCAGCCACGTCGTCCTGAGTACTCAACGGATTGCTGGCTGCCAGCATCACGTCCGCCCCGCCGGCCTGCAAAGCAACCACCAGGTTAGCTGTCTCGGTGGTCACGTGCATACAACCGGATATACGCAGCCCGGCAAACGGCCGTGTCTCCGCAAACTCTTCATAAATACCGTCCATCACAGGCATTTCCTGGGCTGCCCATTCAATACGACGACGGCCGCCAGGGGCCAAATCAATGTTCTTTATATCAAATTCCATCTTAAATTATCTCCTGAAAATTAGTGTAGTCGCGTGATACGTGATGCGTGATGCGTGATTTTCCGGTCACGCATCACGCATCACGCCACACGCATCACGTCAACAGCGCGTCCAGCGCGCCTTCATCATCAAAATATTTACGGTAACGAGCCACAAAATCAGCCGGTGTGTAATGGTGCTTTTGCGTGCCCAACTGTTCCAAAACATACGTAGCGGCCAGTGCTCCCATCCGGCCGGCTACCTCCCAGGGCAGACCCAACTGCATGCCCCGCATCAGCCCGCCGCGAAAAGCATCACCTGCTCCCGTAGGGTCGGCCACCTGCTGTGGCGGAGCCGGGGGAATGTGATACTCTTGACCATCAACCACCAGCCAGGCGCCGTCTTCTGCCTTCGTCACCAGCAAAGCGCCAATACGTTCCATAATTTCCGCCTCACTCAGCCTGGTTTTTTCCTGAATAAGCGTGTATTCGTACTCATTCACCGTCAACATGGCGCATCCTTCCAGCCCTTGCCGCAGTTCTTCGCCGCTAAAACGGGCCGCCTGCTGGCTGGGGTCGTAAATGAAAGGAATACCCGATTGGCGGCACTCTTCCGCATACTTCTGCATGGCGTCTGGGGCATTGGGGGAGATGATTACCAGATCGGCGTCGGCTGCGTGCTTGGCGAAGGTCAGTTTGCCGGCGTGCGCCATTGCCCCTGTGTAAAAACTGGCAATCTGGTTCTGTTCCTGGTCGGTGTTGACAAAGAAGGAGGCGCAAAAGTCGTCTTCAATGTCTACAATAGCTGACGTATCTACCCCCTGTTCTTCCAACCAGGCCCGGTATTCGCCAAAATCCTGCCCCGCCGTAGCCATAATCGTAGGACGGCCGCCCAGCAGGGCCATTGTATAGGCAATATTGGGAGCCGTGCCGCCCCGCTGCCGGTTGAGTGAATCTACCAGAAAACTGAGGCTGACATTGTGCATTTGCCCGTCCACAAACGAATCTGTAAATCGGCCGGGAAAGGACATGATGTAATCATAGGCAATGGAGCCGGTAACAACAATTTTCATAATTTAACCTTTTACTAAAGGGGCAAAGTTGCAGAGCGGCAAAGTTACAAATCACCTTGTCACCTTGTCACCCCTTCACCTTGTCAAGTTACCCTGCTACCTTGCCGCTCTGCAGCTCGGCCACTTCCGCCGCTTTCAAGGCCGGGGAAAAACCGAGGCGGTCGCGCAACATGGTTTGCACGGCTTTGATGGCGTCTTTTAGCCCGATTTTCTTGCCTTCGGCGTAGGTGCGCGGGTCATAGTTGATGGGAATCTCTATAATTTTATGGCCGGACATGGCAATTTTGTCCGGCATTTCAAAATCTAGGTCAAAGCCGGTGCAGGTGAGGTTGAGCGAGTGGGCTACGTCAGCCCGCACCATTTTGGAAGCGGTGGCTACGTCGGTGAGGTGGTCATTGAACAGGATGTTGTGCAGCCAGGTGACGAAGCGGTTGCCCATCAGGGTGCGTTTGTATTTGGATTTAATTTCGCCGCCCAGGACGCGGGAACCGAAGATAGCCGGGGCGTTGGTTTTTGCGGCCAAGTCGGTGAATTTACGCTGCTCGAAGGGGTCGTATTCATTGTCGGCGTCCTGGATGAAGAAGTAGGAACCGGTCATGCGGGTGATGCCGGTGCGGATGGACATGCCTTTGCCCATGTTGCGCTTGTGGTAAATGATCTGTATTTCCGGATGGTCAATTTTTTGCAGGATGTCGCGGGTTCCGTCGGTGGAGTAGTTGTCCACGACGATGATTTCCCGGTCCCAGCCGGGGCCGAGGTCTACAGCCTGAGTCTTTTGGATAACATCCTGAATGGTGGCTACTTCGTTATAGCAGCAGATGATGACTGATAGTTTCATACGCAATGAAAGGTTGGCTCTCACACTTGCTTCAGTGGATTGCCAACCTGTGCCTCACTTATTTTTTGCTTGTAAAACTGAAGAGTGATTATAACATAGCCGCTTGCATCGCCAAACGAGGGGGAATCTTTTAATAAACCGCCGAAATCGGCGTTCAGGTGACAGTCACTTTTTCCAGAGACGGCCGCGGTTACTATCTTGTTTTCAAGTGACTGTCACCTTTGGGTCAGGGAATGTTTTGGGCGGTTAACCAGTTGTGGATGGTTACGGCCGTGTCCGCCGAACTTTTTTCCAGCATCACATCGTGCCCCGCGCCAGCCACCACCACATAATCAGCGTTATACCAAGCTGCCGACTGTTTCTGTTCCCATTCCCTGATGAGCCTGTCAGCCCCGCCGGCCAGCCAGAGTATGGGGGTATTGATCTGCTTGGCCGGCCGCCACAAAGGCGGCGTGTACTGAAACAAGACCCACATAGATTCCGGCCCCAATTTTTCATGCAGTTCTTCCGGGGAGAGCAATGCGCCCTCGGTGAGGAACATTTGGGCAGCCCGGTAGGGGGTGCGCACCAGGGGCGTGCTGGTCAAATGAAGGGCGCTGCGGATGAAGCCGGGTAAATCGCGTTGCAGCGTGCGCAGAATCGGCCGTACCATGCTGTGCGATTTCCAGGGAGCTACCATGACGACTGCTGCCAAATCCTCTTGGTTTTTTAGAATCATTTGGGCCAATGCGCCGCCCATACTATGCCCCATGAGAACAGGTGGGCGCGGCATTCGCTTGATTTCGGCCGTAAGAAATTCCAGATAATAGCCCAGCGTACACCAACGAATCGGCCGTTGGGTGGGAGAACGGCCGTGTCCCGGCAAACTGTGCGCGTGGCTTTCCCAGCCCCATTCGGCCAGAAGCTCTTGCCACGGCTGCCAGCCCCAGGCGCCATGCCACATGCCATGCTGCATCACAATCGGCGTCTTGAACCGCTTTTCATCGGGCGTGTAGACAATGCGTTCGATGCCTTCTTCAATTGTCTGAGAAATCGTGGTCATACTCTGATTTTATCACTGCCGAAACTTTATGGGTAGGGTGGCGGTGTCGCGGGGAGGGTAGGAGGTGGCGGATATCCAGGGATTGTTGCCGTGGGTGCAGGCGTCGCCAGGGTAGGAGTGACTGTGATTGTAGGTTGCCCTGTAGGTGAAGCGGAAGGAGTGATGGCGGGTGTGCTTGTAGCCGTTCCTGTGGCCGTGGCTATGGGTGGTGG
>JALUPA010000231.1 GCA_027054335.1 Ardenticatenaceae bacterium
GAAGGGAGGTAAATGGCTGCGCGCTCTGGAATTCCGGAGCGATGACAAGCTCGGTTTCTGGGAAAATGCGGGCTACAACAATGAGGCAGACCCGTGGCGGGAACAGCGGTTTGCCGGAGGCTGGTAACTTGGAACCGGCGCCCGCGGCATATCAAATAAATTGTTGATGTGTGCGTAGGTGGTTCCGGCGACGCGGGTGCTGCTCCAGCGGGGGCAGAAGAGAAGGGTCATAGGGTCGGGGTATACGGCCGTAAAATCGGGCTTGGTATGGGGATATTGGGGTATTGAGAAAAGTATCCCCATCCCTCAATAAACATCGTGCCACGTTTTTTGGCGGACGATGTCGGCCAGTTCGTCATCGTAGGAAAGGCGTTCATTGACGGCATGGGCAGTTGTTTTCAGGATGTCGTTGTCATACGGCCGTAACTCCATCTTGTCCATTTGCTTCTTTAACTGAGCTACGGTGATGGTTACTCGTTGGCTGCGGGGCTTTCTGGGGCGGGCTTTGAATACGGCCGTGACCACATCTGTCAGTCGCACAGCCAATTCTTTGACCTGCGTTTCCCCCATGGTGGCGTCCAAATCCAGTTCTGCCAGTAAATCGTCGTAAATGTCATTGGCAATCTGGTAACGGAACCAGGATTCATCTGTTTCGTCCTCTTCCGACTGGACAAACCGGCTGGCCGGAATGCCGTCTTCCGGCAGGACGAAGGAACCTGATGGAAAAGTAGCGGATACGGCCGTGTCCTCCAACTCTACTTCATGGCCCAGATTCATCAGACGGCCAACCAGGTGGATGGCGAGAAGAGACGCCAGCATCCCCAATAGAGTGGCCTCAAATAAAGTAAATGGCAGCAGTTTGGTTACAAGCCAGCCGACTCCGACAGACCAGGCAATGACAACGGCAATGATTAACAAGCCGACTACGGCCAAAAAAAGCCAGAACAGCAAACCACCCAAAAATCTCGATACCATGTTCTCTTATCCTTCTAAATGAAGATCCTATCCCTTTTCATCTGAACTATAACAAAACGAGTCTTGCTTATTTTAAGAATTAAGGCATTTCCCAGACTGGCTTAACCCCGAAATACAACCTAATTCCCGATATAGTATAGCCAGAAGGGAGAAAATGTGTCAACAAAAAACATCACCGTCAACCTAATGAATAAAATAAGGACGTATCACGGCTATCCGTATCCCCAACGTCAAATGGGGAAATGACAAACGGCCGTATACCCCCCTCAGTGTGTGGTAAAGTAAGCGTTCACCCCCCTCGTTCCACGCTCCGCGTGGAATGCTCTTGCCAGACGCTCCGCGTCGAGTGAACGCGGAGCGTTCAAGCGAGCATTCCCACGTAGAACGTGGGAACGAGAGGGGGAGTGAACATTTGTTTACAAAAATT
>JALUPA010000232.1 GCA_027054335.1 Ardenticatenaceae bacterium
GGGGGAGTATTGGCGGCTGCTGTCAATCCGGTCGCGGCGAATGACGTCGGCCAGGATAGTATCGTAGTCGTCGCTGAAGCCTTGCTTTTGCCGGTCCAGCCAGCGGCGGCGGGCGCGTTCTTCGGGGCTGGCGGTGACGTACAGCTTGAGGGGGGCGTCCGGCATGACGACGGTACCGATGTCCCGCCCCACCATGACGACGTGCCCGCGACGGCCGTATTCCCTTTGCCGCCGCACCAATTCTTCCCGCACACCCTTGTAACTGGCAACCTGAGACACGTTGGCGTCCACTTCCGGCCGGCGCAGCTCCCAAGTCACGTCACGGCCGTTGAGCAGGGTGGTGTAGTGACGGCCGTCTGCCTCATCCTGCGCCGGTAACACGTCAATATCTATTTGGCGGGCTAATTGGGTGACGGCCGTTTCATCCGCTACATCAATGCCCGTTTGCAAGGCTGCCAGGGTCACAGCCCGATACATACAACCGGTGTCCAGATAAAGATAGCCCAGTTTTTCGGCTACCAGGCGAGCGACAGTAGATTTGCCGGAGGCTGCCGGGCCGTCAATGGCAACAACATCAATGGTTTTGTTCATATTTTATTTGGAGATTAGAGATTAGAGATTGGGGATTGGAGATTAACCGAATCTCTAATCTCTAATCTCCAATCACTTCTTCCGTTTCTTATATCGTTTCTTGCCAGTCCGTTTGCCGCCCTTACTGACTGTTTCGCGCAAGATTTTCACTTCCGAGGCGGTGAGGTAACGCCAATCTCCGGAACGCAATTTGCCCAGGGAGAGCGGGCCAATCTTTTCCCGCACCAGTTGCTTGACAGGATAGCCCAGCATACTGGCGATGCGCCGGATTTGCCGTTTGCGGCCTTCGCGCATGACAATTTCCAGCAGGGTATAGTTCTGGTCTTGCTGCAGGATGGTGATTTGGGCCGGGGCGGTTTTACGGCCGTCCAGGTAGACCCCGTTGCGCCATCTTTCCAGCGATTCCCGATCCAGACGGCCGTCCAGCGTCACCCGGTACATCTTTTTATGTCCGTAGCGGGGATGGGTCAGCTTGTGGGCCAGATCGCCGTCATTGGTCATCAGGATCAGCCCTTCGCTTTGTTTGTCCAGCCGCCCCACCGGGTACAATCGGCCGGGCAGAGGGATCAGGTCGCGCACTGTTTTTCGCCCTGCGCCCAGTTCATCTTCGGTAGAGGAGAGGATGCCTTTGGGTTTGTTCAGGGCAATGTAGACCAGCTTTTGCGCTTGCGGGTTGAGCGGCGTACCCTGCACCACAATTTTGTCTACGGCCGGGTCAGCTTTATCGCCCAGTTTGGCGGTACGGCCGTTCACCTTCACCTGCCCCGCTTCAATCATCTTCTCGCACTCCCGGCGGGAAGCGATGCCGGCGTGGGCCATAATCTTCTGTAGTCGTTCCATAAGGGTGATGCATGATGCGTGATGCGTGACGATCAATCACGTATCACGCATCACGTATTACTTCCTCCTCCTCCAGTTCCGGCAGTTCTTCCAGCATTGTCAGGCCAAAATGCTGCAAAAATTCCGGGGTAGTGGCGTACAGGATGGGGCGTCCGGGCGTTTCCATCCGGCCCACTTCTTCAATCAGGCCCACACTGAGCAGGCGGCGCAGCGCCCCGTCGGAATTGACGCCGCGAATCTGATCCACCTGGGGGCGGGTGATGGGCTGCATGTAGCCGATAATTGCCAGCACTTCTAACGCGGCCTGACTGAGCCGGGTGGTCATTTCCAGACCCAGAAAACGCTCAATGACCTGGCTGGCGGCGGGGGCGCTGGTTAGCTGCACTTCATTGCCGCTCCATTGTAGGCGCAGCCCCCTGGTCTGGTAATCGGCTTCCAGAGTTTTGAGGGCGTTGCGAATAACGGCCGTGCTTACCTCCAACGCCTTAGCCAATCGGGAAAGGGGCACCGGCCCGCTGGCGACAAACAAGGCGCTCTCCACCAGCGCGGCAATACTGATTTCCCCTTCGTGTTGTTCGTTTTCTTTAATTGTTGTGACAATAGCCATCTGTACACAAAGAAAACGTAAAACGACATAGATTAACCTGAACGTTTTACGTTTTGCTACACTCCGCTATAATCCTGATTCGTAGTGACACCTTAAAGCGTCAATTGATTATACCCCCAAATAAACAGATAGCGAATGGAGCGCAAATGTCTACAGCCATTGAATATGCCCAAAATCACCGAAAAGATCATCTGAACGAATTGTTTGACTTTTTACGCATCCCCAGCGTGAGTACCCAGCCGGAGCATGACGCCGACATCCAGAAAGCGGCCCGCTGGCTGGCGGAGGCCATGCAGGTGGCCGGGTTGGAAAACGTGCAGGTTATTCAGGGCGTCGGCCACCCCCTGGTGTATGCGGATTGGCTGCACGCGGCGGGGCAGCCGACCGTCCTGGTTTACGGCCATTATGACGTGCAGCCGGCCGAACCGTTTGAGTTGTGGGAATCGCCCCCGTTTGAGCCGACGGTGCGGGATGATTTTGTCTATGCCCGCGGCGCGTCGGACGACAAGGGGCAGGTGTACGTTCACGTCAAGGCAGTGGAGGCATTGTTGCAGAGTAACGGCCGTCTCCCCGTCAACGTCAAATTCATTGTGGAAGGGGAGGAGGAAAGCGGCGGGGCCAGCCTGAGCGCCTTCCTGCCGCAAAACAAGGCGATGCTGGCGGCTGACGTCGCTCTCATTTCTGATACAGGGATGCCCTCGCCGGATCAACCGGCGCTGGTATATGGCTTGCGCGGCATGTGTTACGTGTTAATGGACGTCACCGGGCCGCGGCGGGATTTGCATTCCGGCAGTTTTGGCGGCGGGGTGAATAATCCGCTCAATGTACTGGGCCACATTATTGCCAAGTTGAAGGACGAAGAGGGTCACATTTTGATTCCGGGGTTTTATGACCGGGTACAGCCGTTAACCCCCGAAGAGCGCGAGATGCTGGCCCAGTTCCCCTTTGACGAGCAGGCGTGGCTGGCGGAAACTGGCGCGCCCGAACCGTGGGGCGAACCGGAATACAGCCTGATCGAGCGGTTGGGGGCGCGGCCGACGCTGGACATGCATGGCATCATCGGCGGCTACACCGGCCCCGGCGGCAAGACTGTTCTGCCCGCCAAAGTTCACGCCAAACTGTCCATGCGTCTGGTGCCCGATCAAGACCCGGTGGAAATCGGCCGTTTGTTCACCCAATACGTCGCGGCCATCACGCCGCCCTCCGTGCGCGTTAACGTGGAAATCACCGGCGCAGCTCCGGCCAGTATTTCTGACTGGAAGACGCCGGCGATGCAAGCGGCCGTTTCCGCCCTGGAGCAATCATTTGGCCGGAAGCCGGTTTTCATGCGCGAAGGCGGTTCCATTCCGGTGGTGAGTGAATTTAAGGATATTTTGGGATTGGAAACGGTGTTGATGGGCTTTGGTCTGCCCGGCGACCAGATTCATGCGCCTAACGAACGATTTTACCTGCCTAATTATTACCGGGGTATTGAGTCCAGTATCCGCTTTTTTGAGGAGTACGGCCGTTAGCCGAATACTTCTTTAACCCGGCCGACTGCGCCGCTTTCCAGGCGGACTTTGATGCCGTGCGGGTGCGTAGACGACTTGGTCAAAATATCTTTGACGATGCCTTCTGTACGTTTGCCGCTGGGCTGATCCTGCTTTAAGACGATAGAGACGTGTGAACCCGGTTTGATATTGCTTCGTTTAGTACCATCCACAGACTGTATTTTACCATAACCTGTTGAACACTCCTCTATATTCACAGTACTTAACCAAAAACGTACCGGTATACTTTGCGGGTTTGCGAGGTGTGTGTCATCCCCTCCATGGTGAGCATAGGGATTCCCAGGGCGATGATAAAGAACAGGGGGTAAATAATGATGGGATAAACGCCCAGTCCGGGGATATATATCTCGATCAGGGTGACGGCCGAAGCTAGCACAATCAGGTGAAAGAAGTAGACGCCGTAAGCACGTCTGCCTACTTTCTCGAACTGCTTGACCAATGGGATGGATTGCCGGTTGATGACGGGCAAGACGAGCATAAAGGCGACGGGGAAGATATATCGCACCCAGGGTGCGTTCAGCAAGTTGGAGGTGGTGTTGAGAACAACCAGGAGAAATAAGACGGCCGTTAAACCTACTGACATCCATTTGAAGCGGAGAAGATATGGTCGCAATTTCTTGTTATGCAGACTGAACACCAACCCCATTGGGAAAAAGATGGCCCAATACGCCATCGGATTAAACAAAACCGGGGGAATAAGAAACTGTGTCCAAGTTGGTGGGGTGAAGTTACCCAGCCATTCCGGATTTTGCATGAGCATCAGGAATATTTGGTATAGGCCAATCACCAGCAGCAAAAGTAGCCCATATCGTCGGCCAATCTTGACCAAAAGCGGAGACAAAATATAGTAAAAGACGATGAGGGGGACGAAATTATACGGGAAGCCCACCAACAAATTCTTGATGTAGCCCGCTATAGAATACTGTTCACCATCAACAAAGTAAATGAAGATATAGAAGACGAGTGACCAAAACAGATACGGCCACAAAATACGACTCAAACTATTTCGCAAAAATCTAAAGGACAATGTAGATTTACCCCGAGCTGCATAAGTCAAAAATGCTCCCGAAACAAACAAAAATGTGGGGACTGCCAGGAACCCAAGTAACTGCAAAATAATTAACACATTACGGGCTACCCCTTCAACCAGTGAAACCTGAAATCCAAAGTGAATGGCGTGGTTGAGTGCAATTAATACCATTGCTAGACCACTCATGGCCCCATATTGTCTATTCATTAATTAATCCTCCAATCCCAGAGGCGAGGTGCGTAAATAGGCTGTAGTGCGTTCTTTTTGCCGGATGTCATTGTAGACACGCTGCACTTGTTCTTCCGTCAACTCCATGACCTGGGC
>JALUPA010000233.1 GCA_027054335.1 Ardenticatenaceae bacterium
ACACGCCATTGTGTACGACGACGAGATTGCCACGGCCGGATCGGTGACGGAGTTGAGTGAAGTGTTGGTGGAAAACGGTATCCAGCGCATTACCATGGTGTGTACGCACGGCCTGTTCCTGGGGCCGGCTATTGAGCGGTTGAGTACCATCCCCCAAATCACCGAGATAATCACGACAGATACAGTAGCCCTGCCGCCGGAAAAGGTTTTACCCACAATGACAATTTTGCCTGTAGGCCATCTGTTTGCCGATGCCATCCGCCTGAACTATTTGCGCCGCTCCATTGGTGAACTATTTACCTTTGCCGAAGAATAGAATGAGTGAACTGACCAATCCGCACGACCGTTTTTTTAAGGAAACATTTTCCCGCATTGAAGTAGCTCGTGACCTGCTGGCGAATTATTTGCCGCCGGAAGTGGCCGCGTTGCTTAACCTGGACACGCTGGAAGCCCGTTCGGACAGTTTTATAGACCCTGATTTGCAGGAGCAGTTTGCCGATTTACTGTACAAGGTGACGCTGAAAAACGGCGATCCAGCTTACGTTTACGTGCTGCTGGAACATAAAAGCCGGCCGGATCGGGGCACGCCTTTTCAAGTATTGCGTTACAAGGTGCGTATTTCTGCAGGACATTTTCAGCCTGTTCCGCGACCTGTCGGAAAGCCGGACGGCGCTGGAATACTTGCGTACCGTGCTATACTATATGGGGCAAGCGGCGGCGCATCTACAACCGGAAGAAATGGTAACCGTCGTACAAACCATGTTGGCTGAAGAAGGGAGTGAAATTATGCAAACAGTAGCTGATCATTGGATTAAACTGGGTATCGAACAGGGTATTGAACAAGGCATTGAACAAGGCATTGAGCAGGGCATTGAACAAGGCATTGCGCAAGGTTTGCGTGAAGCTGTGCTGGATAATCTGCTGGTACGCTTTGAGGATGTTCCCGTAGACATCATGGAAAGAATCAATACGGTGAGCGACGTGGAGCGGCTGCGTTACCTGCGCCGGCAAGCTATTTTGGTAGAAAATCTACAAGAATTTACCGACGAATTGTTCTCCGGGGCGTAATATACCATGAGCGAACACCATCATGACGATCTGGATTTTATGATGGCCTATCAGGATTCCTGCGACATCCCGGCGCTGCAATTGATTCATGGCTTTCCTTTGAATGGCAGCATGTGGGGGGCACAGATGGAGGATTTGGGCAATTTTGCCCGGGTGATCGCCCCGGATTTGCGCGGCTTTGGGCAATCGGAAGCAGTGGCAGGGCCGTACAGTATGGCTTTGCTGGCGGATGATTGCGCTGATTTGATGGGACATTTGAATGTGTTGACGCCTTTTGTGATTGGCGGTCACTCGATGGGGGGGTACATTGCTTTTGAGTTTTAC
>JALUPA010000234.1 GCA_027054335.1 Ardenticatenaceae bacterium
TTAAAAAATCTGCGTCATCTGCGTTAATCTGCGTCCTATTCATTGGTTTGAGGCGTAGCTTCGCTGGACGGTTACATCATCATTTTCTCCTTGAATGTCGTCCCATACTACTCGACATAGAGCAGCAAGACAGATACACTCAAACAAAAAGAGTTTGTATCTTCTCAATATTTCGGGGTAATCAGGTTTGTAGTAACCGCTTTAGCGGTTTTTTAACGGCTAAACCGGTTACTACAAACACGTCGCCCCGTTTTTTTAAGAAGATACAAGAGTTTTACTACACATGATTAATCGCGTCATCGTCATCTATCTTGAAAGTAATGGGGCAAGCGAAATCGAGCAAATCCGCCGACTGTATGATCCCTTGGCTTCTGTGATCAAAGCGCACATCACTCTGGTCTTCCCTTTTGAGAGCAATTTGACGACAGAAGCGTTACGCGCTCACGTCCGGCAAGCGGTGCAAGGGATCAATCCTTTTTCGGTACAACTGCAAACCATCACCGGGCAAGACGGCCGTTACTTGTTCCTGAACGTCAAACAGGGTAAAAATCAATTGGTTGCCCTGCACGACAAATTATATTCTGGCATTCTGAAGCCATACCGGCATTCCTTCGATTATCTGCCCCATGTCACCATAGGCCGTTTTCAGGATGAGCGTACATATCGCAAAGCATTCGCTGCGGTGCAAAATATAGATACGATGTGGCAAACATTGGTACAAAATATTTCTGTAGTCCTCATCGGTGACAATACCAATGACGCACAGGAAATGATCGTCAAACTACCCTGAAAAACATGCTCTCTTATTCCATTCGCCAATGCCAA
Organism: Ardenticatenaceae bacterium; assembly: GCA_027054335.1. Taxonomy (GTDB): domain Bacteria; phylum Chloroflexota; class Anaerolineae; order Promineifilales; family Promineifilaceae; genus JAJRTP01. Next base: position 826 of record JALUPA010000234.1, read on the forward strand.
AATGACACCTGCCGCTTCCGCTTTCCGGTGGCGGATGGGGATGGGTGCGGAGATGGCTGTCCCCATTGCAGTGCGGCGACAATCGTTATCCCCGTAGAACGCACACCCGCCGCCGCCATCTCTCATCCCGCGCCCCGCCACACCATTGCCCTGCTGCTGGACAATATCCGCAGCGCCTATAACGTCGGCGCTATCTTTCGCACGGCGGATGGGGCGGGAGTGAACCGCCTTTATCTTTGCGGCATCACCGCCACGCCGGAACACGCCAAAGTTCACAAAACAGCCCTGGGCGCCGACGGCCGTATTCCCTGGACACACAATCGCAACGCCCTCGACACGGCCGTCGCCCTCAAACAGCAAGGCTACATCCTCTGGGCGTTGGAAGAAACACTCCAGGCCGAATCCCTCTACACGGCCGATTTAACCGTACCCGACGGCCGTCCCCTCCTCCTCATCTTGGGCAACGAAAAAACCGGCGTAGACCCCGCCATCCTCAACCTGTGCCCCCGCATCCTGGCCCTACCCATGCTGGGCCACAAAAATTCCCTCAACGTCGCCGTCGCCTGCGGCATCGCCCTCTACCATCTGCAATTTGCGTAAAGGCGTAATGCGTGAAGACGGTTTACGCCTTCACACCCTCACGTCCCAAAAATATGCGTCAGGATGGTTGTGGCTGCTCCACCGACGCTTTGCAGGAGGGCAATTTGGGGATTTTTTACTTGATTTTTTCCAGCCTGGCCGGTTAGCTGCTGGACAATTTCACAGGTCTGGTAAACGGCCGTAGCCCCAATCGGATGTCCCCGCGCCTTCAAACCGCCCATCGTGGCAATAGGAATCTCCCCCTTCAGCCCAATTCTTTTTTCCGCCGCCAGCCGCCAGCCCCGGCCCGGTTCGGCAAACCCCACCGCTTCCAGCAGCAGGCAAGCCATAATGCTGAAAGCGTCGTGCAGTTCAAAAAAGCTCACGTCATCCTGGTTCACATTCGCCTTACGGAACGCTTTATGCACCGACTGGCGAGCCGCTTCCAGATAGAGCGGATTGACCCGATCTTGCACGCGGAAACGATCCGTGGCTACACTAGAAGCCAGAATGTGGACGGGGCGGCTGGTGTAAGCGCGGGCTTCATTGCGCGGGGCCAACACAACGGCCGCCGCCCCATCACAAATCGGCGAACAATCCATCAGGCGGATGGGCGGCACAATGGTGCGGGAGTTCATCACATCTTTAGCCGATATTTTTTTGCGGAAGAGGGCGTTAGGATTGGTCAGCGCATTTTGGTGGGCGTTCACGGAAAAGTTCGCCAGCCCGTTTTCCGGCACGCCGTACTGGTCAAAGTACATTTGCATCAATTCCGCATTTTTGCTGATGAGGGTGGACCCGGCCACCACTTCCTGCTCGGCGTCCAGAGCTTTAGCCAGGGCCGGGGTCGCCCCGCCCACGCTCATCTTCTCCACGCCGACGGCTACGGCCAAATCCGCTTCGCCGCTGGCCACGGCAAAGTAGGCCATGCGCAGAGCCGCCGCGCCGGTAGCCGTAGCCGCCCGCACTTGCAGCGCCTCAATACCTCGCAATCCGGCTTCGTCAGCGATGAGGGCAGCCACGTGCTTCTGGCTTTGCAGTTCGTCACTGAGCATGTTGCCGGCGAAGAGGGCGTCTACCCGGTCTACGCTGGCGTCCTTCATGGCCTGGTGGACGGCCGTAGCCCCCAGCCAACGCAGACTTTGTTCGTATGATTTTCGCACCGGTATCTGGCCGATGCCTACGATGCTGACGTCGCGCATGATGATAATTGGGTAATTAGGTAACTGGGTAATTACGTAATTACCCAGTTACCTAATTACTTTTTATACAACCCCTTCCTCGCGTAACTGAGCTACGGCCGTCTCGTCCAATCCCAACATCTCCTGCAAAATTTCGGCGGTGTGCTGGCCCAGGAGCGGCGGCGGGTAACGCACGTCGGTGGGGTTGGTGGGGATTTTGAGAGGGGAATTGACCAGGGGCACACTGCCCGCTGTAGGATGGGGCACATCCCGGCGGATGTGGCGGGCCTGCACCTGCTCGTTGGCAAAGACCTGGGCCATGTCGTTAATCGGCGCGGCGGGGATGCCGATTTCGTCGCACAGGGCCAGCCAGTCGGCGGCGTCCCGGCTGCGGAACAGGTCTGTCAGCATTCCCACTACCTCATCCCGGTGGGCCACGCGGTCGGTGTTGGTGGCAAAGCGGGGGTCGGCGCTCCATTCGGGATGATTTACGGCCGTGCAAAACTTCACCCATTGCCCGTCATTGCCGCAAGCAAAAGCAAACATCTGATCCCGCGCCGGGAACGGCTGGTACGGCACAATGTTGGGGTGCGCGTTGCCCAATCGCTGCGGGATTTCCCCGGACACCAAATAATTGCTGGCGACGTAAGACATCAACGCCACCTGTGAATCCAGCAAAGCCATGTCAATGCGCTGCCCTTCCCCCGTGCGCTCGCGGGCAAAGAGGGCGGCCAGAATCGCGCTGCTGGCAAACATCCCCGTCGCCAAATCGGCAATAGCCACGCCAGCGCGGGTCGGTTCGCCGTCCGCCGGGCCGGTGACGCTCATAAAACCGCCCATCGCCTGCACCATCGCATCATAGCCGGGGCGATTTTTGTAGGGGCCGGTGTAACCGTAGCCGGTGATGGTGCAGTAAATCAAGCCGGGGCGCAGTTCCTGGAGCGTCTCGTAATCCAGCCCCCACCGTGCCAGCGTCCCGGCGCGGAAATTTTCCACCAGCACGTCTCCCTGCCTGATAAGGTCTTTGAGAATCGCCATCCCCTTTTCCGTTTTCAGGTTGAGGGTCAGGCTGCGCTTGTTCCGGTTGGCGCAGAGGAAGTAGGCAGATTCGCCCCGCTCCCCGTCCTTCGTTTCCGTAAAAGGCGGCCCCCAGTGGCGGGTGTCGTCCCCTCGCCCCGGCGCTTCAATTTTAAGCACATCCGCTCCCAAATCCCCCAGTATCATCGTGCAATACGGCCCGGCCAGGACGCGGGTCAAATCTATGATGCGGATGCCGTCTAATAAGCCTTTGGTGGTCATGGTTGTTCCTTTTTTGGTAATTGGGTAATTGAGTAATTGAGTAATTGCGCAATTACCCAATTACATAATTACCATTGCTGTTCGTTTGTTTGACAAGAGTTCGTCATTCTATGATAATAATTTTCCCTCTCAGATCGTAACAGACCTGACAGGTTTCGCAAAACCTGTCGGTCTTAAGGATGAAGCATATGAAACCTGCTCCTTTTGCATATGTAGCCCCTCAATCGTTGGCAGAAGCGCTGGCGGCGATGCAGAAATATGGCTTTGACGCCAAGCTGTTGGCCGGCGGGCAAAGTCTGGTTCCGGTGATGAATTTTCGGCTGGCCCAGCCGGGCGTTCTGGTGGATTTGAACGGGGTGACGGAACTGGATTTTATACGGCGGGAAGCTGACGGCCGTTTCCGGTTTGGCGCCATGGTGCGGCAAAGGCAACTGGAACGAGACCCGCTCATTGCCGAACACTTGCCCCTGCTGCACGAAGTGATGCCCCACATTGCCCATCCCCAAATCCGCAACCGGGGCACGTTTGGCGGCTCTATTGCCCACGCGGACCCGGCGGGCGAACTGCCGGTGATTGCGGTGGCTTTGCACGGCCGTTTCCGCCTGCAATCCACCAACAGCGACCGCTGGGTAAACGCCGCCGACTATTTTACCGGCCTGTTTGAAACCGCCTGCGGCGACGAGGAAATCCTGACGGAGATCGAACTGCCCCCCCTGCCTCCCCGCGCGGGTACGGCCTTCATGGAAGTGGCCCGGCGGCATGGAGATTATGCCTTGAGCGGCGTGGCGGCGGTGGTGACGGTGGCTGAGGACGGCCGTTGCGCCTCGGCCCGGCTGGTCTATCTGAATGCGGGAGAAACGCCCGTTGTGGCGGATGAAGCGGCAGCGATGTTGGTGGGCGAGGTGGTGTCGGACGAGCTTTTGGCGGCTACGGCCGTACACGCCAGCCAAAACGAAATCCAGCCCACCGGCGATATTCATGCCACCACTGAGTTCAAAAGCCATTTGGCTAAAGTGTTGACCATCCGTACAT
>JALUPA010000235.1 GCA_027054335.1 Ardenticatenaceae bacterium
GAACGAGGGGGGGAACGCTTACCAAATAAGTTTGTCAGGGCCGTAACAAAATCTTTCGTACACCCGGTTGGGCGGCGTGTTCAAAAGCAGCCATTCCCTCACTCAAAGGGTACTCGCCGTCAATGAGGGGCTGCACGGCCACATCCCGCCGGGCCAGGAGGCGCAGAGCCGGAGCAAACGGGCCGCAGCGAGAACCAACCACGTTGATTTCCCCCACAACCAACTTGGTAAGATCGATCCGGCTGCGCCCGGCAAAGGTAGATTTGAGAATAAGGGCGCCTAACGGCCGTACCAAACGCAGCGAATGAGCCAACCCGGCGTCATTGCCGGTAGCCTCCACCACAAAATCAAAGCTGTCGTCGGGCAGGCTGTCTACTAACGCCGTCGGCAAACCCAGGCGGGCGGGCAGTTCCAGCGACGCTTCCCGCCGCCCCAGCATGGTCACTTCCGTCCCCGCCAGGGCCAATACCTGACCAATCAGTAGACCCAGACGGCCGGGGCCGACAACGGCCGTTTTCGCCGTCGGCCGCACCTTTACCTGTTCCCGGATGCGTAAAGCGGCAGCCAAAGGTTCCGTAAAAACGGCCGCCTCATCCGGCACGTCATCCGGCACGGGCAGTAAATTAATCTGGGGGACGGCGACATACTCGGCAAAAACGCCATCCCGGTTGTGGATGCCCAAAACAGTACGATTGGGGCAATGTTCCGGCCCTGCCCGGCGGCACACGTCACATTCACCGCAGCCGGCATTGATACTGGCAACCACGCGACGGTCGTGCCAGGCAGCATCCGGCGACTCCGCCACAACACCCACAAACTCATGTCCCAATACCCCCTGAAAACCGGGGATATATCCCTTCACCATTTCCAGGTCAGTACTGCAAATGCCCGCCAACGTCACCCGCACCAGTGCTTCATCCAAACCAGTCTGGGGCTGCGGCAAGTCCGTCCGGTAACTCAATTCACCATTGACCAAATACAATCCATCCATTATCACAAACCTCATCAAGAATTCGGCGTAACCGTAACAGTGGGCGCAGTTTCGGGCGTGCCTGCCGGAGTAAGTGTACCCTCCGGCACGGCCGTGTTCACCAAACCGGCCAATAAATTATCTAAAATCCCGTTCAGCAAAGCCAGCGCCGGCAGTTCGGCCGTATCCGGCCAGGCGCCGTTGAAGACACCACTGCTGCCACGCATAATCACTACGGAACGTGGCGGAGGTGCAGCGCCATCACCCGGTGGAACAACGCTGGCAGCGTACCAGGAAAGATCGCGGGTCATTGACCCGCTGTCCAGCAAACCGGTAGTCACGCTGATGATGTCGCCACTGCTGATTGTGCCGGTAATTGCCTGACCATCCCTGAGAGCTACGGCCGTACCATCCTGATAAAGCGTCAATTCCGCCCCATCAAGCCGCCGGTAATTCACAATGGCATCCAGCGGGAAAGCAGCCGGCGGTCGCTCCAGCACATTTTCGCTGGCAGCCAGTTTGGTTTCCAGCGCCGCGTCAAGCTGCGCGTACAGGGGAACCAACGGCGCCGGCAGGGCAAACTCCGGGCAAAGGATGGTCACTTCTTTTTCTTTGTCTCCCTGACGCAGATAAAGCAGTTCCGGGGACATACCGGGGCAGGTAATGACATACTCCTCTGCCAATTCGTCCAGGGTAAGGTTATTGAGGGCGTCAAACACGGCCGTATCCACCGCCACCGGCGCGTCCACTTCACTTTCCGTAGCCAACCAGCTAACCATCAGGCCGTCTTCCGTAATGGCAATGGTGTGGGCCGGGGCAAAAGGGGTAGCGCGGCGGTAAAGACCAACGGCCGTGCCCGGCGGAAAATGTGGCCCCAACGACACGCTCAGATAATTGTCCAGACTGGCTAACATCGTCGGGTCTTGCAGCCAGCCTGCCGCCTGCTCCTGAGCAAAAGGTAATTCATAACTGAACTGAACGCAGCCCACACACCCTTCCGGTACCGGCTCAAGCGACAGATTGGGCAGCGCCTGCTGTAATTCCAGCAAGACGCCGGCCTGGTTGGCCCGTTTCAACGCCTCGCCCGTCGTCTCATCCACCAGAATAATCTGGCTGTTGACCCCGCCTTGCAGCCGCCTGTCCAGATTTAATTCGGGAATAGTATAACGGAGTTCGACGGCCGTATCGCCAAAAGGTACCGGCGTCTTCGTGGGCATAGTGGGCCGCAGCTCCTGCGTCACCGTCACCACGGGCCGGGAAGGCAGCAGCCGCGTGCCCGGCGGCAAGGGCGTAAACGTGGGCGGGATGCCGGTGATGGCCGGTAATTGCCGGGCCAATTCGGCCGGCGAAGTCGGCGTGACCGCCGGAGCCGAACAGGCAGCCAGGATAAAAAGGAAGGCGAACAAGGAGGCTTTTATGGATTTTGGCATAGTGGGCATTATAACAACCGCTGATTGCCGGGCAAATCGTCTAATCAGGGCGCACTTTGGCAAAAATCAGCGTATCCCGTAATTGGTGGGTCAGGTGATGGCGTTCAGCGGCGTGCAGCGTCCCTTCGTGGACAAAGTCCAGCCGCCGGGGAATAGCTGCACTGCGCTCATTCAAAGCGTCACACCGTATTTCCACCCGGCGGGCAGCCAACGTAGCAAAAGCAAAATCAGTTATCGCCTGCACTGCTTCCGTAATATAGCCATTGCCGCCATACCCGGTACGCACCCAATAACCAATCTCAAACTTGGGTACATCCCAGTCAATCCGGTGCAAACCGCTGCCGCCAATAATCGTATTCGTTCCCTTGAGCAGAAGCATGAGCCACAAATCTTCGCGAGCCAGGAATTTGAGCTGCCCTTTGCGGACGCGGACTTCGTATCCCTCGGCGTTGGGCGGGTCAACTGCCCAGGGCAGCCACGGTTTGAGTTCAGCCTGGGATTCGATAACGGCCGTATGTAATTCCAGCCCATCTCCCGGTAAAGGCCCCCGTATAGTCAGACGCTCCGTGGCCAAACTATAGGGAAAATCACGCAAAATCGGTTTCATCATCTCGCCTCATTATCATAATTCGTCTCGCCCAATCTTAAGTAAAATAGATAGCCGGTTACCTTATCATAAATAATATCATGATTGAACCGATGCTAACCTCGAAACGAAAATTTACTTTAGCCGCCATTATACTGCTGCCATTTCTATTATTGGGTATCTTGTGGCTGTTTCCCACGTTAGATAAAAATTTATGGGTCTGGAATACACGTCTGGCCAACTACTATTTGAGTATGTTAACCAGTTTTATGGCCTTAGTGGCCGCCTTGTTTACGGCCGTAACCCTGAACCATTCTCAAACAACCAGAAACATCTTCCTCTCCTTCGGCTTCTTCTCTTTTGGCTCTCTTTTTCTTTTAAGCAGCGCTTCCACCCCCAGCATCATTCTGGATACACCCAGCAATCTGGCCTTCATCTGGGCGCTTTACCTCAGCTACCCACTGGCCGGTATTTTCTTCGTCCTCTCCGGCGTTTACTGGTCGCCAGCCAAATCCCGCTGGATTATTAAACGACGCCACACCCTGGGAGCCAGTCTGTTCCTGGTTCTAATCCTCTTTGCCTTCGCCGCTTACTCGTATTCTGAAATCCTGGAAGAGTTACGGCCGTATGGCAAAATCAGCCAGATTATATTAAGCGCCACTGCCTTCTTTACCCTATCCTGGGCCGCCTGGCGCACCCACATGTCCCAATGGGAAGCCAACCGGCGCGTGGCCAGACGGTTGATCGTGGCCATAGGCTTAATGGCTTCCATTCAGACCCTGTTCATCTGGGGAAATTTTGGCTACACCAGTTGGCTGCTCTACCTGCCTTTAACTATTCTGGCCCTCATCTTCGCCCTCTCCGCAATCCTTACCCGCTTCAAGGCTGCCAACGACGTCCCCCTGGCTTATTATTTTGCCGCTTTGGGCAGCATTCTCATTGCCGCTTTATCGCTGGCTTCCGCCGAAGCAGCCTGGTTTGTACTAACCAATGGCTCCGGTATTCACCGCGCCCTGCTCATTCCGTTGTCCCTGCTGGAAGGCGCCCTGAGCTTTATATTCCTGTTTGCCATCGTTCTCTACCTGAACCGGCTTATCGTGGACCGCACCCAGGCTTACCGCCGGGAACAAAGCAAACGCAACGAGCTAACCCAATTGATTGTCCACGATCTGAAAAGCCCGCTCACAGTCATCCTAAGCGGGATGGATTTATTGAACAGTGAAAATTTAGGTGAACTCACGGAAACACAAAAGCGACTGTTGGTCAATCTGGAACAGTCAGGGCAGGGAATTTTACGTCTGATCAATGATTTACTGGACGTAGAACGACTGGAAGGTGGCGCATTATATCCTAATAAAACGACCGTCAACCTGACTCACCTTCTGGAAAGCCGGGTGGAACATTTTCAGATAATAGCTGGTACGCACAAACAAACACTTTCGCTCACTATGGCGGCCCCCTTACCCAACATCCGGGTAGATAAACGGCTCTTCAGCCGCGTATTGGACAACCTGATTTCAAATGCCCTCAAATTTACGCCGGAAGGCGGAGAAATTCAGGTCAGTGCCGCCGTAAACGGAGGTTCACTGAACATCTGTATTGCTGACAGCGGTCCCGGCGTTCCTGAAGCGGATCGAGAACAAATCTTTGAGAAATTTGCCCAGATGCGGGGGCACGAACGTCGCGGAGCCGGGTTGGGGCTGACTTTTTGCAAGATGGTTACGGAAAAACACAACGGTACGCTCACAATTGAAGACAGTCCCTTGGGCGGCGCCCTGTTCCGGATTTCTTTACTCATGCAAGAAGTAGCCGTTGATGCAGAGCCAGTTTACCAGAAGTGCAATGATTTGGTGCTGGAAGCAGTAAAATAGTTTTCTGCATTCTCTGTGCCGCCTCTGTGTACTCTGTGTCCACCTGAATTACCAA
>JALUPA010000236.1 GCA_027054335.1 Ardenticatenaceae bacterium
TATTCCCGAAAGTCAAATCGCTCAAAAGCAGCCGGATAAAGAGCAAAATACAACTGCTGCTTCTTGTGTGACAGCGGCAGCCGGTCAATAAACGAAGTGCGGATGTCCCACTTTTGCCAGGCCGGGGACATCTTCTCCGGGGCGTAGAGGGAAGTGTAGACTGGGGCGTGCGGGTACAGAGCGGCCAGCGCTTCCAACACATCCTCCGCCCCACCGATCTGGTTCATCCAGTCGTGTACCAATGCTGTTTTCATACGGCCGTTACACCTTCGAGAAAACCGTGCGAAAAATCTGTGCCATCTGCGCCATCTGCGGTTTCAAATTCCCAACCGCTCCATACGCGCCGCCAATTCCGCTTCCACTTCAAAATCTTGCATGGCGTTTTCCAGCTGGCGATCCAGGCTGCTGGACTGCACTTCCCAGGCGGCGTCGGCATGATCCAGCCGCCGCCGGATGTTTTCGGCGGCCTGGGCCACTTCTATATCTCCTTCACCCATCAGGGAGTCCAGGGATTTCATCGCTTTGGTAGACATTTCTTTGGATTTAGCCAGTTGCAGCAAAAAGGCCAGTTCTTCCCGTTCCTGTTTGGCGATGGCCAGCCGTCCCTCCAGCTTGACGCGCACGTCGTCCAGTTGCTCCAGGGCAGCTACCTGTTTTTCCAGAGAAGCGTCATACGTTTTGATCAGGTTCATGGTGGAATTAAGCTGCTTTTGCGTAACCATCGCTTTGGTGCGTTTGCCGGTCTTGAGGAACTGGTCTACGAGCAGGTCAAGTTGCGCGGCTTTGTCAGCCAGGGCTTCTCGCCGCTGGCGCGATGTTTTTACCTGGGCAAACATGGGGGCTATGGCCCGCTTGAATTCGGCCAGCCCTTGCTCTGCTTCCCGGATATAGTCATCGTAAATTGCCAGGTCGCTTTTGGCCAAAGCTCTATCGGCCGTTTCGTGCAGCCGCGCCTGGATGAGGACCCGTATTTTTTGCCAGAATGATGCCATAGGGGGTGATTATACTGAGAATGAGGAGGTGTTGGCAAAAAGAAAGGCCGTTCTCTCAGATGGAGAACGGCCGTAGACAGAGATGGGGAGATGGCGAGATTGGAGATTTAGACGATTTTCAATCTCCAATCTCTAACCGCTACGATTCCTTGACAACGATTTCTTCTTCGTCAAAGCTGTTCACTTTGGCGGCCGGCGCCGCTTCTGTAGGCATTAAAATAGCCAACAGAACGTAGACCAGAAGGCCAAAACCGTGGGTGGCAATCGTCAACAGCACAAAAATCAGCCGTACAATAACCGGGTCAATGTTTATATAATCAGCTATGCCGCTGGCTACACCCCAGATCATTTTGTTATCCGTATCACGTACTAAACGTTTTCCTTGCATGATTTACCTCCGAAAACAATTTATAATTGAGTTGTCTTTTTTAATTTTCAATACACAATACGGGAAAAAGGTAGCAAGGTTGCAAAGTGGCAAGTTGCCTTACAACTTTGCCGCTCTTAAGGAGCAATTATGAAGCGAGTGTTGATTGCAGTTTCTTTTCCGCCTGAATTGTTAGCTAAAATCCAGGGCGTTTCCCCGGACATTGAAGTAGAGCAGGTTGCTTTTTCGGAGCGAAAGTGGCCGGACGGGTTTTCCACGGAGGCTGAGATTTATTACGCAGCGGGAGTGATGCCGCCGCTGGAATTGGTGCCCAATTTGCGCTGGATTCAGATGCACTGGGCCGGGATTAACAGTTTGCGGGATACGGCCGTATGGGACAGCAACATTCTCCTGACCACCGCCAGCGGTGTTCACGCTCCCAACATGGCCCAATACACGCTGGCGCAAATGCTGGCCTGGGCGCATCACGTACCCCGCTGGCTGGCTTACCAGCAAAAGGGCGAGTGGCCTAAAAACCGCTGGGACAAATTTTTGCCGGATGAGTTGCACGGCCGTACCCTGGGCATCCTCGGTTACGGCAGTCTGGGCCGGGAGATAGCCCGTCTGGTCAAACCCTTCGGCATGAAAATCCTCGTCACCAAACGGGACGCCCGCCATTTGCGTGACGAGGGTTACACCATCCCCGGAACCGGCGATCCCCAGGGCGAACTGCCAGATCGTGTTTATCCCAGTGAAGCTACCCGCTCTATGCTCAAAGAATGTGATTACGTGGTCATTACCCTGCCCTTGACCAGCCAAACCCAGCACCTGATCAACCGCGATATTCTCAAAGAAATGAAGCCCAACGCCTACTTGATCAATATCGGCCGGGGCAGTATCGTCAACGAGGCTGACTTAGTCCACGCCCTGAAAAAAGGCTGGATTGCCGGAGCCGGGCTGGACGTGTTTGAGGCAGAGCCTCTGCCGGCCGACAGCCCTTTGTGGCGCATGGAGAATGTTATCCTGACGCCCCACGTCAGCGGCTTTACGCCGCACTATGATGAACGGGCTGTAGATATTTTCGTCGAAAATTTGCGTCGCTATCTGTCGGGCAAGCCGCTGTTGAATCTGGTCAATCGGGAATGGGAGTATTAGGCGCAATTGTTCACTCGTTGCTGCCTTTTGCGGCTGTGGTAAACTTACACGCCTGCCACAGGTATCTCAACATAAAACGAAGGTCTGCGCGTGATTAAAATCAATAACGTATCTAAATCATTTTACTCGGTTCAGGCGCTGGATAATATCAGCCTGAAAATTACCCAGGGCGAAGTTGTGGGCATTTTGGGGCCGAATGGGGCCGGAAAAACGACGCTGTTTCGCCTGATTGCCGGTTTGCTGAAACCGGACAAGGGGGAGATACGGCCGTTGTCTGGCAAGTGGCCTGCGGTTGGCTACAAGATGGAACGGCTGCTCTTCCCTAACCGGCTCAAAGTCAGTCAATACCTGTCCTACGTAGCCCGTCTGAGCGGCGTCCCCTCTGCAAAAATAGAAGAAACCGTTTTTGAAAGTCTGACTACCGTGGGGTTGGCAGATCAAGCGCACGTGCCTATCAACAATTGCTCCAAGGGGATGCGGCAGCGGCTGGCTTTGGCGCAGGCGCTTATTGGCAACCCGCCTTTCTTGCTGCTGGACGAGCCGTCGAACGGGCTGGACCCCGGCGGGCAGGCAGAGATGCTGCAACGCATTCAGGATTTGCACGCCGAAGGTAAAACCATTTTGCTCAGTTCCCACCAACTACCGGAAGTGACCCAGGTTTGCACCCAACTGGTCATCCTGAACCGGGGGCGCATCCAATACCAAAATAGCATGGTAGACGCTCTGACCGTCAGCCCGCACACCATCATCACGGCCGACCAGGATTTATGGGAGATTGCTCCGTCTCTGGAAGCGTTGCACCCGGACGTACAGATAGATGGACGGGCGGTTGTGCTGCGGAATGAGGCGATGGACCTGCGCCGGGAAATTTTGGCGCGTCTCCTTCAGGAAGGATACGACGTAGTACAAGTGGAACGAAAACAAACCACACTGGCAGAAGTGTATGAAAAGGCGGTGCTGTCGTGAACCGGATTTTGACCTTAACCAGCTACCTGCTGCGTTCTTTGTTTACCTCGTTAGCCGGGGTGATGTATCTGATTTTGACGCTGGCTTTCTGGTTTTTGCTGTTTAATCCGCAGCAGAGGACGCCGGAAGCTTCTTATTATATTTTGGTGATTGGTTTGTTTGGTGCGGGAATGGCTTTTCTGATTACGTTGACGAATGCGTCGCGGGCGAATAAGGCGGAACTGGCGCCCTGGTTGGTGCGTTTACCCAGCCGGGTTGAGTATTTAACGGCCGTATTCCTCAGCAGTATGATGGCGGCCGGTATTTTGCAGCTTCTTCTGGCGCTGTTATCTCTCATCGGCGGACCAACGCTTACTTTTAGCCAGATTTTGAGTATTCCTCCGGTCTGGCTGTCAACAATGGTTGTGATGGCGGCGCTGGCTTTGCACGCTACGGACCTGATTACTTATGGCTGGTCGCGGGTCTATGTATTTGGTATCCTGGCAATTTTGTTGTTTGGTCGCAGTATTACGAACCAATCAATCAGTGGTTTTGCTGCCAATTTGAGTAAGATGGCCCTTAATCAGGGTTGGTATGTGTTAAGTGAGTCGCTGCGGAATTATGCGATTTCTCTCCAGGGAAGTGATACGAATATCGTCAGCCAGCTGCTGGGTTTTGTGTTCTGGCCTTTTCAGGCGTTAGCGGTGGGGATTGGTGGTAGGGGGTTTACGGCCGTGGAAGCCTTAGCTCCGGCCATCCTGCTGCTGTATGCAGCCATCCTCTTTGTTTTGGCGGCTGACTTTTTTGCGACAAAAGATATGCAAATGACGGAGTGACGCGGCTATGGAATGTTGGCATTGTGAACGCCCGGCCCATGCTGCCTGTAAATTTTGCGGGCGGGCAGTATGCAAAACCCATACTCAGGAAAAGCCGTATATTCTCCATTCGTACCGTACCTCGGCCGGGGAGTATAAGGCGTTGGTAGTGGCGGGCGCAGTTTGGTGCGGCGTTTGTGATCCACAGCAGGACCCAGTTCTCCTCAAGCAATTAGACTAACCTCCGGTGAGGGCGATCTGCCAAGAGCAGATCGCCCTTCCCCAATACCCCATACTCCCTTAATGCGTTTGGCCTAATGGTAAGTAGGACGTCACGCGGGTTGTGTTTTTTCATAATTGGATTGACAGAGTATCACAAATTTCTGACAATTCAGGTTTTTTTCTGTCATCAGGCGGTAGCCTTGCGCCCGGACGGTGACGAGGTGTCTGGGGGATTTGTTGTCCGGTTCCAGCTTACGGCGTAAGCGGCTCATGGCGGTGTTCAGACGGCTTTGCTCCCTGTCGTAAGGATCGTAAGGTTCATCCAGGGCTTGTTCCACGATGTCTTTTTTGAGGCAAAGCTGGTTAGCATGTTGGTAGAGGCAGGCCAGAATGGTGTAATCCTGGGCGGTCAAA
>JALUPA010000237.1 GCA_027054335.1 Ardenticatenaceae bacterium
AAGTAGTGCAAGCCCATGGCGGTTTTGCCGCCCGAAAAGGGGATGTCTGGGAATTTACGCTCACAGAGAAGAGCAAGGCGCTCATTGACGCTTGCGGCGGACAAACCAAATTCAAAGCGGGCTTTACGCTGCCTGTTCCCGACGATACGTTGTACCTTTCACGCACGCATCCTCTGGTGGAAGGTCTGGCAACGTACACCCTGGAAACAAGTTTGGATTCGCTGGCAGACGGTGTCGCCAGGCGATGCGGCGTTATTCGTACCAAAGATGTGGACAGACGCACCATCCTGTTTTTACTGCGCTTTCGTTATCACATTATCATCCGGCGCGGTGGCGAAGAAACGCCTCTGCTGGCGGAAGCGTGCGACCTCATCGCCTTTCGCGGGCGCGCCGCCGCCCCGGAATGGCTGGATACGGCCGCAGCGGAAAGCCTGCTTCAGGCAGAACCGGCGGCCAACATCAGTCCGCAGCAGGCTACCGCCCAAATTGAGCGCACGCTGACTGAAATCAGCCAGTTGCAAGAAGATTTGAATCAGATGGCCGCAGATCGCAGCGAAGCGTTGAAAGAGGCGCATCGCCGCGTGCGTCTGGCGGCCCGGCAAAAAGGGGTGACATATGACGTGCGTCCCAATCTTCCCCCCGATCTGCTAGGCGTCTACATTCTGTTGCCGGTCATTGAATAGGGAATTTGGGATGGGACGCGCCTGGATGGGACGCGCTTGGATAGAACGCTGATGACGCAGATACTTCGCTGATAAACGCTGATTTTTTATCAGTTTTATCAGCGCAATCATCAGCGTCATCCGCGCCCCATTAAAATTATGAATTACAAACACTCAGAACTAACATCTGGCATCATCAATGCTTTTTACCATGTCTATAATCAGCTGGGGTACGGCTTTTTAGAGAAGGTGTATGAGAACGCGCTGGCCCACGAACTGCGTAAACGCGGCTACACAGTTATCCAGCAAGCCGCTCTGGAAGTTGTGTATGATAATGTTGTGGTAGGCAATTATTTCGCCGACATGCTGGTAAACGATGCCGTTATACTGGAACTCAAAGCGGCCGAAGAGATCAGCAAGCGGCATTTGGCCCAGCTTCTGAATTACCTCAAGGCCAGCAAGATAGACGTGGGGCTGCTGCTTAACTTTGGCCCTAAACCGCAACTGAAGCGGCAGATATTTGAAACTGCGCGAAAGGAGAGGATGGGGCGCTGATAACGCGGATAAAACGCTGATAGACGCAGATCTTTTATCAGTTTTATCAGCGAAAATCAGCGTCCGCATCAGCGTCATCAGCGCCCTATCTAAAATTATGCAAACGGTAGCCCACAGCAATTTCACCACCGTCAAAACAGAAGGCGCGATCTTGCCCCCCGATCTGCTGC
>JALUPA010000238.1 GCA_027054335.1 Ardenticatenaceae bacterium
AACCTTGTTATCACGACGTTGATGTCTGGACATGTTCCTTCGTTATCTTGTAGAACATATGTTTCATTTAACTATTTATTAACCTGCACACCTGCTGGATAAATCCCTGAAATTCGTCATATCCAGCCGAAAATGCTGTATAATCCCCCAAATGGGGGATAAATCGAGCGCAAGCTGCGGGATATAACGAAAAACCGGGTTTTATCAAGCATAGCTGCGGGATAAACCTCCTGTACCGATAAAAAACAGCTTGGTAGCAGTATAAAAGATTGTCGCTTGCTTGGCAATATCCAGAAATACGCCATGCGCATCACGCATCACGGCCGTAACAACCCATCCAGATTCTCCACCACCCCATACAAAGAATCATACACATAATCCGCGTGGCTAAAATCGGTGGCGGTGGTATGGCCGTTGGGGATGGCGATAGTCAGCATACCGGCGGCCACGGCCGCTTCCGTGCCGGGGCCGGAGTCATCCATGGCGATACACTGTTCTGGCCGGATGCCTAATCGTTCCGCCGCCAGGAGGTAGATGTCTGGGGCCGGTTTGCCGTGGGCCACTTCATCGCCGCAGGCTACGGCAGACACTTCTGCCTGCAAGCCCAGCTGGGCCAGCACTTCCCAGGCGTGCTGGCGCGGGCTGGAGGTGGCGACGGCCCAGGGCAGGCCGCGCTCGGCAATGCGGACCAGCAGTTCCCGCAGTCCCGGCATTTCTGGCATACTCCCGGCTCGAAGAATTTCCTGATGAATGGCTTCTTGCCTGGCAATCATCTCGGCCACATCTACGTGCTCCAAACCAAACCAGGACAGGATTGCAGGGGCGCTGACATCTACCCGCCAGCCAATGATGCGGCTTTGCAGATCGTCGTCTATGGTAACGCCATACGGCCGTAACACTTCATCCCACGCCTGACGTGACAGCGGTTCACTGTCCACCATCAGGCCATCCATATCGAAAATAATAGCAGTGCGTTTACTCAAAATAATCTCCTTAATGTGATGCGTCTCCCTCATCTCCTCATCTCAAAGCGCAGCGCCACCCGGCCAAAGCGCACCTCATCCCCGTCGGCCAGCGGTTTGGGGCTGAGTCCCAGACGGTCGTGGTTGAGGAAAGTACCCATTTCGCTGCCTTCGTCGTAGAGCCAGTAACGGCCGTTGCGCCAACGAATACGCGCATGAAGGTGGGATACGGAACGGTCGGCCAGGGCAATGTCTACCACGGCCGGATCGCGGCCGATCAGCACACTGTCACCAGTGATTTCAGCCGGTTCCTTCTCTTCATCATGCCAGACCAGGGCTGCGGGCTGCGGGGGCAGGGGCGGCGCAGCGTCTTCGGGAGGCGGCGTGGCTTTAGCTTGCAAAGCAGCCTGCCGTTGGGCCAACACTGCGGCGGTAGCTTTTTGGCGGCCTTTCTTTTGCCACAGGCGCAGCAGCACCAGGGCGATGGCTAACAAGCCTAAGCCGGCTAGTAGCAGGAGCAGCACCGGGCGGGGCAGGCGGGCAGCTTCCGTGGCCATGCGCTCGGCCGGAGATGGCGTGGCTGTGGGGACCGGCGTGGGTGTGGGCGGCGACGGCCGTTCCTCTATCACCGTGACAATTTGTACGGCGCTGACGGCCGAAAACCCCAGCGCATCCGTCACAGACACCTGCAAATCATACGCCCCCGTACCCGTCGTTTGTACCGGCCATGCCACCGGGAAGACGCCGTTCTCGTCCGGCTGGGGCACAGTTACCTGCGGCTGCATCTGCCCGTTGACGGTGAAGGTGACGGCCGTCAATTCCCGCACAATGCCATCCGGCCAGACAATTTTTACCGGCAGGGCGACGGTTCCCGGCTGCAATTCTTCCAGCGGCGTATCCGGCGCATCTCCCGCGCGCCGGATGACCGGCTCAGCCAGTTGCAGAGCAACTTGCGGCGGTTTCAGCGTTAAATCCAGCGCCACACTGGCGGCCAGCGGGCCGATATTGACGCTGACGGGATAACGGCCGCTTTCCCGCAGGAAAGATTGGTAACTGATTTGCGGCTGATTGCTCTGCCGCTGCCAGAGCAAGAAAACGGGATCGCTCTCCTCGGCAAAGGGCATGGTTAGGTAAAAAGCGCGGCTGGGGGCGGACAAGGCAGCGGCGTTACCAATGGCCGCCTGCGTGGGCAATCCCCCCAGGACGGCCGTATAAATGGGCACCGGCGACTGGGCCAGCGCGGGGTAATCCAGCTGCCGGCTCAACTTGTTGCCGTCGCTGTAGAGCAGGATGGTTTGAAAGCGATCATCCTCCGGCAGGTCGTCCAGATGGGCGATGGCTTGTTGCAGCATGGCGTTCACCGGCGCTTCTTCCGGCAGCGCCGGATTATAAGCGTCAATGGCGGCGATAACGGCTTGAGGATTGTTTTCGTTTTGGATGAGGAAACCGTCCGGTACAAGAATGGAAATACGGTCCAGTCCGGCGGGACTCATAAAGCGGTTGGCGTAGCGGCGGACGCTTTCCTTCACCTGATCCAGCCGCGCGCCGCCCACACCGTCCTCATAGGCCATCGCCTCGTCCGCATCCAGGACGAATACGGCGTCAATACCTACCGGCACAAATTGCAGGTCAAAATCGGGAACGGGAACGCCGTTTTCCCGCAAAGTCAGGCTGGCAAACTGATCTTCCGGCAGAGGGGCGCTTTGACTGTCGGCGGTCATCACCCGCAGGCGCACGGTGGGGAACTGGGCGGTGTCCGGTTCAGTCAGAGTAACGATGACGTCGGGTTGGGCCACGGCCGTAGCCGCCACTCCCAACAACAGCATCAATCCCGCCCACAAGCTGCCGGATACAATCCGGCGGCTGAGACAGAAAACACGCTGAAGTGCGTTAAAACTGCTGTTACCCAGCATGTTACTCAAGCCGTTTTGGGCCACGCCAAATTCCCCAATTTCTCAATCATCCAATTACCAATTACCAGTTACCCAATTACATTTTTATGTTTACTTTCCTGCGATGGTTTGCTATTATAGCACGGGAAGCAGTGGGAGAGAGGAATCAGATGACGCAATATAAATTTGGCAAATGGATAGCAATTTTGACGCTCGTTTTGGGCTTGTTGGCCGGCAGTGTGGCGGCGCAAGAAGGAGAGGAACGGCCGCCGGTGGAACGGCTGTTTATTACGGAGACGAACAGTGAGCGTTTGCCCAATATCGAGATGCTCATGTACGGCCGTGACAGTCAGGGAAATCCGCTTGATCTCTCCGTAGAACCGCTGGCCATTACCAACAACGGCCAACCGGCCGGCCCGGCCCAATATTTGGGCAATGAGCAGGTGGGCACGCTAACCATTTTTCTGATAGATATCCCCACAGGCGTCCATGCTCAGCTTCCGGCCATCCAGGAAGCTATCCAACAGTACGCCAGCCCTGAATTTATGGTAGAGCAGGTGGACGCGGTCGGCGTCTATCAGGTGGAGGATACGGCCGTTGAACTACTGGCCCCCGATTATTTTTACAACTCTGTGCGTAATCTCTTCGCCACGCCCCTCACCCCGGAAACAAACGCCACCGCCCTCTATGACAGCACCGTAGACTTGCTGAACAAAATGGACAGCCTCAAACCGGATGAGCGCATGGCCGCCTCTATCGTCCTCATCACCGACGGTACAGACGCCACCAGCACCCGCAGCGGCCCGCCTGACGTCATTAACCGCGCCCTGGAATTGGGCATTCCTATTCATACTGTCTGGCTGGACAATGTGGACATTAACCTGGATACTGGCCGGGAATACCTGACCAACGTAGCTGCAGGCACAGGCGGGGTGAGTGTGGAATTAAGCAATACGGCCGATTTGTCTCTCATCTGGAACCGGATTGGCAGTTTCCGCGATCAGGCGCGTATCACAGCGCCGGTAGGCAGCGTCGGCGGCGGCACGGCCAACCTGGAAGTCAGTTTAGCGGGCAACCCGGATGTAAAGGCGACAACCACGGCCGAAATCCCGGACAATGTACCCAGCGTAACCATTGATCTGCCCCCGGAGGCCCGCGCCCTCACCCTGCCCAGTGTGGATAAACCGGTTCGTTTACGTTTTGGTATCACAGTCAGTTGGCTGGACGGCGTGGAGCGGCAGGTAGAAGCAGCGCAGCTTATCCTCAACGGCGATACGTCCCTGCCGTATGAAATCCCGCTGGACAAGATGGATAATTTTGTGATTAACGCGGCTAATCTGGCATATGGCAACAACACAGTGGAAGCGGTGGTGGTGGACGATCAGGGTATCCGGGCTATCAGCCCGGTCGTTCTCCTGACGATTGGTGAGGGCCGCCGGGACATTCCGGACGCGCTGGACGGTGGGCAAAGCCTGGGCCGCACGGTGTTGATATTTTTGTTGTTTGTCCTGGTTGCCGCCGGTTTTGCCGGCTTGGTGGTATTTGCGGCCCGCAAAGGGCTGTTGTCCCGGTCAAGTGTGGCCCAGGTGAAGGGCTACGGCCGTGCCGCCCAGCAGCGCATCCCCAGGCCCGGCGCCACTAAAAAGGCCGTACCAGCCGCTACCGCGTCATCATCTGCCAGCCAGCCGCAGAAACCGGTGGCTTATCTGGAAGTGTTGGATTCGGTTACGGCCGTAGCCTCCCCCATCCCTCTCAGTGAAACCATCGTCAGAATCGGCCGAAACCCCAACATTTGCGACATCGCCTTTCCCGAAGACGTCACCCTGTCCCGTTACCACGCCAACATGATGCGTGAAGGGCACAGCTACCGCATCTACGACGAACACAGTACCAGCGGCACCTGGGTCAACGAGCGGCAAGTCCCCGAATACGGCACAGAACTTCTCGACGGCGACGAAATTCATTTGGGCGCCGTCCACCTGCGCTACCGGCGGGCGCATTGAGCGATTGACAGAGTGTCGTTTTCCAGCAATGGTCAGCAGATATGCTTGTTAGCTTGCGGATATACAATTCAAGATACGGGCGTGGTTCAAATTGCCCTTACAACTCTGGGTTCGCCCATTTGTAGATCAGTAAAAAAGATTGCAAACTGGGTGCATGATAGAACCAGGAAAAAGTAAAGCCATATAATTCATTGGAGTACGAATTGGATAAGTCCCCATTTGCCGTTGACCAGCCAATCCGGTTCCTTTTCGACCAATGCTTCCGCCTGGCCGGGCGGCAAGCCGGCGATGACTTCGGATTTGCAGGTACGCAGGAAGAGGGCGGGGGCGGGCAGGTAGCTGACAATCTGCGCGAAAGGCGTGTCGGGCGGCCAGTGGGCGTCGCCCAGGGCGCGGCGGTAGTTGGCGTCGCCTTTGCTGATGATTAGATGGGCCGGAGCCAGTTCCTGCCGCAACGCATCCGGCATTTGCCACAGGGGAAGGGGAGAGGTCCAGAAGGAGTGGATGACGGGGTGGAAACGGCCGTCTACCATATACCCTGTTAATCTGTTCGCTAACGCCTGAATGTCGTTCTGGGGACGGCCGTTCAGGAAAGCCAGCGTCTGCAACACGTCATGCGTTGTGGCGTCCGAGACAAAGGTGGGGTGCAGCTTGAGATGAAGATGGATCGTGCCCGCCTTACCCGTCGTCAGCAGATAATCGGCCAGAACCAGATCGCTGACCAATTCCAGCCCGGCATTGTCCATGATAAAATCTACCCGGATGTTTTCCTGCTTGTTCAGCGCAGCCAATACGGCGGCGCGGTCATCTACCAGCGTGTGCGCCAGGCGGAGGGCGTCGCTGGTATGGCTGGGCTTGGTGGCATCATCTACTGACCACATACTCAAATCTACCTGGTTACCCCACAAATCGGTCAGCAGCCAGTGGGAGAATTGGCTGGGCTGCCAGCCATTTTCCAGAGAGCGGGATAGCTGTTGACATAAAGCGAAAATGGCCTTGCTGTGCTGCGTTAGCCCCTGTTCTTTTTGGTAAGTGAAGGGGTCAAAACCGGTAGCAAAATAATCTACCGCTTCGATAATGCGCCGGTAGAAATAGGTTTCAGCAAAGAACCAGGGCGGCTGCAGCCAGTTTTGCCCGACGTAAGGGGCAATCCACGCCTGCCATTGCGCATAGTCGGGAGCGTGATCGTCGCTTAACGGCCGTATCTCCCCAAACGGTATCTCCGCCAGCAGGGCTTCTATCCGGGTAGTCGCTGCGGCCGTCAGCTTATTTTCCCTTAACACCCGCTCGGCAATATTGGGAAATCGCTGTTTGATGGTATATTCAGTGAAAGTTCCCGCATCTGTCCCGCGCAATGGGGCGGGGACGGGTAAGTTGGGTTGGTAGGACATAGAAAACCTCGTCATAATACGTCATTTTCCAGACGTGGATGTACAGCACACATCACGTCTCTGGTATTTTAGCCTATGAATCGTTTGAAGTCGTTATTTATTTCTTTGTTGGTATTTACGGCCGTCCTCATTGCCGGATATTCTATCTGGAAGTACGGTACTGGTGGCAATTGGGGTTGGTTGGGAGTGGTACTGGCATCCGTACCCATTGTTCTTTATTTTCTCAACATCTATCGTTACGATACGCCCCGCACCAGCGAAAATTTAACACCGTTGACTATTGTCATTGACATTGGCGTGTTACTGACGTTGTACAGCCGCTATCAGGGTGTTAGTGAACCGGGCGTCGTGCCCCTGATCTTGCTCATGTTGATTGGCTGGACGTTGTATGTGCATTGGTATTCCAAACTGAAACGGCCGGATGCACCCCAACTGGCTGTGGGAGAAAAGCTGCCGGCTGTGATGTTGTATGATGTAGACGGCCGTCCTGTGCTAACCTCTGATTTTGCCGGGCAAAAAGTGCTGTACCTCTTCTACCGGGGCAACTGGTGTCCCTTCTGCATGGCCCAGATTCGGGAGATTGCCGGGCAGTACCGCCAATTGGCTGAGCGGGGCGTACAAGTCGTCCTGATCAGCCCGCAGCCGCAAGAGAAAACGGCCGGATTGGCCCGAAAATTTGACGTTCCCCTGCACTTTTTGGTGGATAAGGAAAATAAGGCGGCGCGTCAACTGGGGATTGCGCACGAACACGGCATCCCCGCCGGATATGAACTGCTGGGGTATGATTCAGAGACGGTGCTGCCCACGATTTTGCTGGTAGATGAAAACGGCCGTATCCTCCACACCGATCTCACCGACAATTACCGCATCCGCCCCGAACCGGCTCAATTTTTGCGTATTTTGGATGAGGCGGAGACGGGCGAGGCTGGTTCTTCGTTGACCAGTAGTTGAAACACGTCCGGCCGGGCGTAATGCCCCGTCACGTCAAAATCCAGCTTGCCCCGCGCCACTTCCGCCATGTCCAGGTCGGCGTACAAAATACCCTCTTCATCCCACAACGGCCCGGCAATCACCTCCCCCAATGGATTGACAATCACGCTGCCGCCACGGCACATGATGTCCGGCTGATCGGCTAAATCGGTGATGCCCGGCAAATCGGCCGGATACATCCCCTTCGTCACAAACTGGTTGCAGCCCAGGACAAAACAGCGGCCTTCCAGGGCGATGTGGCGCATAGTGGCTTGCCAGCTTTCCCGCGCGTCGGCGGTAGGGGCCAGGTAGATTTGCACCCCTTTACCGTACATGGCCATACGGGCCAGCGGCATGTAGTTTTCCCAGCAGATGAGGCCGCCGATTTTGCCGTATTCGCTCTCAATAACGGTCAGGGTGCTGCCGTCCCCTTCGCCCCAGATGAGGCGCTCGGCGGCGGTGGGTTTGAGTTTGCGGTGTTTGCCCAGGAGACGGCCGTCCGGCCCAAAGTAGAGCAGGGTGCAGTAGAGCGTCCCGCCGCTGAACTGGCTGTCCCGCTCAATCACGCCGATGGCTACGTGTGCCTTTGCCGCCCGCGCCGCCTGCCCGATTTGCTCAGTGACGGGGCCGGGCACGTCAATCGCCCCGGCCCAATATGCCTGCCACGTTTCCCGCCCTTCCGGGCTGCGGCTGCCCACCACCGTGCCAAAGCTGAGGCCGCGCGGGTAACCGGGAATGAACGCTTCGGGGAAGAGGATGAGGTTGGTTTGGTTAGCGGCGGCTTCGGCAATCAGGTCACACGCTTTTTGGGCCGTAGCTGCGGCATCGAACATGATAGATGCGGCCTGGATGACGGCCGTTTTCACTGTGGGGAATTTCATTGGTTAAATCCGTCACCGTCCTGGATAAATTCCAGGCGGTTGCCAAAAGAGTCGCAACGGTTCCGGTTTGGGCATTTCCTTCAGGCCGAGGAGGTTTTCGTAGAACGGCCGTGCCGTCGCCTCGCCTCCCACCGGCATCGCCAACTGCACGTGATCCAATCCCAAAATTTCCATAAGTTGTTTTCCTGCCTTGCCAGCCCATCCGTTTTCACATCACAGGGTCTCTATCTGCTTTTGAGGCTGATTTCGAATGCAGCTTGAGAACCGAAAAAACAAACATCAAATTCCGTGAAAAAATTCATTTGCCCCAGGATGACGGGGATTTCTTCTGCTTGTGTCCAGGCGAATACAAGCGCTGCTGGGGGGAGCGAGGCAATTTGTCCAGAGACGACAACAGCTTTTGCCACGTCATTAGCCAGGTTTCCTGTTAGGCGTACGAATGTTGTTTGCTGTTCCCATACAAAACCGAGTTTGAGTCCCACAGAATACGGCATAACGTTTACTGTAGAGCCGGTATCCAGTAAGCCTGAAACAGGCGTCGAATACATTTCATGACTCAGGGTGATGGGTAAATAAGCCAGTTGGCCGACGGCCATTTGCCTGGATTTTGCGTTTGTAAAAGGGAAGCGTACAGGGGAATTCATTTTTGAGCTTTATGTTCTGCCAAAACTTGTGCCAATGTTTCTGCAGCCTCAAAAGCGTTCAATGGTGTCCAGATCGGAAATTCGGCAATTTGTTCTTTGCCAGAAGATTGTTCCCGGGTAATTTGATTTAACCTGTAATCTTCAATCAGTTCCAGCATATTTTCGTAAACGTCGGCTGGAACCAGGTAGGCTGTAGGGCGGTTGTGATTCAAGATGGCTACCGGAGCGCCGTCGGCTTGCCGCAGTAAGGCTGTCGGATTCTTTTTTAATTCGGATATGCTGGCTGAAAATGGAGAAAGTATCGTTTCCATCACGTCACCTCATCTAATTTATGACCATTATTAAGCACTTATTTTAGCACTTTATTTTGGTTTTGCAACCACAAAATAGTACCGGTCAACAAAAAAATCTGGGAAAATCCATGACCTTACTGAAAAAAACGCAAAGGACGCAAAGATCGCTAAGATTTACCAGAGAAAAAATCCTGCAAATCCGCGCAATCCGCGGCTTTTTTCAGTGGACTCATTCATCCCATCCGTCCAATCCGTGGTTCCATTAGCGCGTTAGTTTGCGATAGGTAATCCGGTGCGGCCGTTCCGCGGCATCCCCCATCCGTTCCTTGCGATCCTTTTCGTAGTCGCTGTAGCTGCCGATGAACCAGTACGCTTCACTGTCGCCTTCAAACGCCAGAATGTGCGTCGCCACCCGGTCCAAAAACCAGCGATCATGGGAAATGATGACGGCCGAACCGCCA
Source organism: Ardenticatenaceae bacterium (assembly GCA_027054335.1). Classification (GTDB taxonomy): domain Bacteria; phylum Chloroflexota; class Anaerolineae; order Promineifilales; family Promineifilaceae; genus JAJRTP01. Next base: position 9,497 of record JALUPA010000238.1, read on the forward strand.
AAACTGTTCAGCGCCTCTTCCAGCGCCCGCAGCGTGTTCACGTCCAGGTCATTCGTTGGCTCATCCAGCAGGAGCAGATTGGCCCCCGATTTGAGCGTCTTCGCCAGATGCACCCGGTTGCGCTCCCCGCCGGACAAATCGCCCACTTTTTTCTGCTGGTCGCTGCCGCTGAAATTGAAACGGCCGACGTAGGCCCGCGAATTCATGCGCCGCTGGCCTAGCTGTATCGAATCCTGCCCGTCCGAGATTTCTTCCCAAACGGTCTTGTCCGGGTCCAGGGTGTCGCGGCTCTGGTCTACGTAGGCCAATTTTACCGATTTGCCTACTTGTAATGTACCGCCGTCCGGCTGTTCTTGATCCACAATCATGCGGAAGAGGGTGGTTTTCCCCGCTCCGTTCGGCCCTATCACCCCCACAATAGCCCCCGGCGGGAGGTCAAAGGTCAGATTTTCGTAGAGGAGGATGTCGTCGTAAGCCTTGCGCACCCCCTCGCTCCGCACCACAATGTCCCCCAAGCGCGGCCCCGGCGGGATGTAAATTTCCCGCTCCTCGTTGGCCCGTTCAAAATCATCAGCCAGCAGTTCGTTGTACTGGTTGATGCGCGCCTTAGATTTGGCTCGTTTCCCTTTGGGTGTCATGCGAATCCATTCCAGCTCCCGCTGCAAGGTACGGGTGCGGGCGGAGGCTTTCTTCTCTTCGCGGGTTAGCCGGTCTTGCTTTTGTTCCAGCCAGGAAGAGTAGTTGCCTTTCCAGGGGATGCCATGCCCTCTGTCCAGTTCCAGAATCCAGCCGGCCACGTTGTCCAGGAAGTAGCGGTCATGGGTGACGGCGATGACGGTGCCTTTGTAATTTTTCAGATGGCGTTCCAGCCAGGCGACGGATTCGGCATCCAGATGGTTGGTCGGTTCGTCCAGGAGGAGAATGTCCGGCTCTTGCAGGAGGAGGCGGCAAAGAGCGACGCGCCGCCGCTCGCCGCCGGAGAGGACGTTGACCGGGGTATCCCCAGGCGGGGTGCGCAGGGCGTCCATCGCCAGTTCCAGGCGGCTGTCCAAATCCCAGGCGTTCATGTGATCCAGTTTGTCTTGCAGCTTGCCCTGCTCTTCGATAAGGGCGTTCATTTCTTCGTCGCTCATCGGTTCGGCAAATTTCATGTTGATTTCGTCAAACTGGCGCAGGGCTTCGACGATTTCCTGCGCCCCTTCTTCCACCACTTCGCGCACGGTGCGGGTTTCGTCCAGCAGCGGTTCCTGTTCCAGGTAGCCGATGGTGTAGCCGGGGGCGATGACTGTTTCGCCGATAAAATCTTTGTCTACGCCGGCCATGATGCGCAGCAGGGTGCTTTTGCCTGCGCCGTTGAGGCCCAGGACGCCGATTTTGGCCCCGTAGAAGTAGGAGAGGGAGATGTCTTCCAGTATTTTTTTGTTGGGCGGGACGATTTTGCCCACGCCGATCATCGAGTAGATGATTTTTTTGTCGTCACTCATGGTTCACTTGCCTTATGGGATGTTGGATATTGGGATATTGGGGGATTATACCACAGTAGGATGGGGGATTTATGGGGATTTGAGATGCGTGATGCGTGATGCGTGAAGACGTGTCACGTATCACGCATCACGTTTTTACGGTGAGGATCAGTCGGCCGCAAGGGGAACGGCCGTCATTCCAAACGGATTCACTGCCAGCAAATGCCCGGCCACGGCCGCAGCCATCTGCCACAGGAACAACTGCCCGCCCACGTCCAGCGTGTCTTCCAGGTGCAGGGTGAGGACGGGATGGCCGGCGTCGCTTAAGGCTTGCACGGCCGTATCGTGCATCGTGTCGTGCTTCAAGCGCAGGTGGATGAAGAAGCGGTCGTCGCCGTAGCTGTCCGGCGCGCCGATAACGTCGCCGGCGATGGGGGTGAGGCCATCCAGCCCGGCCAAAAGTTGGGCCGCCCAGTCGCCCAATCCGGCAATGGCTAAAGAGGTGATGAAGGTGATTTGGTCACGGCCGTTCCGGGCCATCACCCCTAACGCCGTCCCCAATTTGGCCGCCAGATTGGTTTGCGCCAGGCCGCCGTGGCAGATTTCCGCGTTTGCCGCCATCGCCGAGGCGCGGAAGAGCAGCGATTCCAGATCGGCCCCGGCCAGCGCGGCGGGAACCAGGCCAAAGTAGGAGAGAGCGGCAAACGGTTCGCTGACGTGGGGGGCGTTGAGGAAGAGGTGGCGGAAGTTGTGCTGCACGGCCGTATCAATCCACACACTGCCTGGATCCGTAATCGCCATGAAATGCCGTCCCGCCTCGTCTTCGCCCAGGGTGACGGCCGTTTTCTGGTAGAGATGGTTAAACGCCGCCCAAACGTCCTCCGTCTCCTCCTTTTCCGCGATGATAAAGAGGGTACGGGCCGGATCAACCTGATCGTCCAGCGCGGCCACGTCGGACAGTGCGGGCGAGAAGGCGCTGATTTCCAGCCAGGGGTAGGGCAGGTACGGCGGCTGGGCCGGTTTGCCGAAGGTCTGGTAGAACAAGTTGGCGGTCTGGGTCACGGCGGGCGAGCCGATGACGACGGCGTGGGTCAGGCCGTTGGCCGCCGCTTTTTGGGCCATCTGGCGCAAGCGGCCTACGTTTTCCCGCATGACCGGCAAGAGATTCAGCCAGCCCAATTGTTGGGGCGTCGCGGCCGGCCACAGCGTTGTGTCGTGCGTCCAGACGCGGCCCATCACCCGGTCTTCGCATAGCTGCTGGAATGTCTCGTCAAAGCGGGGCGTTTCCGCCGCCAGAGCCAGGCGCATGGGCTGCCAGTTGCTCTCCAGTTCGTCCCGTTTTTTGCCCAGCGCGGCCATAATCGCCTGGAACTGCTTTTCGGAGGCGATGAGGTACTGCCGCTGCAACTGTTCCGCAATCGCTTCCAGGTCAAGGCCCAACTCGGTCAGTCGTTCCAGATGCGCTCTGGCCTTGTCCAAATCCATGGTCAGGCTGCCGGACACTGTGCCGTGATCCAGGAAGGCGTTGAGCGTGGCCGGGGAGAAGGTGACGATGGTATCCGGGCCGATGAGGGCGTCCACGTAGTAGGTGTCCGGGTAGGAGAAGCTGCGCGGCGTAGTGCGCGTCCATTTCAGGCGCAGGGGGCGGGCTTCTTTTTTGACCATCTTCTCCCAATCGGGGCCGCTGAAGATGTGGCGGTAGCGGTCATAGGCTACTTTGGCCATGGCGATGCCCGCCTGCCCTTGCAGTTCGGGATGGCCCATTTGCAGGAGCAGGTCGTCTATGGCGCTGTCAATGGCGCTGACGGAGAAGGAGGCTACGGCCGTAGGCGTAAACGGCCACTGGTTATTCACCCGGAACAGGTATTCCATCCCGTCCAGGTAAGCCTGCGCCGCTCTCTCATATTGCGCCACCGAAAAAATGTGGGTGATATTGACGCTTTGCCCGTCGCCAATCAGGGCCGTTACTGCTTCCAGCCCGGCGGGGGTGGCCGGGATTTCCACCATGGAGTTGCCCCGGTCAATCTGGTGCCCCATGTGCCGGGCGGCGGCGATGGTCAGGTCGGTATTTTGGGCGTGGGCCGGGTCGATTTCCAGACTGGCAAAACCATCCAGCCCGGCGCTTTCCTCAAAGATGGCGTGCAAAAAGTCGGCGGCCGTGCGCGCGTCGTGCGCCCGGAGATGTTCCTGGATTTCCTTCAGGGGCGTCCCGGCGGCCACTTCCCGGCGGATGTCGTCGTCGTAGTCGGCGCAGGCGGCTGCGACTCGTTCAAAGATGGCCGCGTTAGCCGTCACCCCCTGAATGCCGTCGCCAATGCGCTGCCGCAGTTCGCCGGATTCAATAAAGCCCCGGCGCATGTAATTAAGCCAGGTAGACTGTCCCAGTTTGTGCAATTCGTGTAGTTTGGTCATGGCTTATCCTCCGCGTGATTTGTGATGCGTGAGGCGTGTTGCCTGACATGAATTACGTATCACGCATCACGTTAATTGTGGCTCCGGTGCAGGCTGTCGTGTCTGAGGTGTTGGCGACACAAAACTTGATTCCACCTACCATTATACGCCGAATGAGGCGGAATTTATACGCAGATTGTAACGGGGATTGGCGTCATTCTTCACCCGGTTGGGCTAAGTGAGCGTTCGTAAATAACCTAGCGGTTTGGGTTCGTAGTAACCGCTTCAGCGGTCTGGACGGCTAAAGCCGTTACTACGAACTTGTTTGCGGGCAACTACTAACTATCAATAGAGCAAGCTCAACTGCCAAAAAAGATGTGCTATAATGTTTTGGTTCATTGGGAACTCAGGGGGTGTACCCATATATGGGGATGAAGTAAAATAAAAGTCATTTCTAAAAAATGGGAGTAGCAAATGGCTTTATATCATCATCCTCAAGTAACGAT
>JALUPA010000239.1:0-12248 GCA_027054335.1 Ardenticatenaceae bacterium
CAGGAATATCTATGCCGGCAGTTTGGGTCACAGTGCCGTCGCTGTTACTGAAGAGAGGAGTATTGGCAACGTTGCTTCCTTTGAGGATGCGATATGTTGCTGCTCCGTCAGTTCCGGCACGGCCGTGCGGGTTGTGGCAGTTGGTGCAGGTCAGGGCGACATTGGTGACGCCAGGGTTGACAGTTGTGGTGATGGGACCATAGCCCCAAACCGTGTTCGAACCGCCATTAACCATGTGGTTGGACGTAACCGGGAGAATCTGCGGGCTAGTCAAGTCCGGGGCCATCATCACTTGTTCAAAACCGCCGCCCCGCAAAGAGCGGTTTAAGCCTTCGAATAGTCCATCAGTCACATTTGTATTGGCTCCGGCGGCGCTGCTGCCATGGCAGGAATAGCACAGATTGGGCACAGTGCTGAGCAACAGGCTGGCGTTGGTTGCGGTGTGGGTGCGATGGCAGCCGGCGCAGGCGTCAGTTAAGGCGGTATAACCACCGTGCGGGCCATTATCAGCCAGAAGTGCCTTGACAGGTATGTATAAAAAAAGAGTAAATAGAACAATAGCAAGTAACAGCCGCGCTTTCATAATGTCACTGAATGTCACGGACTCCTTACCTCCCCGGCAGCTCTCCCCATCTTTTTACGGATGAGGAGAGCATAACCGGGTTCGTCAAGAGTGGACACAATAAGATAAAATTATCTATGTTGGGGCGGGGATCCTCCGGCCGGCTACTCAGCTAAACCAGGGGATTCCCTGCCCTCACACACTATTTCTGATGGCAGACTTCGCAAACGCCGCGGTTGTCCAGACGCAGCAAAGCGCTATCGCCACTGGGGATGGGGCCGACGGTACCAAAAGGCGGATCGTAGGCGCCATCAGCAAAACCAGTTGCAGCTGCGGCCGTGCCGTGCGACAGATGGCACGTTGAGCAAACTACCCTGTCATTGACGCCACTTTCAGCCAACGGCAGATTGTAGCCACCAAAGCCAATCGTTTCCGGGTTGACGTTGCTGCCGCCATAGCTGTAGTTCATGTCAACGGCATGGGCGTAGCCGCCGGTAGCCAGATACGTCGAGTCACTGCCAGAACCACTCGTGGTTACATGGTAATTGCTATGGCAGGCGGCGCAGACAGAACTCATGCCGGTTCCCCACTGCTCGGTGTCATAATCTTTGGCGGCTCCTTCATCTACCTGCTGCACATTGACAGCATTGCCGTTGATGGTTTCTTTGAGAATGCGGTAGTTGGGTGAGCCGTGCGGATCATGGCAGGAAGCGCAGGACAGGTTGCCTTCAGCGAGGTCGGCGGTTACGCCACGATTAACGCCATTACCCCAAGCGGCGGCGGTGGTACCGTCAGCATCGTGAATAGATGTAACGGGCGCTCCCTGATAATTCTGGAAGCCACCGCCCAGCAAGGGGGCGTTATCAGGTGTGTTGGCTGCACCGACGTTCCCATCCGCCCCGTTAGGTGCATCATCCCGGGTGGAGAGATAAAGGCCATCGTCTACGTTGGTGTTGGCGCCCGCTCCGGCAGCCCCATGACAGGTAATGCACAAATCATAGGTGCTGTTGGCCAGGAGCAGCCTGGGGCCAGGGGCCGTATGCGCCCGGTGGCAGCCAGCGCAGGCGTCCGTGGTGGCTGTGTAGCCGCCATGCGGCCCGCCGTTGGCCGAAACCAGACTGGCAGTGCCCAAGGCCAGGGCAAACGCCAATGCTAGTAATAACAGAAATTTTTTCATGGTAATCCTCCTAACAAAAAGTGTTAACACTTGTTTTGTACGCTTAGGCGTACCTTTCGTGGACTATGGTTAACCATATGGTTTTGCCATAAACGAGTTTGTCTTGATTTTTATTTTTCCCGAAACATCACCTCCTTTGGTGATTGTTAGTGCGTAAGAACCGGCGACCAGTCAACTCCGGCAATCAGTCACTAACACCACTAATAAGACCAGACTTGAATACGATTGTTTTCTCGATCTACGATGTACAATAGCCCGTCTTCAGCCACAACAATGTCGTTGGGGTAATTGAACATACCGTCGTCTATGCCCCAATCGCCAAAGGCGTACAGGAAAGCAGGTTCTTGTCCGGAGACATCGTAAACTTTGACGTTTTGACCGACGGCATCCACGACAAAGAGACGGTCGAGGTAATCTATAAAGATGCCGCGGGGTAAACTTAATGCGCCTTCGGCCGTGCCGCCGCTGAAGTTAAACAGGAAATTCTTGTCTTTGTCCCAGACGGAGATACGGCCGTTATTGCCATCAGAAATATAGATGCGCCCCTGTGCGTCGGTGGCTACATCATTGGGGAAGAGGAACTGGCCTTTGCTCTGGCCGGATTTCCCAAAATCAGATTGAAGTAACTGAATGCCTTCCCAGGAAACCAGAATCGGTTCGTCCGGCAGCGAAAATTCCAGAACGCGGTTTTTGCCTTCGGTTACGTCAGTAACGAACAGATTGTTTTCCTCATCAATGTGCAGGCCCAGCGGCGCCCATTTGATCATCTTGTCCGGGGCGGGTAGCACAGTTTCTTCCTGGCCGAAGGGCTGGTAGTAGACGTTGTCCTGGAAGATGTTGTAAACGTAAGTACTGCCCAGGAGCAGGCCGCCTACCCGGTCATCCACATAGCTGCTCAGACTCAGATCGGGCGAAATGAGCATATCCAGGTAGCTGCCATCGCTGCCAAAGATGTAGATGGCGTGCTGTAACCGGTCGGTGACGAAGATACGGCCGTCTTTATCCGTCTCCAGATAAACCGGGGAGCGTTCGCCGGGGCGGGTGCGCGGCGGGGCAAACATGGCTATTGGTGTGCCCTCCGTGTCAAAAATACGAATCATGCGTTCGCCGCCCGTTTCTGCTACGTACAGGCGATCCCCTTCCGGCGAAAGTGTTATGCCTACCGGTTTGTCCACTCCGTAGATGGAAAACAGATAGTGAGGTGGATAATGCACCGTGGACGGCAATATAATTTCCGGCAAGGGAGCCGGCCGCTGCAAATAGCGGCAAAAAAGGCTGGAGAACACAAGCAGCAGCAGCAGCAAAAAGATGAGTAATGCCAGCAGCCGCCGGCGCCGTTTCTTCTCATCCCCTTCGGCTTCCTGGGTTAACTCTTCCATATCATCAGACGTCAGACCGTCCGCGCCTACTGTGGCCTGAACTGACTGACCGTCAGCAAAATCTGTATCGTGCAGGTCTTCTTCTGTTGTTGGTTTTAGTACTCCACTTTCCATGGCAGACCTCAATAATTTTCAGTGGTGAAAACCTCTGAAGTTTTTGTTAAATTAAACCGGTTTACTAGAGGCGTAAACCTCAGAGGTTTGAACACTTGCGTTGATTTTCTACTCCTGCTCACTCAATCTCAACTGCACCCGACCCAGGGCGTGGGTAGCCATAAAATTACCTGGGTCCAATTCCAGCACATACTCAAAGTTGGTTTGTGCCCCTTGTAAATCCCCCAACTGCTCCTGCACCAATCCCAAGCCGACAAACGCCGGAGCAAAATCAGGCAGATTGGCAGTGGCCACATCCAGGTGGGTACGGGCTGTCTCATAATCCTTCAGGGAAAAGGCTTCCATGCCGCGGGCATAAGCGACATGATCCGTCATGCCTAATGCGCCGTAACTGGCAATCATACCCTGATACGCTTCGATAAAATCGGGAACGAAACGTACCGCTTCCTCGTACTGGGTGATAGCCTCTTCATGTTGGCCTTGCAGGGCGTAAGCCAGTCCCAGTTGGTACATAGCATCGGCGTCGGCGGCGTTGATGAGCAGCGCCTCATTCAGCACTTCCACTGCTTTGTCCGGTTGGTTTGTTTCTACGTAGCTCTGGCCGAGGAAATAAAGCGCGGTTTGCAGGACGGTGTCGCTGCGGGCCATAGGCGACTCGCGCCGACTGTCGGTAAATTGCAGCAGCGGCTCAAAGGCAGCCTCGGTTTGCCCGGACTGGATGTAGGACATCCCCAAAACGAAGAGGGCGTTGTCGTCGTCGGGATAGGCCGCCAGGACTTGTTGGGCCTGCTCTATGGCTTTTTCATATATACCGTTCTCGAAGTAGTATTGGGCTAATGCCACTCTGGCCTGGGGGTCTTCAGGGTTTTCACGTACCATGGCTTCCAGATGCTCTACCCCGATTTCCAGGGGAGACTGGTCGTCCAGATAGACGTAGCGATCCCAGTAGTAGTACCCACTGAAGGCAACGATGACGATGAAAACGGCCGCTAAAGTTAACCAGACCATGCGGCTCAATTGACGAGAATCTTGTAAATCGATCAAGTTCATAATTTTCATTTGACTAACCTCATGGATTGCTTACGATCCCTCCGGGATGGCAGCGACTACATAAAATATTTTGATGGCAGGTGTAACAAACCTGGTCGCCCCGGGTGTAATACTCTTCGGCGTGGGTAAAGAGCATGTCGGGCGGATGGCTCAGATTGTGGCAAACGCCGTTATTGCAAAATGCCTGGCCGTGGCATTGGTAGCATTCCTGTTCCTCGGCTTCATCCACGTCGCGGTGTTCAATTGTCCAGCGGAAATCGGCGTGGGACTCGGGGGCAGTGCCGGTGATGACGGGTGATTCGACAATTAGTTCATCTCCTCGGCCGACGATGGGCACGGTGTGGCACAGGTTGCATTTCACGCTGATGGCCTCCACTTCCTGGCCGGACTCATCCACACTGACGTGTTTGCCGTCGTGGCAGCGGAAGCAGCCCAGCGAGGGTGTGTGGCGGGCATTGTTAGGGTTGGTTTGCCAGTTCTGGGCCATTTCCGGAAAGTTGGTTTCCGAGTAGATTTCCTTGATGGTCTCTAAAGCTCTTTCCAGAGCAGAGGGGCCGTCGGCCGGTTTTGTCCAACTGCCGGGGTGGGATACCCGGTAGAAATCGGCCAGGCCGTCAATGGCGGCGTAGGCTTCGGCCGTGCTATTATAGGGTTGCTGCAAAACCTCGATGGCTTTGGCCCGGATGTAAGGCAGGCTGGGATCGATCAGCCCGTCGCTAATGGCCTGGTCTACTGCTTCCTGGGGCGAGGGGATGTAATGGGCGGTGCGGTTGTGGCAATCAATACAGTCCATCAGGCGCACTTCATCGTTCTCAAAGGCATTTTCTACAAAGGAGGTTTGGGCCATGGTGAGCATATCGCGGGCAAAATACTCTTTCAGGCTGCCATCTTCCTGCTCGACGCCTACCCACAAGATGACCTGGCGTTGTTCATCGGCGGCAATGTAATAGACGGGGTTATTGATGTGCCAATGGATGCCTTGGGATACGCCGGTGCTTTCTTTCCAGCCACCCATTTTGAGGATGAGGGTGGATTGCACGGGTGTATTCGCTTCGTCGTTGTCATAGTGGCGAATATTTTTGATGATGTTGTCTTTGAACTGCGTCGGATTGTGGCACGTCTCGCACGTTTCCCGCGCCGGCCGTAAATTATGCACCGGGCTGGTAATGGGCCGGCTAAACGAATTGGTTATAACCGCGTATACTTGCTTCAGGCCATCAATTTTCGATCTGACAAAGAATGAAGTACCTGGCCCAATATGGCACTTCACACATTCCACGTTGGCGTGGGGCGACTTTTCATAGCGGGCCATTTCCGGGGCCATCGTATGGCAGGCTGTACCGCAAAATTCAGCGCTCTCTGTGTAATGGTATACTTGATAATTAACGAGAAAGAAAGCGATCACCAACACATTTGCGATCAGAAATAACAGCAGTAGATTGCGACGATGGCGGGGATTGCCCAGATCAATGGTAGTACGGGTCCAGCGCCGCCAGGGGCGCCAACGCTGCTGATTTTGTTTGGCGGTTGTATCTTCCGCTTTCTTTCTTTTCCTAAACCAACTCATGTTCACCACCCACTGTGACGGGTTCTGTTTCTGTTTTTTCCGCAGACGTTTGCGCTTTCTGTTCCGCGGCCATTTGTTGTAAATAGTTGTAAGCGGCCATGATACGCCGATACTCTAACGGATGATTTTCCTGCATTTCCTTTTCGGACATCAGACCATCAAAAATGCTCTTGTTTCTTTCTTTAATAACGGTGTGGTACATATGCCAGATGAGGATAGACAACGTGGCCAGAATTGCTTCCCAACCGTGGATAGCCCGCGAAACGGGGATAACCTGGCCGGGCAGGGCCAGCGTCACCCAGGTGGGGAACCATTGAATCAGCCCGGTCAGAATCATAATGACAGACCCCCACAACAAAGCCCAGTATTCGATCTTCTCTTCTACAGAAAAGCGGTCGAATAACGGCCGTTGCCGGGCCAGCCCTGCGTTATATTTCACCATTTGGATAAGGTCTGTCAGGTCGCGCCAGCGGGGCCACATGGAACCTTTTTCCCGGTGGACAAACCAGACAGACAAAATGACCCCCAAGTGATAGACTGCTTCCAGGATAAAAACGAGCGCTGCCAGATGGTGCAGTGTGCGCAGCGTTTCCACCCCGCCAAAAACAGAGTTGATGACCCAGGCTACGGGCGCGAGGGCGCTGTAGTATTGCAGCAGCCCGGTTACTGCCAAAACGGAAAAGGTAAAGAGGAGAACCTGGTGTTCCCGGCGCTGCCGCGAGGAAAAACGGACGAAAGTTCTGGTTCCGTCCGGGGCGATCTGCATTTGGGCAGCCAGTTTTTGTGCCGCGCGTAGTTTGCGCGCCCGCGCCTGCCGTTTGATGCGCTCAATAACGGCCGCTTCTTCCGGGGACACGGTTTGTGGTTTGGCCCCGTTACTCGAAATCGAAGTCGTCATATTCTTCCTCTGCTTCAGCTATGGCCTGTCTGACAATTTCTCGTTTTTCCCGCCATCGTTTGCTGGCGTCCAGGCCGATATAGGCTACAAACCCACCAATGGTCAGGGGAATCAGAATTTTGTAGATGACGTTGACCAGATAGAGAACAGGGGTTTGTTCCCACGTGGGGACGAAGTGGCTTAACCAGGCCTGGGGGAAGCGAATAGTGGCGTCTTGGTGGCACTGCTGGCAGGTATGCTGCAAATTGTCGGGATAAACGGTGGACAGGGGATCGTCCGGCGCGCGAATGTTGTGAATGCCGTGGCAGTCGAAGCAGACTGCTTTGTTGCTGGCGATCCCGCTGTTTTGGCGGCGGAACAGGTTGACGGTACGGCCGTGAAAATCATTGAGATAGGTGTCGAATACGTCCGTAGAAATATCATACTTCTCCATCAACGCCTTGTCGGCGTGACATTTGCCGCAAATAGCAATGCTGTCATTGTGGAACGTAGCGTTGCGCGGCCCCTGGACGCTGTGAACACCGTGGCAGTCTACACACGTAGGCACGTCCGGGTTGGATTCAATCTCCAGAGCCGAACCATGCACGCTGGAACGATAAGTCGAATAAACTGCCCGGTGGCACGTAGCGCAGGTGTGCGAGATTTTGGCTCTGGGTACGTCCGGCTGAGTAATATCGTGGCTGCCGTGACAATCCACGCAGAGGGGCGCTTCCCGGTTGCCGCTCATTTGTGCTTTCACGTGGGCGCTGTCCACCGCCATGTCGAATTCTTCTTCGTGGCAGGAACGGCAGGCGTCATTGATCGCCAGGGTCATCTCCCGCCGGTCGTTGTAAGGCAGCGCCACTTCCAGAGAGGCGTACTCGCCGCCCATTTCTCCATCCCCCTCCTCCGTCTCGTGACAGGTAAGGCAGGTGATTTGCTCAACGTGATGGGGGTATTCGCTGATGTCGGTGTGGCAGGCCACGCATTCCAGCCCCGCCGGGCCATGAACGGATTGGGCGTAGATGTCATTGTCCACGTAGAGGGAAATCTGCTCGCCATCGGCAAAGACACCGATGAAATTATGGTTGGAGTGGCACATCAGACAATCAGCATCGGCAGTAGAAACGGCCGTGCCTTCCTGCCGCAGCGGTGCAGCCCAAACCCCCTCCAGGCGGCCCGTACCCATAGGTTGGCTCCACAACAATCCTGCCAAACCTATGAATAATAATGCCGCCAAGAGTTTTCTTCGATGACGATACATGGAACTGTCCAATCTATATCAGTGTCCACAGATAAGTTTTCCATATACTTCCGCGGTTTTAGAAACCACGGAGGTAAAAAAAGAAGGAAAGGTACAACATGGACACAGAGGCGATTTAACTACTCGCTATTTGTGATATTCTTCACTATACATATTATATTGGAGGGTGTGCTATCTTTCTGTCAGGAAACTTTGATATTAACTGTAGGGGATGTTGGACGGCTGGGGGCTGACTTGACTGGTAAATTTAACAATTCACGGCCGAGATTTTTTCTTTGGGAGATTCTTCTCATTCCTTAGCATAGTGTGGTAAACTGCTGGTTACTGGCGGCTCGCAGTGTGTACCCGCAAATAACAATGGGTGTGAACAACGCCAATGTTTGAGAATTATTTTGTAAACTGATTATGAACAATAAAGATAAGAAACCCAAGCGTCAATATCCACCACTATACGAAAAGGGTGTGCCTATTGCCGTAGGAATTATCGTGATAGCCATTATCATCTTACTGATCATCATCGTTGGTCTGGCGCTAGGACTGATTCCGGGTGCAGGGTAAATAGGAGTAATATCTATGAGTATTAACGTATTGTTACCTTTCACCTCGTTTGTTGTCAGCATCATTTTTGCTGTCCTGGTGTTCAGGCGTTATTTGCAGCGGAGAAGACCCCACTTGCTGCTTTGGGGCATTGGTATGGTGTTCTATGCTATTGGCTCTTTCTCCGAGGCGTACTTTGGAGCTTTCGGCTGGAATGATCTGATTTTCCGTTTGTGGTATCTGTTTGGCGCTCTCCTGGTAGCGGCCTGGCTGGGTCAGGGCAGCGTTTATCTATTGGCAAAGCGGAAATGGGCTAATACGTTCATGGCAATCCTGCTTCTTGCCTCCCTGTACGGGGCGATTCGTATCTTCACCGCCGAACTCGATCCCAGCTTAATGACCAGCGGCGAATTGAGCGGCCACGCCATCATCACGCCTGGCGTCCGTATTCTGACGCCCTTTTTCAATCTGTACGGTACGATAACGCTGGTTGGGGGCGCCGCTTATTCAGCCTGGATATTCTGGCGTAAACGAGTCTTGCTGCACCGTGCTATTGGCAATATCTTAATTGCTGTGGGGGCTTTAGCGCCCGCTTTTGGCGGCGCATTTAGTCGCTTTGGGCTGGCAAACGCTCTGTATATAGGCGAGTTGTTAGGCGCTGTGTTGATGTTTGCCGGATTCATCAGGGCTACCACGCCGATGAAGAACAACGAACCGACAGCCTGATTGTTGTGTGACTACCCGACCATTTAGATTTAGATGTCTAACTATTCTAATGGGTCAATCTATACTGGGTGGCAAATTTGACGAGAGAAGATACGTTATTAATGTCCAGCTTTTGCATCAAACGGCTGCGGTAAGTTTTGACGGTTTTAGGGGACAGGGCCAGCATCTCGGCAATCTCAGCGCTGGATTTACTTTCGGCTACCAGTTGCAATACGTCCCGCTCGCGGGGGCTGAGGCGGGCCAAAGGGCTGTCGTCGTTGCCAGCCATACTACGCTGTTGCACGTAATCCTCAATGAGCATATCCGAAACCTGTTGGCTCAGGTAACGGCCGTTATCATAAACAGTATGTACAGCCTGCACAATCTCTGCTTCGGTACTCGCTTGCAGTAAAATACCGTTGCTTCCCGCCCGCAAAGCCCGCGCCACCTGGATAACGTTAGGCTGGTCAGTCAGGAAAATGATACGGGTGCGCGGACAATGCCGGCGGATTTTTCGGATGATGTGGATACCGCTTAATTGGCAGGCTGTCGCTCGAATAATGACCACGTCGGGTAACTGTTGCTTGATCTGCTTGAGAGCATCATAACAGTTGCCTGCTACCCCTGTGACCTGCATATCCGGCTGCGCTTCCAGTAAAAGCCGCAGCCGCTCACCTTCTTCTCCCGAATCAACTGCCAGAAATAAGGCAATGCTCATTATCCCGTCTCCACCGAGCGCATTACTGACGGTTTATGCGTGCTGCGGTGATTGACAATGTTCAGGTAACGCACTCCAAACGTAAAAGCTAATAATCCATAAGCTACCACCCCGGTTCCTGTAGCCAGCTCAATCAATGATGGTGTGTACTGGGTATAGCGGGCTGTAATTTCCTGGGGCAGGTAGGTCAGGACAATCAGTTGTCCCACCATGGTGATGTCCCAACGATAGGCGATGACTCCACCGGCCACCAGGAATAAGGCAATCATGCGGGCTGTCGGGTCTTTGCGCCAACGGCCGTACAGCAAAATCACCACCGGCACCAGCATCCCCAGCAGCACCTCACCCACCCAAAAATTAAAGGCCAGCGAACCTGTGGTCAATATCTGCAACCCTTCCGCCCGGCCCGGCTGGTGGGTGTACGTCATAGCAAACGTATCCCAGAAGCGGAAATAAATATAGCCCAGCAGCGCCCAGCCGATAAAATGAGCCAGCCGTTCCAGCAGCGCATCATCAATCCTGGCCCGCACACTGATCCGGGCCGCCAGCATAGAAGCGGCAATGGTCAGGGAAATGCCGCCCAGTACGGCCGAATAGATGAACAATACCGACAAATTCGGCCGGTACCAGATGGGCCGCGCCTGCAAAACGCCATACGTTGCTCCCAACGAGGATTGGTGCAGCAGGGAAAAGGCCAGGCCAAAAAAGGCCAACACTGGCGCCAGATGGTGGATGCTGGTCAGGCGGTGGGACAGCCGGGGTAAAGCGCGCTGCATCCAGTCCGTCTCCCCAATAATGGGCATTGTCTCCAGAATCAGGACGGAGAAGTACAGGCCGACGCACATGGTTACTTCCCACAGCACCGAATGGATGTTCCAATAGACAAAACCGTGCCAGAACCGGTCCGGCCGGCCCACGTCCATCAGCAGGCAAAGCATAGCCATGCTGTAGCCAATGATGCCGATGAAGGTGGCGGTGCGGGCGACTGGCGCATATTGCTTCAGGCCAATCAGGTACACGGCCGCGCACAGAGAAAACGCCCCTGCACTCATGGCAATGGCTGACAAGTCAATGGTGATCCACAAGCCCCAGGGCACCAAATCCGTCAGATTGGTGACGACCAGGCCCCGCCAAAATACCTGAATGGCCGCCGCTATCCCGATGGCAATGAGCAGCAGCAGCCCCAGCACCCAGCCAGCCAGGAGCAGGGTGGCAAGCCATTTGGGTTTTTTTGACTGATGTGTTTGCCGGGCGTTAACGGCCGTTGTCATGTTCCCTCTTCCCATTGCGCCGGTAAATAATAAACCCGCGGCTCCGTGCCCATATCTTCCCGCAGCCGGAAGTGGGGGTGAGCGGCCAGATAATGATTCACCTCAGACTGAGGATCGTTCAAATCGCCGAAGATACGGGCGCCCACGGGACACACCACGACGCAGGCCGGGGTGGCTTCCGGGGCCACGCCCGGTTTCCAGCCCATTTCCAGACCGCGATCAATACGGTGGGCGCAGAATGAGCATTTTTCTACTACACCGCGCGGCCGGCGCGGGATTTCCGGCTGGCCCCATTCCGGCACAGCCGGGTTCTCTTCGGTGAATTCTTTCCAGTTGAAAGCCCGCGCTCCGTAAGGGCAGGCTACTTCACAGTAACGGCAGCCGATGCAGCGGTCGTAATCCATCATCACGATGCCATCCGCCCGTTTGTAGCTGGCTTTGACCGGGCACACGCTGACACAAGGAGCATGATCGCAGTGCATACACGGCCGGGCCAGAAACACCTCTCTGTTCCCCACCTGCCCCGCTTTGATGACCCGATTCCAGTGAATCTCCGGCGGCGCGTCATTGTGGGCCTGGCAGGCCAGCGTGCAGTAGCCGCAGCCGGTACACTTATTCTGATCAATTACCATGGCCCAGCGATGCGGGCTGCTGCCCTCCGGTTCAGAACTTAACTTCTTGCGCCGGAATCCCAGACTGATCAGAGCGGCCACGCTCACAGCCAGCGCCTTCAGAAAATTACGACGTTCTGGCGATTGCAGTTTCATTCATTGCCCCTATTTGTGTGTAGGGCGAATTTGTAATTCGCCCTGCGATTTGGAAAATCGCGTTACGGAGCCACTCACCGGTGGCGGAAAACATGGATGAACCAGGGCAAGAGAATGGCAGACATGCCCACGATAACACCAGCTACGGCTACGCCCAGCAGCGTGCCGCCTTGGGCGGCACGCTGCTGGGCGTAGCCGTAGCTGGTGGTATCGTGGGCATGTCTGCCATTCTCTTGCCCTGGTTCATCGATGTTTTCCGC
>JALUPA010000239.1:12258-13821 GCA_027054335.1 Ardenticatenaceae bacterium
GAGCCGGAACCGCTCAATCCGCTGGGGTTTGCCGCCCAAGGCGGCAAACCCCAGCGGATTGAGCGGTTCCGGCTCCGGTTTTACCTTGGCTTCAATGGCGGATGACAGGGCATCCGTCGGGTCGTAAGCGCCAGACGGCTCAGGTTGGTAAACAACGGGCGCTGCCGGATGGGTATGATCGGTGGCGTTGTGCAGCCCTTCTTCGTGGCAGCCCACACACGTTTTTACGTCTACGTCAAACGTATGGCTGCGTTTGGCGCTGCCTTCCCCCAGCGGCCCTTCCAAAGGAGCCAGGTGGCAATTGGCGCAAGACAAACCCTGCTCATAATGGATGGAATGGGAGAACCCTTCAGCATGGGTTTCGTGGCAGTCGGCGCACTGGGCGGAAACGCTTTTTTCTTTTAAGCTGGTATTGTGCTGGCTGTGGCAGCTTACACAAACGACGCCAGCCTGCCCGTGCGCGCTTACCTGCCATTCAAAACGCGCCTGAATATGACACCGCCCGCACAAGGCTTCGGAGCGGTCTGTGGGCATGGGGGCGTCGGGGTGGTTGGGGTCTACGGGCGTGTGGCAGGCCGTGCAATGGACGTCATCTTCTTGCCACGTGTCCGTAGTGGCGTTGTAGCCGGTGGTGTGGCAATCCATGCAGGCTTGCGCCCCGCCTTGCGCGCCGTGCCCCCGGCGGGCGTGGTCTTCCTGGTCGGCCAAGTGGCATTGACCGCACGTCAGGCCACGGCCGTGGGCGCTCTGTTCCCAATTGAGATAAATATCCCAATGGCATTCCCGACAATCTAATAAAGGTTCCTGACCGGGGGGAGGTTGTTCCTGTTGGGGAGAACCGGCTTGCGCTAAAACGGCCGTAAATAACACCAGCAAGAACGCCCCCACCACTCCTGCCACAAAACGTAAACATCCAGCTTTTCCCTTGCACATAGCTTCCCACTTTTGCAGAGCAAGTCTGCGCCCTGCCAGGGCAGGTTGGACGCCTGCCCTACACATTTGCTAGGATGTTAATCTCTTTTGTGATATTCTTCACTAACCCTAATTATACAGGTAGAAGTAACTGTCCGTTGTCAGGAAAACTTGGTGAATGGAGTGGGGAAGGTTTGAAATGGCCTGAGTTGCTCCAGCGGAGTTACTCCAGTGGCGTTAAGCCATGCTGAATGGCAAATTTAACCAGCGTCGGCAGATCATTGATGTCCAGTTTTTGCATCAGGCGGCTGCGGTACGTTTCTACTGTTTTAGGCGAGAGGGAAAGGATTTTGGCGATCTCTGCGCTGGATTTGCCTTCGACGACCAGTTGCAGTACTTCCCGCTCCCGCGTGCTGAGGCGATCCAGCGGGCTGTCCGCTTCGCTTTGTTGGCGTTGGTGCAGGTAATCATCAATCATTGTGTCTGATATTTTTTGGCTGAGGTAATGGTGCCCGGCGTAAACAGTGCGGACGGCGTTTACCACTTCGTCGCCGGCCGATTCCTTCAATAAATAGCCACGCGCCCCGGCCTGCAAGGCGCGGGCGATGTGTTCTGACGTAGCGTGCATGGAGAGGATGATGATTTGGGCCG
>JALUPA010000240.1 GCA_027054335.1 Ardenticatenaceae bacterium
ACTCCTCCTCCTGACAGCAGGATTTACCCTGGTCGCTTGCAGCACAGGGCAAGCGGCCGGGAATCCTGCCCCGGAGGCGCAGGCAGGCGCGGCCATTCAATCCAGCCAAGCCGCCAACACACAAGGCAGCCAGACAAACACCGTCGCTGCTACGGCCGACTGGAATGCCGCCGATTTTTACAACAGCACCTGCGCTGCCTGTCACGGCCGGCAAGGGGAAGGCTCACCCATCGCCCCGCCCCTGACCTCGGACACGGTGCAAACGGCCGAACGGGAATGGGTCATCGAAACCATCAGCAAAGGTCGCCCCGACACAGCCATGCCCGCCTGGAGCGCAGAATATGGCGGCCCGCTTTACAGCGAGCAAATTGAGGCCATGGCCGATTTTGTCCAGGCTGAAGGCTGGCAGGACATCCCGGTAGCGCAGGCGGAAAATGGGGGGATTACGGCCGTATCTGCCCCGGCAGAAGTACCGCCGGAAGCCATTACCCTGTTTGCTACCACCTGCGCCGGCTGCCATGGGGCCAACGGGCAGGGTAGTAATATTGCCCCCCCGCTGAACAGCCCCGAACTTCGCACCCGGCTGGATGACGCCGCCCTGACTGCCACCATTACCAACGGCCGTCCCGGAACGCAAATGCCTGCCTGGGGTAACACCCTCTCTCAGACAGAGATCGCCTCCCTGGTCACGCTCATCCGCAACTGGGACAGCCTGGACGACGATCAACTGGCCCAGATGGCCGCGCAAGCCGCCGAATGCGGCCCCCCGATGGGTATGGGCATGATGGGCATGGGGCGCGGCATGGGCGGCATGATGGGACGCGGCGGCATGATGAGAGGTGGCTGTTAACGTAATTCGTGAAAATGTGCTATGTTGTGCGTGATGCGTGAAAAATCTCACGCATCACGCACAACACAGCACGAAAAAACTTTATCCAAAATATCAAATATATAGGAGAAACAAAATGTCACACAAAGATTATGGATTTCGCAAGCAAGTAGATTATTCGTATGAGGAAGCTATCGAAAAAATTACCGCGGCCCTCAAAGAACAGGGGTTTGGCGTCCTGACGACGGTGGATATGAAGGCCACCTTCAAGAAAAAACTGGACATTGACACCCGCCAATACATCCTGTTGGGTGCGTGTAATCCCGTCTTGGCTAACAGAGCCGTCAACACTGAATTGGAAATCGGCCTGCTGCTGCCCTGCAACGTCATCGTTTATGTCAATGACGACGGCAAAACCATCGTCTCCATTATAGACCCCCAGATTATGCTGGGTGTGGTCGGCAATCCGGAACTGGACGATATTGCCAATGAAGCCAAGAAAGGTTTACAGAACGCCCTGGCAGCGCTGTAACAATATTTAGTGTTCAGATTGTTACTGAACACTGAAAACTGAACATTAGAAATAGGAGTAACCCATGCTGAAAAAATCACACTTTTTGTTCATATTGATTCTAGGTCTGGCAGCCGTTGTTTTGGCTGCTTGCGGCGGGCAGACGGATACAGCCGCACCCGCAGCCCCGGCCGAAATTAACATGGAAGAACACACCAACACCGTCACCGTCCCTGGCGGCGGCACGTACACTGACGTGACGCCGGACGGCCTGGCCGCCATGCTGGAAAACAAGGATTTCCCCCTGATCAACGTCCACATTCCTTACGCCGGGGAGATTGAAGGTACGGATGAATTTATCCCTTTTAATGAAATGGCAGCTAACGTAGATAAATTACCGGCCGACAAGGACGCCAAAATTGTGATCTATTGCCGCAGCGGCGGCATGAGCGCCCAATCCGCCCAGGACCTGGTCAAGATGGGCTATACTAATGTGTGGAACCTGGACGGCGGCATGAACGGTTGGACCGCCTCCGGACGGCCGTTACTGCAAAACGGTTCCTGATTGAGAGTGGAGATTGGAGATTAGTCTCAATCTCCAATCTCCACTTCTCCAACCCCAAACAAACCATGACAAAATTAACACGACGACATTTCCTGCAACTGGCAGGAGCGGGAACGGCTACGGCCGTGCTTGCCGCCTGCCAGCCGCGCACCCAATTGATCCCCACGCTAACACCGGGAAGCACGGCCGTCTCCCCCACCGCAGCCCCTACGGCCGTCTCCGGCAACATCCCTGCAGATACAGAAATCCTCCTGCGGGCTATCAAAGACCAAGTCAATATCTTCCCCGATACGGCCGCCAACGTCTGGCGCATTCAGGGAGAACTGCTGCAAGGTAACGCCAATGCCCTGCAAACCCTGCCCGACACCTACCTCGGCCCCATTTTGCGGGGGCACAAAGGGCAAAAGATGCGCATCCGCTTCGAGAACGAACTGGATGAGGAAAGCATCATCCACTGGCACGGCCTGGACGTGCCGGCCGATATGGACGGCCACCCGCAGTACGCCGTGGCCACGGGGCAGAGTTACCAGTACGAATTTGAACTGCGCAACCGGGCGGGCACGTATTGGTATCATCCCCACCCGCACGGCCGTACCGGGCCGCAGGTGTACGCCGGGATGGCCGGTTTCTTCATCGTCTCCGACGACGAGGAACAGGCGCTGGAACTGCCCGGCGGCGAGTACGACGTTCCCCTGGTGTTGCAGGATCGTCGCTTCAATAACGGGCAACTCGTTTACATGGAGGGCGGCATGGATCAGATGACCGGCTTTTTAGGGGATACGCTGCTGGTGAACGGCCAGCCGGATTTCACCCTGCCTGTAGCCAGCCGCGCCTACCGCCTGCGCCTGCTCAACGGCTCCAACTCCCGCATCTACAAGTTGGGCTGGGAAGACGGCGCGCCATTCACCGTCATCGGCACGGATGGCGGCCTGCTGGAGAAACCGGTGGAACGGCCGTATCTCACCCTGGCTCCAGCGGAACGGCTGGAAATATGGGTAGATTTCAGTGACCGTCCCGTTGGCTCCGAGCTGAATCTGGTCAGCCTGCCTTTTAACAGCGGCAGCTTCAACAGCCCCCAATTCCCCGTCCTCACCGTGCGCGTGGCGCGGGAAGCAGGGGACAACGCTACTTTACCGGAACGTCTTTCCGATCCCGGTTTCTTTTCCCCGGCGGATGCAGAGCGCAGCCGCGAGGTAAATTTACAAATGTCCATGGGGCGGGGCTGGACGCTGAACGGCCGTACCTTTGAGATGACGGCCGTAGCCGCCAGTGAGCGCGTGCCCGCCGGCAGCCTGGAAATATGGGAATTTGTCAACGGTGGCGGCGGCATGGGGATGGGTGGCGGCATGATGAGCCTGCCCCACCCTATGCACATGCACGGCGAATCCTTCAAAGTGATTGAGCGGCAAATCAGCCGCAGCGGGCAGGCCGCCTGGAATACCCTCAGCGAAGGGTTCGTAGACGAAGGCTGGAAAGATACCGTCCTGGTCATGCCCGGCGAGCGGGTCAAGGTACTGCGCCGTTTCAGCGGCGACTTTCCCGGCCTTTTTCTCTACCATTGCCACAATCTGGAACACGAAGACATGGGCATGATGCGCAATCTGGAAATTGCTTAACGGATGCGTAACAGATGGGCATTATGCAACCCGGCGTTTGTCAGCAAAATTGGCATTAGAGTTATTCCTGAATAAGTTTGAACTGATTTTTTGGATACAGATTAACACTGATGAACACTGATTTATTAGTTTTTATGACAATCAAATCTGCGTTTATCTGCGTTAATCTGTGCCCTTTTTTTGTTGCGGAATAAGTCTATTATGGCTCATTACGGCCGTTACTCCCCCTACTATCAAACCACGACCACACCATCCACCCGGCCATCAGCAAACCTAATGCCAACCCACCAATCAGGCTCCAATTAATTCGTGCCGGTGACAAAATTGATACAGTAAACGGCGCCACTACACCAGAGCCATTCGGGCCATCTACCAACACTGTACCCTGCCACTCTCCCGCTTGCGGCGGTTCAAAAATAGCCACATAAACAATTTTAAGCGTCGCATTCTCACGAGTAGCCGGCGCAGTGAGCAAAATTGACGGATCATCAAGCCACGTCAATTCCACCAGGACACGCGCATCCAAAATCGGTGATTCTGTTTCCGAGTCCATTACCGCCACCGTCACGTGAGCTTCTCCCACACGCAGGGGATCCGGGTCTGTCCATATTGATATAATATAAGGGCCGGCAAGTTCATTGATAACCTGCGGCGTACCAATGCCGTGCGCCCGCACCTGCGCTGCGACCATCAACATTAACGCCAACAGGCTGATTGCCGGTACTGCATATTTCAACTGTTCCATTCCAGAAAGTCGCGTCAAATTTTTCACCTGCTAATCAATAGATGCGGCCAACTGTGCTTCGCGCTTGTCTGCGGCCACTATGCGGGCTAAGACCACCAAAGAGGCAATGATGTATACTATACTGCCCGGTATCCACATAATCAGCCCGCCTAACTGCTGGTCGTCCATCACACTAATTCCCCAAAGCCGGGGTACAGTGGTGTAATGCGTATAAAGCGGCGCTCCGGCAAAAACAATAGTAATACTCAGAGACATATTAACAGGGATTACGCTTGCCAAATACAAGGCGAGGAAACCGTCTGAGAGCGGTTTATGAATGCGCGGGGCCGCACCAATGACGTGCCACCAATAAAGCAAACCACCGACAAAAAAAGAAATATGTTCAATGTCGTGCAGCCACTCGTAACGCAGGGAAGCATTGTAAGCGACTGTCTCATGCCAGCCGAGAAGAAGAATAATGAAGACGAACCAGCTTACGAGCGGCGTCGTCACCTGGCACAAAACTTGCCGGAATGCCGAACGTCGCCGAAAGAGACGGCCGACAGCCTGACGCGCCCGCCAAGGCAGCCCCCACATGATGAACGGCATAGGATTGGCTAACAGCAACAATACCGGAGCAATTA
>JALUPA010000241.1 GCA_027054335.1 Ardenticatenaceae bacterium
AACAATTGGAGAAATATCAGTTATTGGTAGTTGCATTATGTCTACTTCTTTATTGTGATTTATGTTGTGTAACACTTACCCTATTTTGATACTTTTGGCAACTACTAAATTCACAACAACCGAGTAAACTAAATTACCCCATGAAGCAAGATTGGCAGGTACGAATTATTCAATTGTTGTCTGTGGCCGGGCTGCTGGTGGCGTTTTACTTGCTCCTTTTCCACAACGGGTTGCTGGTGGCTGGCTGTACGGATACCGGATGGGATGATTGTGGCGCTGTCAGCGGGCCGGGCGCACCATATGCGTCTATCGGGCCGGTACCGGTGGCCTTAATCGGCCTGATGGGGTATGCTGTTATTTTTTGGGTAAGTTGGTTGAAAGATTGGCAGCCACTGCGGGAATATTTACCGGAGATATTGCTGGGCCTGACCGGCGTTGCTTTTGCTTTCACTCTATTTTTAACCGGCCTGGAACTGGTTGTTATCCATGCGTTTTGCCGCTATTGTCTGGTTTCGGCTGGTCTTGTTACAATTATGCTGATATTGTCCATTAGTTATTTGCAAAGTCCGGGTGACGAGGTGACATATGCGGCTTGAATTGGTGAAAGAGTGGATGACGCGGGATGTGATTACGGCCGTACCCGACACGCTCCTGTTGGATGCAGATAAATTGATGCGGGAACATGGTATCCGTCGTTTGCCGGTGGTAGATGAAGACGGCCGTTTGCTGGGCATTGTGACGCATGGCGATGTGCGCGAGGCACGGCCGTCCAGCGCCAGTTCGCTAAGTACCTGGGAGATGAACTATCTGCTGGCTAATCTGACTCTGGGCGAAATGATGACCAAAGAGCCAACCACCGTTACGGCCGAGGCGATGATTGGCGAGGCTGCCAACAAGATGCTGCATTACCGCATCAGCGGCCTGCCGGTGGTGGATGAGGACAACCGCGTCGTCGGCATCATCACCGAATCAGACATCTTCCGCCTGGTGGCGCGTGACTGGGAGCGGTTACAGGCGGAATCTACGCAGCCGTATGCTCATTATGGGGAGTGAGTGTGATGTGTGACCGGAGGCGGTCATGCATTGCGCCTTACGCCAACTCGCTGAATTCTCAAAAACCACAGGAGTGATAGTCATATGAAATCAGGCCCGCAAACTGGGCGCAGCCGTCAGGAAGTCATTCAAAATGAGCTGATGTGGCATGAAGAAGAGGCGCATCGCCGAATGCCTATTGATGAATTTCTTTATGCGCCGCCAGCGTTTGAGCCTGTGATTGATGGCGGCATTGCCTTTTTGGAAGCAAAGCCTGAGAAATGGTTGCTGGAAGTGGGCTGCGGAGAAGGAAAGGAAAGCGTAAAATTCCGCGAACAAGGGCTTAAGGCAGTCAGTATTGATCTCTCTCATGTGCAGTTGCAACGCGCGCAGGAGTTAATGCAAGAGAAATTTGGTGATGGGGCTATGTTTTTTGTCCAGGCTAACGCAGAAGAACTGCCGTTTGCCAGGGACAGCTTTCAGGCAATTTATGCCAAGGCTGTGTTGCATCATTTAGACATGGATATTGCCTATGAGGAATTTGAGCGGACGTTAATGGAAGACGGCCGTATTTCCATCACAGAACCCTTGGCCCATCACCCCATCATCCAATTCGGCCGTTTTGCCACTCCCCAACTGCGTACACGAGACGAACGGCCGATTCCTTTTGATGAATTTGAACAATTTGCGGCGCGTTTTTCCCAATCAGAAGTAAACACTTTTTTTCTCCTGGCGCCGCTGGCCTATATATTTCGGGTGTCGCCCAAAGGGGAGAGGTTGTTTAGAAAGACGCACACCTTCCTGCAGAGGGTAGACGCCCGGTTGTTTCGCACTTTTCCCTTCCTGCGGCGCTTTGCCTGGTACTCTATCATCAAAGCAAATATTTAGGTGGGCGGTATTTCCGTTCTGCTCAGGCGGTGCATGGCGGAGAGAGTACCTAGTATGATCCAGAATATCAGGGTGGGTTTGGAACCAAGAACCAAAGCATCTGTCAGACCAAAAATATGAATGGCGGCCAAGACAGCCAGATAACCTACAGCCAACGGCCGTAACCTTTCATTCCATTTGGCTGTTTGCCAAGCCATAACCACTGTTAGCAAAATCAGCGCCAGGTAAGTGATAAGACCGGGCAGACCTAAGTCCAGAGCAGTTTGCAGGTATAGGTTGTGCGCGTGGGAAATATCATAATTTGGGGCCACGTTAACAGGGTAAAACCGACGGGCAACCTGACTAAAGGTACCCAGCCCGGTACCGGTGAAGGGAAAATCCTGCACGGCCGTTATGCCCCAGCGCCATACTTCCTGCCGAAACCCAATAGACCCTAGACTACCTACGGCCGTTTGCTGCGCCGGATCATCCCAAACAGATTGCAGGCGATCCGGGCCAATGATGAAAACCCCGGCCATGCTTGCCAACAGCATTAAGACAACTGCACCCCGGACAAACGGCCGTAATCGGTGCTGACCCGGTAACAATAATCCCCAAAGAACGAGCAAGACGAAAATGCTGCCCAGCGCAGCCAACCAGCCAGTGCGGGATTGGGTTAGCAGCAATAACGCTGCGACAGTCAGGAACAAGACAAGCCACAAGATCAATTCCTTTTTCGAGCGGCGCAGCAATAGCCAACCCAGCAACAATGCCAGAAAAAAGGGAACCAGGAAAAGCAATATCCCGGCCAGCCGGTTTGGATGAACGCCAGCATTACTGCCGGGAAGAATAAGAAGGCCGCCTGGTAATAAAGCCGAAATTTGGCTGAGAACGGGAATCTTGTCGAGCCAATTGACGCTCAGAGTACCCATAAAAATGAAACCAAAACTGATAAGGATGTAGACGGCCGTTGCTCCATACACTTGCCATTCCGACTGTATGGCCCGGTTAAGAAAGCGCCAGACAGCAATCCCCAAAATAAGGCCGGTTGTTTTAGGCAAGGTTAAATTCGGGTCGGCTGTTACCAGGATGGCGACAATGAGGGTGAGGGCCAACAGAAGCAGCGTTGCATCGAGAGGGGTAGCCGGCGGCAGCGGCCACTTTTTCAGGAGTAACGGAGCCAGCCAAATGCAGAGAATGAACAGCAGAGCCAGAAAGGTGAGGAGAGGGAATGCAGAGGGAAAAAGCAGGAATGGTGTACTAAGGAGCAGAATAACGCCTTCAAGTCCCACACTCCAGCCATTATGGCGCAGGTAATTGATAGACGATTTTACCCTCATGCTTCTTCTTCCCGCCTGGCTTTTTCCCAAAGAACGGTTTGTTTGCCAGATAGATAGCGCGCCAGACCCTGCAAAGAAGTCAAATTGCCATTAACGATGTAATAAACAACATTTGGTAATTTGTGTATACGGCCGTTTCCCGGAAACAGCGTGCCGAACACAGCGAGCAAATACACAAACAACTGCCCCGCAAACGTTATTTTCATTAGCTTACCTGCTTGTCTACCTTCCACCAGTAGCAGATTGGCCGCAAATGCACCTGCCATAAAAAAAGGCAGCAAGGCGCGCAAAACCTTGTGCGAGAAAAATTGAAACAAATGCACTGGATGGCGCCAGGGCCAGAGATGTGGCTGCAATACCAACTGGTAACGACCGGCAGCGATGCGGCGACGGCGAATGCGCTCGTCTTCGGGGGTCAATGCGGCCGTTTCCCAACAAACTGCTTCCGGGTCATGCAAAACGCGCCATCCCTGGCCTGTTAGACGAAGAAGCAGATAAGTATCGTCGTTGATAATATTTGATGGAATAGGGGCAAAACAAACCCGGCGGACAGCCATCATCTCGCCTACAACGGCCCCGGTAGACCCGACGGCGCTTTCCCAGCTTTTGAGAGCGGATTCATACCGCCAATACAGACCGGCAGATTGCCCGATACGGCCGTCGCCCTGCCGAATAGTCTTATTGCCGCTGACGCCGCCCACCGTCTCGTCGGCAAAATGCCGCGCCAATTTGCGTAAAACGTCCGGTTCATAAAACGCATTGGCATCGGAAAACACCAGAATATTGCCCCGAGCCTGCGCTGCGCCCCGGTTCATGGCGGCACTCTTGCCTCGCCGTACCGGATCGTGCAGCAAGATGATGCCGTTCTCTGCATATTGCCGTACAATAGCCGGTGTGTCGTCATCTGAACCATCGGTAACGAAGATAATTTCCAGCTTGTCAGCCGGATAATCCAAAGCTAACGAATTTTCTACTTTCTGGGCAATAACGTCTGCTTCATTGTAGGCAGAGGTAATTAAAGAAACAGTTGACGTAACGGCTGCTTGCCGCACTGGGCGGGGACAAAGAACTCCCCATATTTTCATCAAGGCGGCGTAAATTAAATAATGGTAGGCTAACATTGTCAGACAAAAAACGGTAACGGCTGTCAGAATGTTTTTCATAGGCTGACGTTTTTATTTGGGGCGTAAACAGTAAATTGGCAGTACAGGTTGTAACTCCCATTCTGTCAGTTGTGATAAATTGTAATAATTGGGATTGTTGTCTGCCAGGCAGACGGCCGTATCTGGCGGTAAGGTGTCCAGTACAGGCGTTATATCTGCCCCAACTTGCACTTTGATCAAGTTTACGTCAGGTCGGACCCCTTCAACCTGTTGCAAATACCGTAATGCTTCATACGGCGTATGATCAGCCAATAATGCTCCATTTGGCGGTACGGCAGCGAAGGCAGTACGGCCGTATGTCTCAGCCCCTAGATAACCGGTTTTGGCCGGCCAAAGGAAGAACCAGTTTGGCTCTCGTCCTGGCAGGTCTCGCACACCTAGAGGATTGATGTCCAACGTGGTCATTGTATCTGAAATAGCATAATAGGTAAAAAGGGGGATGAGCAATATACCGGCCAATAAAACAATCCGCAGGCGAGGTTTACGGTTCAGCCAGTTTTCTGTCAACCATTGCCAGCCGGCCCCGATAAATAATACAAAAGCTACGTAACTGGGCAGATAAAATGCAAATCGATCATTTACCCGGTAGCTGATGGCAAAGAGAACGCTGGTTATGTAAAGTGTAGTGATGGCTGCCCAGGCGGCAGACGGCCGTTTCCACCAGACAGCAATCCCGCCAATAATTCCCAGAATGCCGCCAATGCCTACAAATTGCAACCCCAAAAATCCCAGCCACAAGGCCACATCACGCAATATCAATTGCGTGGAAAAATCCAGCATGGCTTGGCTAAAGTCAGTGTCGCCGGCATACGTCAGGTAAAGCCGCATGGCCTGAAACGTGGATACGCCGGCCGGCCGGGCAATTTCTAAAGTAAGTATGGTGAAAAATACGACTCCGCCAACAGCAAGCCAGATCAAACTTATACCCCATTGCCGGCGAGACAGCCAATCCCGTCGCAGCCAAAGCAGCACGATGAATGCCGGCAGTAACAACACAGTCATCTGATGCGCCCAAAACAGGATGCCCCACAAGCCCATAGCGGCATAAAACGGACGGACATCATCCATACGCCAACGCAGCCACAACCATAACTGTATGGCCATAAAAAAAGTAAATAACGTATATACTTCGGCTCGTACCGCATGGGTCCAAAATGTGTGAGCCACCGCCAAAGATACTGCGGTCACTACGGCCGCATCTCGCCGCAAACCAATCTCCAACGCCGCCAAAAACATCATGGCTACCGTTAACGCCGCAGCTATGGCTGATACTAAATTGACCCGGTAAGCGACCGTTCCTATAGGTAGTTTGGTGAACAACTGCGCTGTTACAAACCACAGCCAATGGTTGTTGCCGGTGGGTTGCCGCTCACCGGCATAAGCTGAGTATTGAAAAAAGGCATCATCTCCCCACAGCACCGATGGCGCCAATGTCAACAGATAAAATAACAAAGCGCCGCCTAAAATCAGCCAGAAAAGGTGTTTGTTTTTGAATTTAGGCTGAGCGAGGGGATTGTTGGCTTTTAACATGACTTTGGGTGAGCAAGAATTGGCTGCATATGTAAAGACCTAAAACACCCCGGCAAAATCGACAGAAGGTTCAGGGATGGCAATTAGCCTGGAAGAGTGTAGGTAATTTTGACGACAATATCTGTTGTTTGTTGGATTGTAAACTGAACTGTGTTCTCAATTATCACGGCCGTACCATATAAAGCGTCCGGTTGAAACGTAACTTCGTCGAGTTGCGCCCCGTCTGGCAGTGTCACGTTTACAGAGAGGGGTTGGCTTTGCACACTTGCCTGTTTGGGGATTGTTAACGTATATTGGCGCTGATTTCCTTGCGTCATAACTACAACCGGGAGTTGATACTGTAATGAGACGCGCGTTTGTTCACCTTGCGGCA
This sequence comes from Ardenticatenaceae bacterium, assembly GCA_027054335.1. GTDB lineage: Bacteria > Chloroflexota > Anaerolineae > Promineifilales > Promineifilaceae > JAJRTP01. The sequence goes on from JALUPA010000241.1 coordinate 6,306, forward strand.
GGTAGAAAAAGTTGGCGAAGGTCATAAAATCGGCAAATTCAGGAGACTCTATCGCTGTACTTTGCCAATTGGTTTTATTCATCAACGCCTCGGCTGGCACAAAATGTTCGCTGGAATCCAGTAAACGGGTTTGCTGTGGCGTGTACACCCGCAAATAGTTGAAATAACATTTGTTTGCTACTTGTAAATAATTGATGACATCTTGATAAGGGCTGTATTGGGTACACGTTTGGCCGGTGTCTGCGCCTGTATGGGTGTAATTTATGGTCAAATTGGCTACGGCCGTCCCATCAGCCAATAATTGTACGGCGTAATCAATTTCCCGTTTGACATAGACATTGGCTTTATTGAAGCCCATATTCGTGTCCAGCACCAGCAAAAAATCTTGCCCGGTGTTGTTTTCTAAGCGGCCGTCCCAATTAATCTCGTCCAGTACGGCCGCTTCTGCCGGGGCCTTCATGTAAATTTGTAAATGCTTACCGCGTACAGCCTGGGACATATTTAGCAGCAGGGCTTTTGGCTTAACGTCGGAAAGATCGCCTGACTCTAATTTCTGCATGATAGCTGCGGCAAATGGGCCTAAAAATGCCTTGCGCGTTTCCCACCATTCCTGATTGTCATCATCCCCTTTTCGCCAACTGGCGCGTAAATCCTCAATCAACGTGTCTGCCGAGACTTCCAGCCCCAATTCCGGGATGGCAGCCGACCCCAGCCCGCCCAGCAGCAGTTCCAGAAAATGCTGATCTATGGCCACAACCCCATCCAAAGGGGGATAATCCTGCCCGTATTCGTAGAGCGACATCGCTTTTTCCGCCGACGTGGGGAAGTCGGGCCAGTAATTGGCGTCGCGGAACAGGAAATAATCGAGCTGCATTAACTCGTAGAGCGGCTGGGGCGGATATTCTTCATACGGTTTGCCGGCTAGGTCATCCACGCCATACGCATCGCCAAAATCCAGGGAAAGGATACGGCCGTTTTCCACCACAACCACACCGGTACCAGAAATAAATCCGCCTGTGGCCCGCAGTTCGTCTTCATTTTGCGCCAGGATCAGGTAACGGCGCAGCCCGTCAACGCCAGCCATTTGCGGCAAAACCTGGGCCAGTTTCAAGCCATCTTGCGCCAGCGGCAATATTTCGTCAAACAGAGCCATCAATTCCCGCGTTTTGCCGGGGAACTGCTCCACATTGTCAATTTGACTGCGGGCGGCGGCCACTTTGTCCAGTGATTGCGCCGCTTGCAGCAAATCAGGCCGCGCCTGGTCAATTGCGGCGACAAGCTGCGGCAATTTAGATCCGTCCGATTCGCTCTCGCTTTGCAGGGCGACTAATCCCGGTTTGAGGCCGCGCATGGCATAGGCGGCCGTTTCCGTACCGGCGTCCGCCATTTCCACCAAGTGGGGCGCCGCTACCAGCAACGGCCCAACTTTCGGAACCCAGCCCAGGTAAGGGGTGAGGGGCATAAAGACGGCCGTTTCCTCCTGCAGCGTCACCACATCCTGCCGCGCCGTCCGCACCATCTCTTCCGCCTGATCCGGATCAATACCGGTCAAGCCGCCTCCCGCCAGCGCCCGCGCTTCTGCCTGCAACTGCCATAAAGAGTAAGCTGCCGAACTGATACGCCACACCTTCAATCCGGCCCACAGCAAAAACAGCAGCGCCGCCCCCAAAAGCAGATACTTGCCCCAGGGTGTGGTCTTGCTATTCGATTCAGTCAAAACAGTTTCTTCCGTACTCATAATTTACGTGATGCGTGACGTGTATTGTACACCTCCTCACCTTGTCACCCTTTCACCTTGTCACCTTGTCAAAAAAAACGGCCGTACCCCCTCATTCCTCTCCACAAAACCGGCCAGGTCATCTTCTATAGGCACAACCAGGTCGGGATACTGCGCCTGAATTTGCTGCCGGTACCAGTCAAAAGCAAACAGGTTGTCGTCTACAATCACTGTGTCAGGCCGGACGCCTTCAATATAATGAAAATACCACAGGGCAAAAAGCTCCGGGTCGCCCTGGGTGATAATGACGGCATTTGGGGGCGCTTGTTGGAAGATGCTCATGGCAGACGGCCGTAACCCCGTATCATGCCGCAAATTCTGCCCGTTGAAGTTTAGCAAAAGTAAAAACAGGGGCAAGAGCAGCGCCCAGCCTCTCATTTGCTGTAAAACCGGCAGGAGGAGGAATGTGAGCAGGAGCAAGGCCGGCAAGACCAGAACGATGGCGTCAGCCTGGCGATAGGTGAAGGCGTAAAGCAGGTAGAGTACGGCCGTGCCCCCCAATCCCGCCGCCAACCTAACCTGTCCCCGCCGCGCATACAACCAAAATCCAACCCCCAGCAAAACAATACCCAAAATGGAAAACTGATTCAGCAGCAGCCAGCCCCAGCCCTGCAGGCGGGGCAGCATTTCCGCAGCGGGTAAAGCCAATACATTGGCCTGATAAATCCGGCCGGAAACCAGCCACCACCAGCCTTGTAAAGTGGCAGGATTACCCCACACAACCGGGCTGCCGGATTGGGCCAGAAAGGGCAGCGCCAGCAGCGGCAGCAATCCCGCCAGCAGCCCCGCACCCAGCTTCAGCCAATCCCGCCGGGGTGTGTACCACAGCGCCAGGGGCAGCATAAACAGTGAAGTCAGGTGGGTCGTGATGCTGATTCCCAGAAAAAAGCCGGTGAGGGTTGACGTTCGTTTCCCCAGCAGGCCCCCCAAAAACAACGCCAAAAACAACAAATTCAGCCCATACACTTCTGTAATAACTGCCTGCCCCCAAACTAAGGAGGAGAAGGCGAAGGTCAGCCCGGCGGCAATGGCGGCGAATTTGAGAGAGAAAACATACTGAAGCATGTTGGCGTGGCCTGCCTTAGCCTCAGTGTGCTTTAGCGCACTTTCTGTATCAGCCTGGGATTTATAATCCCAGGCGCTCACGTAATAACTGGCAATAGCCACAACAGCCGCCGCCAGCGACACAGCCACGGCCGAAAACAGGTTAAACCGGTAAGCCACAGAACCAATCGGTAAAAAACTGAACAGCTTACCCAGTAAAATATAAGTCGGGTAGCCCGGCGGGTGCGGTACGCCCAGGGTGACGGCCGTCGTCATCAACTCCCCGCCATCTCCACCCCAATGCGCCGCCGTCAAGTCCGGCGCCAGCGTCAGCCAATACACCGCCAGCGCCGCCAACCCCGCCACCGCCCCACCGATTACCGCCCCCCGATTACCGCTCACCGATCATCCCGCTGCCATTTCCAATGTGTGCGCGATGCAGCCAGGCTGCCCAAAACAATAATGGGAGCCAGGGCCACCAAGTGGTAAATTATGGCAAAGCTGACCAGACGCGCGTTGTTTTCCAGCCCGAATTGGTTAAGAATAAACACAGTCGTTCCCTCAAAAACACCCAATTGACCCGGTGTGCTGGGCGGGGTTGTCACAATGTTTAGCGCCGAATCTACAACGGCCGCTTCCGGTAGCCCCAAGGGAATAGCCATTGCTCGGAACAGAATAAAGGGGGTGAGAATAGACAGGAAAGTGATCAAGAGAGAAGAACCGAGCAACAGTAACACCGTTTTCTTATCCCGCAGGGAAGCGATACCGGCCAGACCGGACAATACCAGAGGCATGATTTTATTTTGCAGGCGAACCGGCAGCCATCTCCCCATTTGTTTTGTCATTCGGATGATAAAATCAGTTTGATAGGCCACTAAATATAATCCCAGTAAAATGAATCCGGCCAAAATTCCCAACATCCACCAGTTATCAAATACTTCTGGCAGGACAACCAGCGGCACAATGACGGCTAAAAGCAAGGCCAGCATGATTAATTCCAGCGTTTTTTCCACAACCATAGTGCTGAGGGCGCGTACTTTGCCGATGTCGGTTTGCTGATCAATGGTATACGCGCGCGCCACTTCACCCAGCCGCAAAAAAGGGATGGCGATGTTGACAATCTGACCTAGCCATGTTGACCAAAAAAGGGATGAATAAGGCACATTTTCGCCATTAGGCGTCAGCAGCAGCCCCCAGCGCCACGCTTTGACTGCCCCGACTAAAGTAACAATAGGGAGAGCCAGCAGAATGAAACGGCCGTCTGCCAACCGCATCGCCTCGCCAATTTTATCCAGCCCCACCACCCGATCCAGAAACCAGACGCCGCCAGCGATCAACAAAAAGGCAATACCGGCATTTACCCAGGGCCACAACTTTTTGTAATTGAATCTGGTTGGGGATGTTGCGTCCGGTTCCTCAGCAGTCATGGGGGTAACTGAGTAATCGGGTAATGGGGCAATTACTCAGTTACCCGATTACCTGATTACAATTATGCCTGTTTGCGGGTGTAAAGGATGATGGCGGCATAGATAGCGACCAGGAAAATAAGCAGCCCCAACAGAAAACCGGCCCACATAATGACATTGTTCGCCGGCGGGGCAGCGTCGGGCGACGGCCCCGGGGGAATGGCTTCGGTGGTGGGTTGGGGGTTGTCGCCCACACGGCGCACGGTAGTCGCGGTGGGTTCGGTGATGGGGATATTTTGCACAGGGTACGCGGTGGGCGGCTGGCTGACGGCCGTTGGCAGCGCGCCCGGATACGCTGCTCCAGATGCTAGGGTAGGCGTAGGCCGCGGGCCGGGATACGGCGTCGTTTGCGCTTCAGTTTGCGCTGCGGCCGTCTGTGCCCAAACAGCAATACCGGTAAAAATGAGGAGAACAACCCAAACGGCCGTAATCCCCAGCAAAACTGATTTATCCCTGCGAAGACATTGTTTATTCATGTGGTTGTTTTTTTGAAACTGGTATAAAGATTGAAAAGACTAAAAAAAGTGAATATACCCCATACGGCCGTCTCCCACCAGCGGGTACTCGTACCCATCAGCCCCAGGCCAATCAGGGCAAAACCAAACCAAAACGGCCGGGAAAACAACGACCGTTCCAGTTGAACCCGCACAGACGTACCCTCCACCTGTGCCTGCCAATAATGATAACTAAAAGCAGCCAGCAAAACAGCCGCGCCCAAAATCCACAAACTGTTAACCAGCAGTGCCGTCCAATCAATCATAGTCAAAGAAAGTGCAGTTGGAAAATTAATCAAACGCCAAGCGGCGCAATTTCATATTCGATTCGACCCGGCGTTTTTACCCGAAGAGACGCATCTAAAATTTCCATGGAAACAAGGTTACCTTTGGTATCATAATCCAGGATGGTTCCTGGTTTGTCTTCATCACTTTCCGCGATACGGCCGTCTGAAAAGATAAGAGTCAGCGTGTCAGTTTCACGATCATATATAACTTTCATCATCCGCTCTCCAATACTTGCTGATTTTGCTGGTCAGGTAAACTGTAACGACTTCCGGCGGTTCCCGATCAACATCTACAAAAATACGCAACAAAAATGTCTTGGTTGGGTCTCCGTGTGGTATGCGGGACTGATAAACCATACGTCCTTCGCGTACAACTTCCCTTTGTTCAGGATTGGACAAAACTTTGGCTACATCGTTTTCACTGATTTGCCGACGCATCATTTGCATTCGACTATGTTCAGTTAAGCGATAACCAGTTAAAGGAGACGACTTTGCCATGATGAATGAATTGTACTGTTATTTCCCAAAAGTGAACAGTGCGCCGCTCTATGATAGAATTGTGCTGGAATTGTCAATCTCTAATCTCCAATCTCCAATATCCAATATCGCAAGGATACCTTATGGCTAAAAAACATTCCCAATACGTCTGTCAGAATTGTGGCCGGGTCACGGCCGCTTACATGGGTAAATGCCCCAAGTGCGGTGAATTTGGCACGATGGTGGAGAAGGTGTTGGCGGCGGAAACAACGGGTACGGCCGTCAAACACGCTCGTGCTATTGGCCGCCCCGATACCAAACCCGTTCGTCTGGCCGAAGTCACCGCCGACGGCTTTGACCGCCTCAAACTGCCTCTGGTTGAATTTTCCCGCGTTTTGGGCGGCGGTATCGTACCCGGTTCCCTCATCCTCGTCGGCGGCGACCCCGGCATTGGCAAATCCACTTTGCTCCTGGACGTGGCCGCGCTGACCGCCAACCTGCACGGCGTTACCCTGTACGTCTCCGGTGAAGAAAGCAGCCGCCAGATCAAAATGCGGGCTGACCGGCTGGGCCTCAAAGCGGACGATCTGTACCTGGTTACAGAAACCCGGCTGGGCAACATCTTCCGCCACGTGGACGACCTCCAGCCCCGCCTGCTCATCGTGGACAGTATTCAGACCACTTACGCCGAAGATTTGACCTCGGCCGTGGGCGGCGTCAGCCAGGTGCGGGAATGCGCCAGCCGCTTGCAGGAATTAGCCAAAAACTCCGGTGTGACGGTCATTCTGGTGGGACACGTCACCAAAGAAGGCAATATTGCCGGGCCGCGCGTTCTGGAGCATATTGTGGATACTGTTCTCTATCTGGAAGGGGACCCATTCCACCGCTACCGCCTGTTGCGCAGTGTCAAGAACCGTTTTGGGGCTACCAGCGAAGTGGGTGTGTTTGAGATGGCGGAGAAGGGGATGATAGAAGTGCCCAATCCCTCGGAAGCGTTTCTGGCGGAGCGGCAGATCAATGCGCCCGGTTCCACGATTGCCGTGACGATGGAAGGAACACGGCCGTTATTAGTCGAGATTCAGGCGCTAGCCAGTTCCACCACCTTTGCCAACCCGCGCCGCACGGCTAACGGGATAGATTATAATCGGCTGCTGCTGATTACGGCCGTTCTCATGCGCCGCGTTCGTCTCAAGCTGCACGACAAAGACATCTTCGTCAACGTCATTGGCGGCCTGCAAATAGACGAACCGGCTGCCGACCTTTCTGTAGCTATTGCTATCGCCAGCAGCATTAAAGACCGTCCCGTCCACGCTGACATGGCCTTTGTCGGTGAAATTGGCCTGAGCGGGGAACTGCGCGCTGTCAGTCAGTTGGAATCCCGTCTGAAGGAGGCGGTGAAACTGGGCTTTAAGCGGTGTATTGTGCCCAAAACGGCCGTGCGCCGTCTGACCAGTACACCCAAAGGGCTGAAACTTATCGGCTGCCGCAACCTGATCGAAGCCATAGACGCGGCGTTGCTGCCCAAAACGTGACGCCGTGACACATCTTCACGTTTTTCACGGCCGTATCTCCCGCCCTACCGCTTCAGCCACCGCTTTCATATCCTTAACCAATTGAGCAAAACGGTCCGGCTTGAGGGATTGACGGCCGTCTGACATCGCTTTTTCCGGTTCGGGGTGGACTTCCAAAATCACCCCGTCTGCGCCAGCCGCCACGCTCGCCTTTGTTACACTTTCCACATATTCCCACTTGCCCGTACCGTGGCTGGGATCGGCAATCACAGGCAAATGAGTTAACTGCTTCAGCACCGGGATAGCGTTGATGTCAAACGTATTGCGCGTATACCTTTCAAAGGTGCGAATACCTCGTTCACACATCATCACCCGTGTATTACCGTGGCTCAAAATATACTCGGCGCACATCAGCCACTCTTCAATCA
>JALUPA010000242.1 GCA_027054335.1 Ardenticatenaceae bacterium
GCCTTGAAGGCGGCGGGATATGCAGCCAACCAGATAGCGGCGGCTCTCAAGAGTGCCTTCGGAGCCACGGCCTCGCAGGTGGCTAAGGCCTTGAAGGCGGCGGGATATGCGGCCAACCAGATAGCGGCAGCGCTCAAGAGTGCCTTCGGAGCCACAGCCTCGCAGGTGGCCCAGGCGCTGAAGGCGGCGGGATATGCAGTCAACCAGCAGGTGATCCAGGCGCTGAAGGCAGCAGGATATACACTCGACCAGATCGCATCCGCGCTTAAGATTGCCTATAGCCTGGCACGCGCTCAGGCAGAGCAGCTCCTGAAGAATGCCCAGTACAGCACGGCCCAGGTTATTACCGCGTTGGATCGCGTTTATGGTCAAGCACAGCAGGTAGCCGCCAATACTATGCAACTGAAACATGCATTCCATGGTACCTATGCCTATGGCCTGAACGCTTCCGAATGCTTCTGGCCCAGCGGATACCAGCTGTTTGGCGCGGCAGGTTACCCTCCCCTCCCCTTGCCCAATACGGACCGGACTGTTGTGATTACACTCCTTGGCACCAACTTGTTCTCGGCCAACAGTATCAGTGGTCTGCCACGGGGTGCCAGTGCGCGTATCACCGACAGGGGTAAGTGCGGTATCCAGCTTGCTGTCCGCGTGCCGCGCAATGTGGCGCGTGATACCCGCGGCAGTGGGGCGCTGATGATCGGTGGAAAGCGTGGTGCCGTGTTTTCCTGGGTGGTTGGCCCTGTGCCAAGCCGCCGGGCCAATACCACTAGTGCTCAGATGCCGGGAGGCTCTACTCTCAACAGTGGCAAATTGCCGGACCTGGAGCCTGCCAGGGTGATAAACCACCTCTATAAGGTGATTGGAGGATATGTCGAAGATAATCTGGGCAACATCTACACGGCACTGTATCCACAAGGAAATTCATACTATTGCCAGGGAGTACCCCAGCCGCAGAGCCAGCAACCTGCCGGCACCATGCCGCTGGCCAGCCGTCAGACGATTACCGTAAATGATATCACTTGGGGGGTGAAGAATATTTCGCAAATGGATGTGACCGGTTCGTTCACGATTGAACTCCGCCGTGGCAACATTGTGGTTGCACAACGGAGCATATCGTCGCTGGCTGCCGGCCAGCAGATGACCTTTTCCTACAGCCGTCCGAATTCCAGTACCTGCGTAGCGAAGGTGGGCCTTGAAAATACCTGTTACCACTGCGGCACCGCCAGAGATGGCTGGAACGATAACCCTGGCTACAAGGTCATCGTGGATAGCGGTAAAAATATTCAGGAAAGCAACGAACGCAATAACGCACGCGATCTCTGACCGACTGGCACCAGAATGGCCGCCGTGGCATGTGATACGCTGCGGCGGCC
>JALUPA010000243.1 GCA_027054335.1 Ardenticatenaceae bacterium
CCGAATGGGTTCCAGCCCATGCGCACATTGCCATACTCGGTGCGTTCTCGCTCTATGCCATCTCAGCAGTTTATTATATTATCCCGCGGGTAACCGGCCGTCAGATATGGAGCAGGACCCTGGCAAGCTGGCATTTCTGGCTGCTTGCTATTGGGATTCCTGTATTCTGGCTGATATTTACAATCTCCGGCATCGTTATGGGCTATGGTGTCAACCTGCAGGGTATGACGGTTTATGAGATGGTCGGGCCACTGGAGGCAATCCGGGCGGCCCGCACCATTGCGGGCGGTTTCATTGTGCTTGGGATGTGGATGTTTGCTTACAATATATTTATGACTCTAAGAAACGGAAGCCCGTTTATAGAAGGGGAGTCTGAAGAAGTGCCGGAGGAGGTGGTTAAATGAGGTTTTTTGGGACACTTTTTCTATCTGTGCCAACGTTCCTTCTGCTGCTCTCTTATAACGTCTATGCGAAAAGTGAGTATGCAAGGCACTGGACAGAATATGCCGATGCCCCAGTGGCATACTGGATTATTGCGGCGTTTGCAGCGATTTGCCTGGTTGCATTTGTTTTGTGGGTGAATTTTTCTAACCGATTTGTAAGGTCAAAGGCGGTCAGGAGGCGTGGATACTACGCAATGGGCGGGATAATGATGCTCTTTGTCCTCACCGCACTTGGAACCTACCTGGTACCGCCACTTGTCCAGGGGTGGGGCGGGGCGCCAACAGAAGATGCCTGGAACTGGGAGCCTGGGGAAGTCTTCACAGAACCCGGAAGCGGCCTTGGCGGGGAGCCCTATGCAGGATATGAGGTTGCCATAGCAGAGGGCTGCTTCCAGGGGGGCTGCCACACCATGTTTGTCAGGCCACAGGATATACCCGGCGGATGGGAGGGGGAAAAGCCGGAGGATATCTCAGAGCCTGGCGATTTTTATTATATGAAACCACCTTTATGGGGTACGCAAAGAAACGCCCCTGACCTTACACAGGTCGGCAGGCGGATACCTTCAATGGAGTGGCACATCAAGCACCTCGTCGACCCCCGCTCTTTGAAGCCAGAATCAATTATGCCAACATACTCGTACCTATCTGAAAAACAGATAAATGACCTCGCAGCATTTCTGGTAAGCCTTGGCAACGACCCTGAAAAGCTCAGGCAGGGGATATACCCCGGGATACAGGAAACCGGGTTGAACGAGAACGCCAGCCGGGGCATGAAACTTGCACAGGCGGCAGGCTGTCTTGGGTGTCATAGTGTGGACGGTACCAGGGGTACTGGCCCTACATGGAAGGGCCTTTATGGCAGCAGCATGGAGGTGAATGGTACTACTGTGGTTGCGGACGAGAGGTTCATCTATAAGTCCATAGTCGACCC
>JALUPA010000244.1 GCA_027054335.1 Ardenticatenaceae bacterium
ATGATGGGGCGGCAGGATTTCACGTTTTCTCCGGCAAACAATACGCTTGGTTGTAGGTCTGAAGCAGGACTTCTTCTGAATCGGCGCGAATGGCAGATTCTATTTCGGCAGTATGGAGATGGTAATATGTCAAAGCGGCGTAAACCTGCGCCAGCGTCAGGGGAAGTTCGCTGGTGATTTCTTCTGCACTGTAGCCTTGTTTGTACATAATGGCTATAGCTCGCACTGTGATGCCAGTTCCGGCAATAACGGGACGGCCGTTATGCAGTTGGCTAATTAGCCCGTCTAAAGTTTTTGCTGCAATCATATGATTGTTCCCATATTTGTCAGTCACCATATAACAGCTCAATATATCGAGGCTGCGGCTGGCCCCCTGACCGAGACACCACCGGAAAATAATTTACGGAGATGCTGCCAGTTTGTTGATTTTTGTTTTCAATTCCCGTTGACTTTGCTCACGGAAAGATTGAATGACAGTTCGCGCTTTTCTTTTGTGGGATGCGCTGGCTAAATCTACGACAGTTTCCTTATCTGCGTTGTATTCAAACACCATGATCAGCGGCGCTTCTTCTACAATATCCCAGCATCATACCGAGCAATGTATTGGCGGCTAATTTGAGATTTGCCTGCGTCAGGTCGTTATCGTTATGGGCTCCGTGAAAGATATGCGCTTTGTCAGGGATTTGCGCCGTCAATGATGGGCGCTCGATCTCGCACTGTAAAAACGCAGACAACCTGTCCAGGTTTTTGCTGGTCATATCATCTTGTATCCAGAATTTTTCACCCATTTACAATAGAGTATAGATGGTCTGGGTTGTTGTCAATCATGTTAGCGCAGATTGGACAGATGAATACAATTGAAATTACTGGGGAATTAGCCTGGCTCATGTTCCATTAAGTTCCAAGCTCTTGGTAAAGTAAAGCACCAGGTCGTCATCGTTGACCGTGTTTTCCATGGGTTTCAGGACACGGCCGTCATAAGTCAGACCTCGTCCGTCAGGCACATAGCCTCTTTTCACGTATAAACGCTGCGCATTACCGTAACCGGCCAATACCCACAATTAGGGAACGCTCTGCAACCAATTTTTCTGCGTGAGACAGCAAGGCCGTGCCGATACCGCGCTTTTGCAAATGGGGCAGCACATTAAAATCCTGAATTTCCGGGATTCCGGCCGCGCGGAATGGGGCGTAATATGATTGCCAGTTAATCGTGACGTATCCGGCAAACTCGCCGGCGATGGTGGCGACCAATACGCTGCGAGACCCCATTCTTTGTTCTTCCAGATATTGCTCATATTGGGCGATTGGTTTGTCCCAGCCAATTTTTGTGAATGCGGCCGAAATAATTTCCGGGTCGCTTTCCCGCAAGGGACGTATGTCTAATTTTTCGTTCATCAGATGAGATTGAGTCACGCTACTTTAATTCTTCGGTCGGGGGACGGATGACGAGGAGAGAGGCGTCTGCGCCGCGCATGACTTTTTCGGTGATTTGGCCGTAGACCCAACGGCCGCTGCCGGTAAAACCGTGGGTGGTCATGGCAATCAGGTCAATGTTGGCCGTGTTGATGAATTCGATGATGGCGGGGGCGACGGGGCCGGTAGGGACGATGAGGTCTACGGCCGTATCCCCCCCAACCTTCTCCTTCACTGCCTGCAAATAAGCATAGGCTGCCTGTGGCTTCACATAGCCATCGCCCGTCTCCCCGGCAACGCGCAGCAGGGTGACTTGAGCGCCCAGCCGCCGCGCTGTTTCCAGGCCGGGGGCGATGGCCTTTTCCGCCAGTGGAGAGCCATCCAGGGGGATGAGAAGGCGGCGGATGGGGTCAGCGTAGCGCACGACCAGCATGGGGCAGGGGGCGGTGCGCAAGACCCGCTCGGCCACACTGCCCAACAGCCAGCGGCCGAACCCGGAACGGCCGTGCGTGGACATGATGAGCAAATCTACGTTTTCTTCGACGGCCGTGTCCACAATAACGGCCGCTTCATCCCCTTCAATCACCCGTTTGTCCATCAGCAGTTCCGGGTGGCGTGGCCGGGCCATAATTTCATCCAGATAAGTGTGGGCCTCCTGGCGGTCCCAGCGTTGCCCGGCTTCTTCTTCTTCCAGCAATTGGTACCCTTTCAGCACGGGCACGCGCAGCAGGATGATGGCAGCCGGCCGCTCGCCGACCAACAAATCGGCCAGCGCCAGAGAGCGTTCTGCCAATTTTGAGCCATCCAGGGGAACCAGAATCTTGTCAAACATATCGTTCTCCTCACTGCCCGATTTACCAAATCGGGCTACAGATATTGTACGGGGTTGCCGGGGGAAGGCAAGACGGCCGTAAGTTCCCGCTTGAAACCCACACCCGTTTCTGCTATAGTGATTGTACCATATTTCACAAATGAATATTGCGTATTGCGTATAGATGAAACTTTCACGCAATACGCAATACGCAATCTATGAAAAAGAAAGCTGAAAAATCGGTGGGCAGTCCGGCTGAACAGGCAGAGCATCATTACCGGATGCGGCATGAGCGGCAGGATTTGCTTGAAGAACTGATCCAGGAAGGGCGAGAGCGGGGGTTGTTTGCCGATCTGGCGGGGCAGGGCAAGCCGCTGAATTTGCAAAAGAACCCGTATGAGAAGGATATGGAGCTGGCGAACAAGCTCCTCAAAGAGAACGATCTGCCGCCGGCCTGGATTTTACAGCGGAATGGTATCCTGGACGACATTCGCCAGCTTCGCGTAGACATCAAACGGCAGTGGGCCTGGCATGAGCGGGAGTTTGCCGCCGCCCCGGCCGAGGGCAAGGGCCGCCTGACGATTAGCTGGGATGATTATTGTCTGGAATGGATCGCCAGAGTGGCTGATTTGAACAAGCGGATTGAGAGCTTTAATTTGAAACGGCCGTTAGACAATCTGGAAATCCTCAAACTCCACCTGGATAAAGAACTGGCCCAGGCCAACGCTCCCCGCTACCTCCGCTGACTCCCCCCTCCTCTCACTTCCTCATCTCCTCGCGTCCTTATTCCCCCCGCTCTCATAAACGATCCCTTAAAAATCCGCACATTTGTTTGCATCTTCTTATTTTTTATAATAAACTTGATAAAAATAAGATTATTGTATCGGGTAATTGATAATTGGTAATTACTCAGTTACCAAATTACCATTGTTCTTTGAAAAGTGAGTGATTTTGTGAATCCGTACATTGAAAGTCGTGAGGATTTTTCTGGAGATAACCACAATAGTCGGCCCGAAGCCTCGGTTGACGATTTTCTCATGCTTTTTTTGGAAGAAAATCGCGGCCACGATTTATTGACGGCCGCTGAAGAAGTGGAACTGGCTAAATTGATTGAAGCCGGGCGGGAAGCCACGCAGCAGCTTAAAAATCCCGATTTACCGGCAGCGGAAAAGCAGCATTGGCTGCAGGTAAAGGAGCGGGCGCGGGCGGCGCGAGCCAAATTGGTGCAGTCTAACGTGCGCCTGGTCATCAGTATTGCTAAGCGGTACCGGGGGCAGGGGGTTGATTTTCTGGACCTGGTGCAGGAAGGGAATATCGGTTTGCTCACGGCCGTAGAAAAATTTGATTACACTATGGGCAACCGGTTCAGCACCTATGCCACCTGGTGGATTCGCCAATCGGTCAGCCGGGCTATTGCCAATCACGGCCGTCTCATTCGCATCCCCGCCAACAAATCTACCCTGATCCGCAACCTTTATCTGGCCCAGCAAGAACTGGAACAACGTTACGGCCGTAAACCTACCAACGAAGAATTGGCCCGTCATACCGGTTTTACCTTGGAGCGGGTACGCTTACTTAAAGAGATCACCCAGCCTTTATTGTCGCTGGAGCAGCCCGCCGGGCCGGAAGATACAGAACTGGGCAGCTATTTGGAAGATAGTCTGGCGGCGCGTCCGGGAGACGCTGTGGCCGACAAAATGCTGCGGGAGCGGATTGACAATTTGCTGGATTTACTCAGCCCGCGGGAAATGCAGGTGTTGTGCCTGCGTTACGGGCTGCGCGGTAACGAAACACACACCTTAAAAGAAGTCGGCCAGATGTTTGAACTGTCGCGGGAGCGTATCCGGCAAATCGAGAAAAGCGCCTTGCGCAAATTGCGCCAGCCCCAGGTGAGCGGTGATTTGCAATACTATTTCCATTAAAAAAGCCCGGCATTTTGCCGGGCTTTTTTAATTCGTTCATTCCTCAAACTTGTACTGAGCTTGTCGAAGTATTCGTTGTCATCCCTCTGTCAGCGCCACCAACTCCATCAAATCGTCATATTCCTGATAAAAACCTTCAATGATGGTTTCCGGGTCGGGTACGATGCCCTCGTCGGTGACGACGCCCAGGTACACTTTGTTGGCGTAGCTCAGGATGCTGATGCCCAGGGCCACACGGCCGGATTGGGGTACCCAGAACATGATGTCTTCAATTTTGTTGCCGGCCAGGTAGAGGGGAATGGGCGGGCCGGGCACGTTGGTCATTACGGCCGTAATCTTGGCCGCAAACATCCCCACCAGATTCCGTTGAATTTCTACCGGCGTCATACCCATGCCGTTGAGTACGACCAGACCGACTGCCCCTTCTTTGGAATGTTTTAATGCGTCCATTCGTTCATGGACGACAACCAGGCGTTCCAGGGGATCGGCCACACCTACGGGCAAATCCAGGAAAAGCAAGCCGAACTTATTGCCCAGCGTGCCCATCTCTTCCGGTGAGCGCATGTTGATGGGAATGGCCGCCCGAAAATTAACCCCGCTCACTTCTTCACCTCGCGCCAGCATGTAACGGCGCAAACCACCCGTCATGGCGGAGGTCAGGATGTCGTTGACGGTAGCCCCAGTCACTTTTTTGATGGCTTTAATATCTTTGAGGGGCAACGGCCGTGACCAAGCGGCCCGTTTAGCTACCCCCAAATCGCCCTTAAAGATAGTTTGCGGATCATTACCGCGCAAAACCAGACGGCCGGCGGCGTAGACGTGGTCGCTGCCGTCAAAAGTTAACTCCAAAGCGTGGGCCGGATTGACCAGCACTTCCAGCGACTCGGCCAAAAGTCGTTTGGAAGCCCGCCTCAATTTTTTGACGTTGCTTTTGCCTTTTTTGAGGGCGGCTTTCAGAGCGCCGCTCAGTAAAGGGGGGCGTTGACTTTCCCTTTGTTTGTAAACTGGTTCGCCGTCAGGGATAGGGGCGTCAGGCGTCATATCCGTCAGGGAAAGCAAGACAAAGATGAGGGCCATGCCGTCGGCAATACTGTGATGCAGTCGGATAATGAGCGCGCCCCCTTCTTTATAGTTATCCACCACGTGGATTTGCCACAGCGGCTTGCTCGGATCAAGTGGCGTACTCAGCAAATCACTGACCATATCTTGCAGTTCTTTTTGTCCGGCCGGTTCGGGCAACCCCACTAAATGGAGGTGGGAGTTGATGTCAAACAGAGGGTCTTTTTCCCAAAACGTGGGCATGAAGGGAACTTTGGGTTCTACCACCCGCATCCGAAAGCGATCAAAAGCCAGCAGCCGGTGTTCCAGAATGGCTTTGAGGCTGTCAAAATCTACCCGGTTCTCAAAGGTCAAAATGCCAGTGACCATCATCAGATTGGTAGGATCATCCATATGCAGCCAGGCTGCATCAATATTGGATAGAGGCATTACTCTGGACATTTTCCGCTCCTTTTACGCTTGACAGGGTGACGTTGCACACGATTAGAGTATAACGCAGCCATATTTTTGTATCAAATTACTGTTCACTGTTTGCTGCCAGGTTTTCCCGGCTGTCAATTTCCGGGCCACGGCCGTCTGTTTGGGGCAGATTTTGCAGATGTTCTACCCGACTGTGGTAATAGAGTCGCCAAACTTCGCGTAGGGGGTGTTCTATGTACTCGAAGAAGGCGATGCCTGTATTTTTGCTCCACACTTCACAACGCCGCCAGGGGCCAATGTTGAACATATGGTCGAATGCCAGTTCAATCACCCCGCCATGACAGACGGCCACCACGACTTTGCCCC
This sequence comes from Ardenticatenaceae bacterium, assembly GCA_027054335.1. Taxonomy (GTDB): domain Bacteria; phylum Chloroflexota; class Anaerolineae; order Promineifilales; family Promineifilaceae; genus JAJRTP01. The sequence goes on from JALUPA010000244.1 coordinate 5,992, forward strand.
GGTGTTTATTAACTATTTCTTCGATAAATTGGCCCACGCGGATGCGAAAGTGCATCAGGGATTCGCCTTGGGGATGAGTGGGGGTAATGGTGGCAAACGGCCGTTCACTGCCCCAAAAGTCACCATATTCCGGCAGTCCGTCACTGGGCCAGGGATCGCCGGTCAGTTTGTTATTGCCAATTTCCCGCAGACGGTCATCCGGCAGAATGGGGATGTTATAGGCCTGGGCCACCGGGGCGGCTGTTTCCTGAGCGCGTTGCATAGTCGAGGCGTACAGGACGTCAATGTGGGGAATATGCTGGGGCAGCCATTCGCCCAGCGCTGCCGCCTGAGCCTGCCCCAAAGGCGTCAGACCGGCGTCCACGTTGCCGCCGGCCCAATCTTTTAAGTTCACATAGCTTTCGCCATGCCGGATCATGTAAAGTTTCATAGATATGGTCTTCCTTTTATATTAGTGGGTATGGTTGTGTGAGACGTGATGCCCAAAAACGTGAAGATGTATTACCCGTCAGGCATCACGTTCTCTTCAATATCCTCTAAATCAGCCTGCATCATTTCTGCATGAGGATAGTCAGTCTGTTCGGCCAATTGCGCTTGCAGGATGGGCAGACCGTCAGCAAATTCGGTTAATTTTTCTCGCACCTGGGCGGCTTCTTTGGTCATTTCCAGGGCTTGCAGGTTGCGCCACAAGTAGTAATGGGCCAGCAGTTCAAAATCCACGTAGCGCAGGGTATTTTTGATGGCGACGGTTAACGCTTCGGCGCTGTCCCGGTAATCTTCCAGCCGGTACTGGCTCAAGCCCAGAAAGTACCAGGCGATGGCGTTATCCGGGTCTGCTTCTACGGTATGGAGAAATTGGTCGCGGGCGGCGGCAAAATGGGTTTGGGCCAGATAAATTTGCCCCAATGTGTTGTGCAGAGAGGCGGCGTCTGGCTTAACGGCCAGTCCATCCCGGGCGCTTTCGGCGGCCCGGGCAAAATCCATCTGGGAAAGGTAGATGAGGGCTTTTAGCTGGTAGGATTCCCAGTAGTTGGGCCGGGTGCTGATGGCCCGGTTAATCAGATGCAACGCTTCCTCGTTGTTGCCGTTTTGGAAGTGGCGGTAGGCAAAGCGATAGGAAATGGGAGTGTTGAGGGCGCGGTAGACGATGAGCAGCAAGACGGTGAGGCTGACGCCGCCGATAGTGTAGCTGGCACGGCCGTATACCATCCCCATCGTTATCCCTACCAGCGCCGGTACAGCCAGCAGGATGGCTGTAAGGCGGGTGCGCGGCTGGGCGTCACGTGTCCAATACACTAAATACAGGAAGAGTGCGGCGCTGACGGCAATACCTACGGCCGTATTAAAATCTCCCGGCGTCACTACGTAGAACAGCAGTCCCATCACCCAAATGCCTAAAATAATGACAATGGGTAAATACAAACTGGCTCGCAGTTCCCGTTTATTCATACTGTGCGCCGATTTTGGTTTAGGTGGCGTTTTGGGTTCTTGTGACAAGGTTATTTATCTCCAGCCTTCATATATTCTTGAATCGTTTCCAGTGATTGCCCGTAATGATACCGGATTTGAGCCAAACTGTAACGGTGTTTCGGGGCAACTTGTCCCACAGCCGTCTTTGCTTTCTCCCCAACTTGTACTGAATTTGTTGCAGTATTCATTGTTACACCCGTTACTTTTGGGCGTCCAGGTTCACTATGGTAGCAAGAACGCATGATATGGGGTAAGGCCAATCACTGGTTTATCACATTAAGGCAACAAAATTTTTTATTGATAAGTGTAGTTTCAAATAAAGGAGAGTTCAAATGAAAATTTCAATCCGTAATCGCTTTAGTTTATTGTTATTGGCTATGATAGCCGTTTTGTTGTTGGGGGCTTGTACGGCTGCGGCAGAAACGGCCGTATCCACCGGACAGGATGCTGCCGCTGTTACCCAGGATGACGACAGCAAAGATGACAGCGCCGCACAAGGCAGCGTCACCGCGGGTGATGACAGTGACGTTGCTATGAACGACGAAGACGGCAACGCCAGCATGGACGCAGACGCTGCCAGCATGGAGGCTGACGCTGCCAGCATGGACACAGACGCCGCCAATACCAACATGGATGACGATGCTGACAACATGAACGCTGACGCCGCCAACGCTAACATGGATGATGACGCCGCCAACATGAATGCTGACGACGCCAACGCCAACGAAGACGATGACGTCGACAATATGAATGACGCCAACACCAACGAAGACGATGACGTCGACAATATGAATGACGCCAACACCAACGAAGACGATGACGCCGGCAACATGAATGACGCCAACGATAATGCCAACTATGGCGATTGTGATAGCGACGGCGATCATAATGACAATGACAATATGAATGATGACAATGACAACATGAACAACGACAACAACAACATGAACGCTGACGACGACCACAATGCCAACAAAGATGACGACAACGCCAACGACTGTGACAATGACGACAATGACAACAGCAACGTCGGTGATGACGTCAACAGCAACGAGGGTAACAGCAACGAGGGTGACGACCACAGCAACACCAATGACGCCAGCGACAGCGGCAACAGCAACGATGACAGCAGCAACACCAATGATGACAGCAGCAACAGCAATGAGGCTGATGACCACAGTAACAGCAATGACGACCAGAACAACAGTAATGATGACCAGAACGACAATGACGATGACAGTGGTAATACCAACGACGACTCAGGTCATAATGACAATGATGACGATTCCGGGGATGATCACGACAATGGCAACGACAATGATTCCGGGGACGACGACAACGGCAATGACCACGGCGATAATGACAACAAAAATGATGACGATTAGTTAATCACCGTCAGGTTGTTATCAGGGCGGGGAGCCATTTTTAATAATTTGATAATAGTTCAGTAGATGTTGCGTCAACCAGTCAGGTTGACGCAGCTTACTAACTGGCAGGTCTGGCAAAGAGAATCGACGTTAATCTGAAATTTGTAATGTACCAGGTAGCAGCTTGTGACACAGTTAGTCTATAATAAACAAAATGTGCGGCAGGCAGGCTGTCCGGCAGATTCAGTTCTCAAACAGGAGAAATTTCAGGACGTGGTAGACGAGTACACCCTTCTCAACCGGGCCAGAGCCATGGATCAAGAGGCGTTAGCCCAGATTCATGAAACCTATTACGATTCAATTTACAGGTACATAGCCTTCCGGGTAGATGATCCGCATATGGCGGAAGACCTGACCAGCGACGTATTTTTGCGTTTGTTGAATGCGCTGCAAGACAAGCACGCGCCACAGAATACCATTCGCGGCTGGCTTTATGGCGTGGCGTCCAATGTGGTGAAAGAGTATTACCGCAAAAAACGCCGGGCTAATTTAACAGAATTGGATGAAGCCACACCCCATGAGGGGCCGGGGCCGGAACAGCATTTGGATACGGCGCTGGCGTCGGAGCAGTTACATCAGGCGATACAGCATCTGACAGAGGATCAACAGCAGGTATTAGCCTTACGATTTGGCTATGGTATGCCGATTCGGGAAGTAGCAGCAACGATGGATAAGAGCGAAGGATCGGTAAAAATGTTGCAGGTGCGGGCAGTTGCCGCCCTGACGCGCACAATGACGCAATCGGAGATGGGGGCATCACAATGAACGTATCAGACCAAACCCTCATGGCAGCTTTGGACATGCTGGAACAAGGCATGTCGGCAGATGATATATTGGCTCGTTTCCCGGAGGAAGCGGAAGGGTTACGGCCGTTTCTCAATACGGCCGTACAACTTTCTGTATTGGCGCCTAACCCGCCGGTGGCCGCCAAAGCGGCCTCCCGTAAAGCCTTTTTGGTTGGCGCGGCAGCCGCGGTTGCCGCGCCGGTTTCCCGCCCCTGGTGGTTCTGGCTGCGCAAGGCGCTGGCTCCCACACTGGCGCTGGCCGCTTTCCTCATCTTTTTCGGCGTGGCCTTTGTTTCCGCTTCGGCCACAGCCCTGCCTGGCGGCGCTTTGTATAACACCAAGCTGTTCGTAGAACAGGCGCGTTTGTCGCGGGCCAGTTCGCCGGAAGAACGCATGGCCTTGATTGAACAGTTCCGGCAGGAGCGTATTCGGGAAGTGGAAATGTTGCTGCTGGCCGGCCGGAACGCTGACGTGACGTTTGACGGCGTTATTGCACAACTTGCCGATGATTATTGGCTGGTGGCTTCCCTTCGGGTGGACATTACTGGGGAAACGGCCGTAGAAGGCTATCCGCAGGTTGGTGAATTGGCCCGGGTGGTCGGTCGTACCCGTGACGGTAATCTCACAGCCAGCCGCATCATTGTGTTAACTGGCAATCAGCCGCCGGAACCTGTTCCGCCCGTAGACACTGATGAAACTCCCACGCCTGCCCCCACACTTACTGCCACAACGACGCCCAGCCGCACCCCCACACCCACGGCAACGCCTACAGCCACGTCTACACCGACGTTAACGGCGACGCCTACAGAGACGCCGACGCCCACAAAAACGGCTGCGCCGACACAAACGCCAACCCATACGCCTACGTTGCCGCCAACGGCTACCCACCCTTCTCCGCCAGGCAATGATAACGACAATCACAACGACGATAACGGTAACACCAATGATGATAATCACAACGATGATGAGAACGCCAATAATGACAATGGCAACGATAACAGCAGTGATAATAATGTAAACGACAACAGCAACAGTAACGATAATAGTAACGACAACAGCAACGATAATAGTAACGGCAACAGCAACAGCAACAGTAACGATAATAGCAACGGTAACGACAACAGTAACGGTAACGATAACGACAACGATAATGGGCATGACAATGACAACGATAATGGGAATGACGATGATAACGACAACGGCTAAAAGAATACTGCCTAAACTGGCTGAAACAGATGGCGGTATGGCCGTGCCCGCCAGCCAAAGCCGGGTGAAAACAGCGGTTACGGCCGTTATCCTCTTTGCCATTTTTGTCGCCGGATTTGCCATCGTCCAGTACGGTACGCCGTCATTGGCCGGTAACGACGGTTACTACCACATGAAAATGGGCTACCTCATCCGCAACGAGGGCCTCAAGGTGGATTTCCCCTATCTGCCCCTGACCATTCTCAACGAGACTGCCTTCTATGACCATCACATGCTGTATCACGCCTTCCTGGCCTTTTTTGCCACGACCGATCCGGCCGTAGACGGCGGGCTGGCCCTGACCCAGGGGGCAAAAATTGCCAGCATCATCATGCCTTCGCTGGCTTTTCTGGCGATTTGGTGGTTGCTGCGGGGGCAGAAGGTTCCCTACGCCGCCATTTGGGCCATCGCTCTGTTTGCCTCCTCTGAAGCATTTTTGTACCGGATGAGTATGCCCCGCGCCCAATCTGCCTCGCTGCTGCTATTGGCGGTGGGCCTGCATTTACTCCTGACAGAGCGGTATAAATGGCTGGTGGTTCTCGGCTTTCTCTACGTCTGGTTCTACAATGCTTTTCCTCTGCTGGTGGTGCTGGCGGTGGTGTATGCGGCGGCCGTTTTTCTTCTGGAACGGCGTATTGTCTGGCAGGCAGTTGTATACCCGACTGTGGGGATTGGCCTGGGGCTGTTCATCAATCCGTACTTTCCCCAAAATATCCAGTTTATTTTGGGTCACCTGGCCCCCAAGATCGGGGAATCCAGCACTAAAGTAGGTAATGAGTGGAACCCGTACCGCACCTGGACGCTGGTGGAAAATTCCGGTGTGGCTTTGCTGGCCGTTCTGGTGGGGGCGTTGGCGTTGGGCTGGCGCGAAGACCGGATTGACAAGGCGTCTCTGACGGCTTTGGGATTGGTGGTTGTTTTTGGCTACATGCTGTTCCAATCGCGCCGTTTTGTGGAGTATTTTCCGCCGTTTGCTCTGCTCTTTTTGGCTTTTGCTGCGGCTCCTCTGCTGCGGGATTGGCGGGGGAAGTTGGCCGGGATACGGCCGTATCTTTCTTACGCTCTCCCTGCGGCTATGCTCCTGCTTTTGGCTTATCCTCTGTTTGTCAGCGTGCGTGACGGCCGTGACCTGATGTCCCGCAGCCGCCCCGCCGGCCGCTACGCCCAGGCGGCCATCTGGCTGCACGACAACGCCCCCGGCGCCAACATCTTCCAGACCGATTGGGACGATTTCACCCGCCTCTTCTTCTACAACACCGACGCTGTGTATACGGCCGGTCTCGACCCCACCTTCATGGAACTGTACGACGCCGACCTGTTTGAGGAGTGGAAGCAAATCACCCGCGGCAAAGTGGACGACCCCGGCGTCATCATCCGCGACCGTTTTGGCGGCGACTACGTCTTCTCCGACCTGAAGCACGAAGCCTTTATGAAGGATGCCGAGGCCGACCCCCTCCTCACAGAAGTGTACCGGGATGAGTACGCGGTAATTTACGCTGTGGAAGAATAGTAAATAACTGGATTCTAGCGAATTTAGAATTCCTTCGGTGTCCGTAGGGCGATTTGCCAAATCGCCTTACACTGGGAAAATCAAAAAACGCCAGTGTTCTTTAATCGAACCCAACCTCTGTATCTGTAGTCGAGTGAGCAGTGTGAAATGGGACGGGAAACCGGGTCTTTTCGGTGGGCTGCCAGCAGGATTTCCCCGGCAAAAATACGCAATGTAAGCCATCACATGGATAACGAGCCACGTCCTGGCTAGAATAAGCCCTGTATCCAAGATGTAAACGGTCAGTTTGTCTTTTTAGAGATTCCCCCCCAAACATTGTTTAAGTTGACGCACAACAAACACTCCTTTAGAATAACGCCACGCTCATGCAGAGTTAATCTGCGCTAATCCGCCTAATCTACGGCCGCGCCGCTCCCGGCGCAGTCTGCGGATTTTTTAATCAACCCATTTTTATCAGGTCATATTCAAAAATAGAGGAGGATAGAGATGAAAAGCAAATTTGTCCCGGAAAATAAAGGTATAGTCAGGTTGTTTGTTCTGCTCCTGGTCATGCTGGCAGTGGTTTTGGGAACGGCCGCCTGCGGCCAGACGCAAACTGCCGAAGCCCCTGCAGAAGAAGCTCCGGCTGGAGAAGAAGCTGCTGCGGAGGAAGAGGCGGCTCCGAAAGAGGATGCGGCTGCGGCAGATGAAACCATCACCCTGGCCATCGAACATTTCAGCGTCATCGAAGGCACAACCTGGTCTGGCGCTCACGACCGCGCCGGTAAAAGATTGGCCGAGAAGTACCCCAATGTGGAATACGTCTTCAGAGAAGAAGTTGGCCCCGACCTGGCCGTGCCCTACGCTGAAGAATTGGTCTCTGACGGAGCAGATATTGTCATCGGCAATGCCGAGTTCATGGGTATGCCCCTGATAGAAATCGCTGACAAATACCCTGACGTTTACTTTGGTTCCATCATCGCCAGCGATCTGTCCACCAAACGGAATTTCATCCGACTGTTCCCCCGCCAATACCAGGCGCTTTATCTGGAAGGACTCATCGCCGCGGCCTTGACAGAAACAGGCAACATCGGCATTGTTTCCGCCTTCCCTTCCGTGCAGGTCATCCGGCGGCAGAACGGCTTTATTCTGGGCGTGCAGGATGCCGCCGAATTGCTGGATAAGGACGTTAATATTTACGTGAAATATGTCGGTGACTGGTATTTGCCCACAGAAGAGCGGGACATTGCGGAAACGCTGATCACCCAATACGACGTGGACGTACTCACGCAGCAGACAGACTCCGGCTCGCCATTGGATGTGGCCCAGGAACGAGGTATCTGGTTCATTGGTAAGGA
>JALUPA010000245.1 GCA_027054335.1 Ardenticatenaceae bacterium
GATAAGGAGTTGGTCGGCAGCGAACAAGTCAATGCGCTGCTGGCCGACCCGGCACTTCCATTTGGCGATAGTTTCTGTGTCGATGTGGCTGATAGCAGTTACAGCAAGCCAGCCTGTCTGTACAGCAAACGGCAGCATCCGAAGCTGGTCAGCATCACCCGGCTGCGCGGGACACGGGTTCTCTACCGGCAATTTGTGCCCGACCCGAACGAACCGCAGTCAGGGGCCGGACGCCCACAACATTATGGTGCACGCTTCGCGTTGCAAGAACCGGACACCTGGCACGAGCCAGATGAGGTAGTCACGTTGTGGGAACGAAGTCGCCGCGGCAAACTGTATCGTGTGGAAATCCGGGCGTGGCACAACATGTTGATGCCTGGCAAGAACAAGCCGTACCGGATACCCATGTACCGCTATCCATTTACCCTGGTGCAGGTTGTTCGCTATGATAAGGATGGCAATCTCGTTTGTAAACGGCCGTTGTGGTTACTGGCGATTGGCGAGAATCGTCATCAGTTGAGTGCCCAGGCAATCTACGAAGCGTATGGGCAACGATACGACCTGGAACACTTCTTCCGTTTTGGCAAACAGAAAATGCTGCTGGATAGTTTCCAAACACCGGAGGATGTCCGTGAGGAGACATGGTGGCAACTGGGGCATCTGGCCTACGTGCAGTTGTGGCTGGCTCGCCACGTTGCCCGTTGCTTGCCCCGGCCATGGGAACGGAATTTACCGGCAATGAAAAATCGACTGATGTCACCAACATTGGTTCAGCGTGATTTTGGTCGAATTATTCGCCAGATTGGGACACCGGCGAAACCACCCAAACCTCGATTTATTTCACCGGGTCGCCCCAAAGGAATGAAATTACCGCCGCGACCACGCCAAAAAGTGGTTGTTAAGAGTCAGCAAGTAGCAAAACCGCCATGAAATCGGCGAATTTGGCTCGATTATTCAGTTATAAACGTACTTGAAGCGACTCAACCTTTATTGAGTTTGGTTCACCATGTCAAAAGTCCAAAATAACTGGAGTCTGGCGAAAATTAACTTTACCCTACCAGCAACGTGGCGCGCATCCAACGGGTGACGTACAAGATGGGGGAGTTGTTCATCGCCGTGCGGGTCACGGCGCTGGACGGCAACGGCCAGGTCATCCCCGATGCGCCGAACACAGGCCTGTTCTACGTTTATAGAGACCACCTTGGCAGCATCGTGGCCATGAGCGACAATGTGGGGGACTATGTTTCCGGCAGCCTGGCCTTGTTCAGGCCTTTCGGCGCTTACCGTTTGCAGCCAACGACCAACCCGGACATCACGGACCGCGGCTACACGGGCCACAGGCAGAATAACACCGGGAGTTATGACATCG
>JALUPA010000246.1:0-999 GCA_027054335.1 Ardenticatenaceae bacterium
GCCGCTGCAATACGGCCGACCCGCAGGAACTGGCCCTCTACTGCATGGAAGACGCCGACCCGGAGTTCGTCAAGAAGATGACGCGCGGCGACCTGATTGTAGCCGACACCAACTTTGGCTGCGGCTCGTCGCGGGAAGTCGCGCCATTGTCTATCAAGGCGGCGGGGGTATCGGCCGTTATCGCCAAATCCTTCGCCCGCATCTTCTTCCGCAACGCCATCAATATTGGCCTGCCCATTTTGGAATGCCCGGAAGCGGCAGACCGCATCCGTGAAGGCGACCTCATCCACGTGGAACCGGCCGCCGGGATCATCCGTAACCTGACGCGGGACGAAACTTACCACGCCCAGCCCTTCCCCGACTTCCTGCAGCGCATCATTAACCGGGGCGGCCTGTTGGCTTACGTAGAAGAACGGCTGGCGCAGGATTCGTCTCGTTCCACGCTCCGCGTGGAATGAGCTATTAGACGCTCCGCGTCCAATGGAACGCAGAGCGTTCCGGCGGGCATTCCCACGCGGAGCGTGGGAACGAGGAACGAAAAACTATGATTGATTTTGAACTAACTGACGAACAACGTGAAATGCGGGATATGGCCCGCCGGTTTGCCGAGAAGGAAATCCGGCCTGTTGCCGCCGAGTATGATGAGCGGGAAGAGGTACCCTGGGAGGTCATCGAAAAAGCGGCAGCAGCCGGTTTCTTCTCCTATTATCTGCCCAAGCGGTACGGCGGCGGCGACATTACCGACAAAGTAACCCAGGCGCTGGTCAATGAGGAGCTGGCCTGGGGCTGTACGGCCGTGCGCTCCATCCTCGGCGCGACGGCGTTGGCCGCCATGCCCATCCTGCTGGCGGGCACGGATGACCAGAAATTCAAATACCTGTCCGAGTTCAGCTATGACCGCAAACCGGCCCTCGGCGCATTTGCCCTCACCGAACCGTCGGCCGGGTCAGATGCAGCCGGTTTGGCGACAGAAGCGTGGCGGGACGGGAACTATTACAT
>JALUPA010000246.1:1009-4852 GCA_027054335.1 Ardenticatenaceae bacterium
TTCGTCGTCTTTGCCACCGTAGACGTCAGCCGGGGACACCGGGGGATCACCGCCTTCATCGTAGAGAAAGATACGCCCGGCCTGGTTATCGGCAAAAAAGAAAAGAAGATGGGCATCCGCGCCGCGCCGACGGCTACCATCGCCTTTGAGGAGTTGCGCCTGCCGGCCGCCAACCGGCTGGGTGAGGAAGGCGAGGGGTTCAAAATTGCCATGAAGACGTTCGACATTACCCGGACGCACATCGCCGCCGCGGGGGTGGGGCTGGCCCGCGCCGCGTATGAATATGCCTTGCAGTATGCCCGGGAGCGGGTACAGTTTGGCAAGCCGATCATGCAGCATCAGGCAGTGGCTTTTATGTTGGCTGACATGGCCACGCAGATTGACGCCGCCCGCCTGCTTACCTGGCACGCTGCCCGCCTGGCTGATCAGGAAAAACCCTGCACCAAAGAAGCCAGTATGGCCAAGCTGTTTGCCGGAGATGTGGCTATGCGGGTGACGACGGATGCGGTGCAGGTGTTGGGCGGGTATGGTTTTATGCGCGATTACCCGGTAGAAAAATGGATGCGGGATGCCAAAATCCTGCAAATTTATGAAGGTACGGCGCAGATTCAGCAGTTGATTATTGCCCGGCATCTTTTGTAGCCCGATTTTGCAAATCGGGGGCGATTTACCAAATCGCCCTACATTCAGGAGAAAATTTATGATGGCAGACACATTGATTGACGGCCGGATGTTACGGCCGTATCACAACAACGACCATCTCCCGGTCATCATTGACCGGGAGATTTGCACCGGCTGCACGCTTTGCATCCACGCCTGCCCCCAATCCGTACTCAAAACGGTGGTGGATAACGGCCGTATCGAAGGCGTCGTCGCCGTCGTGTACAACCCTACGCTCTGCACCGGCTGTCGCCAGTGCGAAGATGTCTGTCCCGATTTTTGTATCACCGTCATGGAAGGGAGGTAAAATGGACGAAATACGCTGGCATTCCCGCGCCGGACAAGGCGCTGTCACCGCTGCCGAAACGTTGGCCGCCGCGGCTCTGCGCGAAGGCAAACACGTGCAGGCTTTTCCTGAATTTGGCCCGGAGCGCATGGGCGCACCGCTGCGCGCCTTTAACCGCATCAGCGCCCACCCCATCCGCATTCACGGCGTGGTGGAAGAGGCCAATGTGGTCATCGTCGTAGACCCTTCCCTTTTGGGCGTGGTTCCGGTAGACGCCAACGTCGCCCCGGACGGCGTCATCCTGGCTAACACCACCCGCTCCCTGGCCGAAGTGCGCCAACTGTTGACCTTGAGCGGGCAAAAAATAGCCTGTATTGACGCCACCCAAATTGCCGTTGATTGTTTCGATATGCAAAAACCCAACACGCCCATGCTCGGCGCTGTGGCCCGCGTCACCGACCTGATCAGCCTGGACACGTTGTTGGCCGAAGTGGAAGAATCATTCAGTAAAAAATTCTCGCCCCGGGTGGTTGCAGGCAACCTGAACGCCATCCGCCGCGCTTATGAAGAGGTGATCTATGAGTAGTCTGGCCCCGGATGCAAGCGGAAAATTACCCGATTGGCAGGAACTGCCCCCCGGTGGGGTGTCCGAAGACGCCGGCGCTACCGACCGCCGCTCCACCGGTTTCTGGCGCGGCGGCGGCGACCGCCCTTTGCTCGATCTAACGCTCTGCGTGCAATGTTTGCACTGTTGGATTTCCTGCCCCGACAACTGTTTTATTCTGGAAAACGGCAAAGTTGCCAGCATCAATTACGATCATTGCAAAGGCTGCGGCATCTGCGCCCAGGAGTGCCCGCCCATGGTCAATGCCATCGTGATGCTTGAAGAACGGAAATTTACGTGAGGGAAATTAAAATGACAATTGAAACAGACACTATGCAAAAGTTACCCGCCCAAAAACAGGTTATCCTCAGCGGAAATATGGCTGTGGCCCACGCCCTGCGGCAGGTTGACCCGCACGTTTATCCCGGTTATCCCATTACGCCCTCCACCAAAATTATGGAAGCGGTGGCCGAATTTATCGCTAACGGCCGTATGGCCTGTGAATTGATTGCCGTGGAAAGCGAACACAGCGCCATGAGCGCGGCCGTGGGCGCGGCGTCGGCCGGGGCGCGGGTAGCCAGCGCCACGGCTGCCAACGGGCTGGCCTTTATGTGGGAAGTGCTTTACATCGCTTCCGGCTCTCACCTGCCCATTGTCCTGGCCGTGGGCAACCGCGCCTTGAGCGCACCGATTAACGGTTTCGCCGATCACGGCGAATCAATGGGGGCGCGGGACGCCGGTTGGATTACGTTGTACAGCGAAAGCGTGCAGGAGGCTTACGACAGCATCATTCAGGCGTTCCGCATTGGCGAAGCTGCCCAGGTGCGGCTGCCGGTCATGGTCTGCCTGGATGGATTTTTGCTGACGCACACCAGCGAAAATATCATAATGGAAGATGATGCGGCGGTGCAGGCGTTTGTCGGGCCGTACCAGGCTGAATACACCCTGCTCGACCCGGATCGGCCGGTGAGTCACGGTTTGAGCGACCCGCCCGCTTACTACATGGAACATAAAATGCGCCAGCAAGCCGGCATGGAAAGGGCGCGCCAGGTCATCGAGGAGGTGGGGGCGGAATTTGGCGAGCAGTTCGGCCGTTTTTACGGCTTGCTGGACGCTTACCGGATGGATGATGCGGAGACGGCCGTCGTCATTCTCGGTTCAGCGTCAGGCCGGATCAAAGGTATCGTGGATGAGCTGCGGGCCGACGGCCAAAAGGTAGGCGCACTGCGTATCCGCGCCGCCCGCCCCTTCCCGGAAGAACAGATCGTGCAGCGATTATTGGGCTTGCAGGCTGTGGCCGTTATGGATCGTTCGTATGCGCCCGGCGCGGCCGGCGCGCCCATGTTCCAGGAAATTCGCTCCGCCTTGTATGAGTACCGCCAAAGCGCCCCGCCGGTTATCAACCGTATCTACGGCCTGGGCGGCCGAGAGTTACACAACGCCGACATCCGCGCCATTTTCGCTGAATTGGCGGCGCTGGCCGCCGGGGAAACCACTGTCCCGACCATCAAACTGGTGGGGTTGCGTGGCGAACCGCCGCCAACGTGGCAGGAAGTACGGCCGTTGTAGGTTTCCCGGTCTCGTTCCCACGCTCTGCGTGGGAATGCTTGCCAATGCTCTGCGTTCTGCGGCAGGGGTGCGGATACGCCATAGGGACGCAGAGCGTCCCATAAATATATTCCACGCGGAGCGTGGAACGAGGGAGAACTTAAAGGAGATAACAAAATGCCCAACGAACAACTACTTTTTTCCGCCAATCAAGCCGAGCCACTGGCCGGGGGGCACAGTCTGTGCGCCGGCTGCGCCGCCAGCATCGTCGTGCGCCAGGTTATCATGTCCACCGAACATCCAGTGGTGGTAGCCAACGCCACCGGCTGCCTGGAAGTCTGCACCGGCATCTATCCCCACTCGTCCTGGAATGTTTCCTGGATTCATAATGCTTTCGCCAATGCAGCCGCTACCCTCAGCGGTATCGAAACCGCTTACCGTGCCCTGCGTAAACGAGGCGAAATTCCAGAGCGTGAAATCAAATTTGTCGCTTTTGGCGGTGATGGGGGAACTTATGACATCGGCTTGCAAAGCCTGTCAGGGACGCTGGAACGGGGTCACGATTTGGTCTACGTCTGCTACGACAATGGCGCTTACATGAATACCGGCGTGCAGCGATCCAGCGCCACGCCGTTGGGAGCGCATACCACCACCAGCCCGGTGGGAAGCATCTCCCCCGGCAAGACGGAAATCCGCAAAGACCTGACCGCTATCGCCGAAGCGCACGGCATCCCTTACATCGCTC
>JALUPA010000247.1 GCA_027054335.1 Ardenticatenaceae bacterium
TTGGGCAGGGGCAAGGAGAGGACGTCGGGGCGGTCAATGAAGGCGTTGAAGAAGCGGGGGTGGGCGGCGGTGAAGGTAGAGGTGATGGCTTGGTTGGGGTCGCCGACGCGCACCCAGTTGCCGTCCAGCCCGGTGAGCTGCTCCAGCAAAATTTCCTGCAAGGGGACGCTGTCCTGGGCTTCGTCTTCCAGGACGTAGGGCCAGCGGGTGCGCAACTCTTCGGCCAGCCCGGCGCGGTTTTCCAGCAGGCTGGCGGCCTGCCAGATGAGGTCGTCGAAGTCGAGGACGCCTTGCCGGTCGAGGATGGTTTGGTAACGGCCGTAGATGCCGGCGAGCATGAAGAGGAGGGGAGATTGGGAGATTGGAGATTGGAGATTATTGTCGTCGGGTAATCTCCAGTCCCCAATCTCCAATCTCTCTTTTATTTGCTCCGGTGTGTAGCGTTCATTCTTGGCGGTGCGGATGAACGCTTTGGCGGTTTTTTGGGTCAGGTCGCGCCATCTGGCCTGGGTTTGGGGGCTGTCGTCGGGCAGGAATTGGCTCCAGACGTCGGGGTACTGTTCGATCCATTGGTCGGCAGCCAGAGCGAGAAAATGGCTGGATTGACCATCGTCGGTGACGGTCAGTTCGGCGTCGGGGCCGAGGCCGCCGCTGGCGGCGCGCACGATTTCCAGGGCCAAGCTGTGCAGGGTGCGCACGTCGTACCCCTGGTCAGGCAGTTCCATTTCCATGAGCCGCTGGCGGATGCGGGCGCGGAAGGTGTCTACGCTGCTGTTGAGGTAGGTGACGATGAGGATTTGCTGGTTGTCGGGCTGGATACGGCCGTCCCGAATCAGTTGCGCGGCGAGGAGGGAGAGGGTAAACGTCTTCCCGCTCCCCGGCACGGCGCTGATGGCCATACGGCCGTGCTGGTACTTGAGAATTTCTGCCTGGGCGGGGCGCAGTTTGATTTCGCTCATTGCCGAGTTGTTTACCAGATTGTTTCCACAGCGTAACGGCTTATTTGCCGGTTAATGGTCAAGATGAGCAACTGTTCCATTTGGCTTTGGGCGATCAGAATGCGGTCAAGCGGATAAAATTTCTTCCGGCAATGGATCATCAAAGCCTGGCATAATGGTAATTTGACCTTTAGCGCTGCCGGGAACCCGCTTTACTGGTTTGCGGTAAATGGATACCAAGCGGGCTACAGGTTTGCCATCCTGAGTCAGGATGATTTCTTCTTCTTGTTTAAGCTGAGTGATCAACTCGGACAGTTGTTTGTTTTGTTTTTTAACGGGTATCTCTAATGTCATATCAGCATACTCCTCAACATTTATTTTAGCCTATTTGTTGTTTTATGGAAGTGGAGAACCACGGATTACACGGATCGAGTGGATTTACACGGATAATTTGGCAATCCGTGAGTCTTCCAAAAAAAAGCCGCAGATTATGCGGGCCTGTCCTGAGCTTGCCGAAGGATTATCTGGATTTTTCTCTGGTAATTCTCTGCGGTCTCCGCATCCCCTGCGGTTTTTTCGGTAAAGTCATCAGTGGATGCTTAACATTTTCTGGCTGATTACCTTTTCTGTCTGGCAGGTATTATAATCGCTGGCACGGGGAGAGTACAGCGAATTTGAGAAACAATGAATAACAAATAATGCGAGGGAGTGTGTATGAGACGAGTCTGGACTAAATTGTTATTGGTTTTGTTGTTTGCGGGGGCGGGTGCGGCCGTATGGCGGGGAAGCCAACCTGTTATCGCCTCAGAGGTGCAGTTGCCATCAACTCAATCTGCCCGCGACCCGCGTTTTGGCGCAATTGAGTCCTTTTGGGCGGCCAATGAAGCGGCCGAACTGGGCGTGGGCTGGGAACGCATCCTCTTTTACTGGAACGAAATTCAGCCTAACGGCCCCAATGATTGGAATACATTGCACGTGCGGGAAGAGTGGCTGAACGAAGCCAACGCCCAGGGGCGGCAGGTGGTAGGTCTGCTCAAGAATACGCCCAATTGGGCCACGGATGGCGAGTTTGCTTCCGGTGTGCCGCGTGGCCTCTATCTGCCGGTGGATGATCCGGGAAATTTGTGGGCCAATTACGTGCGGCGGGTAGCCCAATATTACGGCCCGTTGGGGGTGCGTAACTGGATTGTCTGGAATGAGCCGGACATTGCTGCCGGCGTGTACGGGTATGAGTTTGCCGGTTCGGTAGAGGATTATTATCAGATGGTGAAGGTGGCCTATCAGGTGATGAAAGCGACAGATCCGCAGGCCAAGATTCACATTGGGGGGATGACTCACTGGCACGATCCCGGTTATTTGCGCCGTTTTTTGCAAGTGGTGGTGAACGATCCGGAAGCAGCGCAGAATAATTATTTTTTTGACGTGATTACTTATCACATTTATTTTCGGCCGGAAACAATTTCCAGCATTGTGGGGAACGGGTTTGCCGTGCAGCAGCAGTTGGGCATCTCGCCTATGAAGCCGGTGTGGATTAACGAGACGAATGCCCGGCCGAATCTGGACCCGGAATGGCCGGTGGAGGTGCAGGCGTTTAACGTGGATTTGGAGCAGCAGGCGTGGTATATCCCGCAGGCGTATGCTTTAGGCTTTTACGCCGGGGCGGAACGGATTGCGGTGTATAAGCTGGTGGATATTAATATGAATCCGGGGGATGAGTCGTGGGGGTTGATACGGCCGTATGACTTCAGTAAACGCCCTGCTTTTTATGCCTACCAGAATACGATCAAATATCTGGCCGGATTTACGTATCCCATCCGGCGAGAGCAGAGTGGCAACCATTACATTTTTAGTTTTACCCGGCCGCAGGGCACGACGCGCATTATGTGGGCGCGTAACCCGGCGGCAGTGACGCTGAACGTGCCCGCGCTGTCGGAGTCCGGCATTTTGATAGACCCGGTAACGGGGACGGAAACGCCGGTGACGCCGGTGAATGGCGTTTATGAGATTCGCTTGGAAGGGGCGCGCTGTTACGAGGAATGTTTGATGGGCGGGCCGCCGCTCTTTTTGGTGGAAGCGGGTGTAGCGGAAGGGCCTGTGCCTACGGCCCAGCCGCCGCAGGTAGCGGCGCCGGCGGCTACGGCTGCGGCTACGACGGAGATTACGGCCACGGCCACTGTCTCGGTGACAGCGACGTTGTTGCCAACGGCTACGATTACGCCAACGGCTACAGCCACAGCAACGGCCGTCCCCACAGACACCCCGTCGCCGACAGCGACGTTTACGGCCGTGCCCACTAATACGCCCACGCCGACACTGACAGCAACGGCCGTAGAAATAGAAATTGCTCTGGTGGAGGCAACGGCCGTGCCGCTTCAGTCTGGTGCAGTTGAAGCTGAGGGGGAAGGAGATACGGCCGTATTCGGCATCATCCCGGCTGAGCAGGCATCCTTCTGGTTTTGGGGAGCCGCTTTACTTATCGGGAGTGCGTTAGCCGTTATTTTCTTCAAATCCCGGCGGGCCATGTAAGCATAAAAAAAGAGTTGCCGGATAGGCCCGGCAACTCTTTCAACCTCTCAATTATTAAATTACCAGTTACTAATTCCCCGTTGCCCAGTCCACAGCTGAATCAAAGAGTGCCCAGCCATCATTGTTGAGCCTGCTGGCCGTATTATTTTCCAGGAAGAAACCAACCCGCCGGGCCGGGGCTGTCAGGTTAACCATTGATGCCCCTGTCTCGTAGGCAAAGATAGCATAACGGCTGCTGTTATTTTGCAGCGTAGCAATTTTAATGGCGTTATTATTGGGTAATCCCCAACTGAAGGTTTGATTGCTCGTTGTAACTTGTACGTTGCCTGTTGACAGACCGGCCGCCAATGGATGGGTATTGTCAATAATGTTGACTCGTCGTTCATTCCCGTCTGTGCCGTGATCGCCGCCGCTGTTTCCGGTCATACGCATATTGTCCAGCAGAGCTTGTTCCCACACGATGACCGGTACGGTGACGTTGCGGAACTTATTGCTGACGTTACCGGAGTTGACTGTGGAGGAAATGACAACCAGCACTTTGCCGTTGGCGTCAGAAGTTTGGGAGGCAGAATCGTCTACAATGGTGACGGTGTAGCCGCGCCCTTCC
The DNA here is from genome assembly GCA_027054335.1 of Ardenticatenaceae bacterium. Lineage (GTDB taxonomy): Bacteria > Chloroflexota > Anaerolineae > Promineifilales > Promineifilaceae > JAJRTP01. Next base: position 4,072 of record JALUPA010000247.1, read on the forward strand.
AGGCGGTTACGCACAGCTATATCGCCGTTAGTCAGGCTGTTGGGATTACCCACCACAAAGAGAATCTCACCCGTGCCCGGTTCCGGTGTGGGTGTGGGGACAAACTGGCGGATGTCAAAATAATTGAAGTTAAAGCCCTGATTTTCGATGAATATTTCTACTGTATTGGTTCCGGCAAGCAAAGATAAGTTAGGGTCGGAAGCAGTTACGTTGGTCCAATTTTGCCAGCCGTTTGTATCCGGTATGGTAATAGAAGCTGTTTCCACCGTGCCTAATTGGTTGGTGACGCGGATACGCACGGAGCCGTTGCTGGTAGCGGCCGTGCGCAGCACAAATTCATAGCGGAAAGCCTGCGGCGCGATCACTTCATACCGCAACCACTCGCCATTCCGAATCCAGCCTACATTGCAGCCGCCGCCGCTGTCGCTGGTATTTTCCAGTTCGACGCCGGGATTGGGTTCGTCTATGCGGTAGCTGCTGTTACAGGAACCGCTGCCGCCGGAGGTGGAGATGTCGTTATAAGCGACACCCTGGCCGCCGCACATATAATCTTCTGCCTGTACCCGTACTGACCCGTTTTGAGGAACGACGTGCGGCCCATAAGCGCAAAGAGGCGTGGGGCTGGGTGTGGGTGTTTGGGAAGGTGTGGGCGTGGTTGTGGGAGTGTTGGTAGGTGTGGTGGTATTGGTAGCTGTGGGGGTAACCGGGGTAGCGGTAGGTGTGACTACCGGCGTATTGGTTGCCGTGGCATTGGGATCAGTGGTCGCGGTGGCCGTGAATGTGGCCGGCGGCGTGTAATTTACCAAGGAAGGCGGGGCTACGGGTGCATTCCGTACAAAGCGGGAAAATACATCCCCGATAGACGGTTCCAGCAGGTTGATGATGAGAATGGCAGCCACGGCCGCAAATATCAAAATCAGGACGTATTCTACCAGTCCCTGGCCTGCTTGTTGCTTGTTGTGATGTTTATTGCGTTGTTTGTTGTTGTTCATAATGCACCTGCATATTGCATATTGTGTACTGCGTAGGAGAAAGTATTTTGCGTAGTACGCAATACGTATTGTTACCTGACCAGATAAGGCAGCCCGGTGACGGTAATTTGCCAGCCATATGTATCGGTGCGACCGGCTTTGTAAAAGGCTGTCAGACGACCACCGTAAAAAGGCACACAATCGGGATCGTTTGGTATACCATAATCGCAGTTGCTTGTATCGCCGGGGATTTTAATTTGGTAGGGTGGATCAACCCATTGGTTCTGACATCGAGGAGTATTTGAGAATTGGCAGCGGCTGTTGGCCGGTACACCATCCGGGTCTGTACCGCCGTCGGCAAAAGTCAAAGACCAGTCTGATTGAGCAATGCTGTCAAAGTAAAAAGTAATAGGAGGCGTTGCGCCAGCGTCAGGATCGAACAAGCTGACGAAAATAGTTTCTCCGGCCAGTTCCGGCCCGACGTATATCAGGGGGATATCTACAGCGTTACCAACGTTGGAATTCATGGGTAGGTTGCCTACAGCATATACAGTGATGCCGGCCGAGCTGTGGTTGGGTCTATTGGGATCGAGAACGCTCAGGTTGCGGGCATTCACTTCGCTGGGAACGCCGTAGCTATTCTCCGGAGGCCCGGCCCAGATTTCAAACCCGTTTTCTGACGCACCGCTGACGGCCGTTATGTCTATCCAGATATAGCTTGCTCCTGTATTCGGATCCTTGATAATACCAGGCACATCGGTGTCCAGATTAATTTCAAAACTGGTGGCCGAACCGAGGTCCACCGGCACTTGTAAAGGTGTGCCATTCCCGCTACCGCCGTCCCATTGGTCTGAGTAGCTCCACACGCCGGCCCCGGGGGAAACCCAGCGCATATCTGTTTTATGATCGCCATTGTCCCGGATGCCGTCGCCAACTTGTCCTGTATAGCTAGACAGGTCTATCCGCTGCGCGATACCGTTGTTATCCCGGAAATAATATAATTGATACAAAGTGCGCGTATTGGAAGCGGCTGTATAATTGCCGGGCATCGTGCAGTTACTGCCATAGTTACCGGACCGGTTTTCATCTATGCGCACAAACCAGTAAGGGTTCACCAGGTCCAAATCTAGCCCGCCTATGCCTCTGAGTTCGCCGTTAACCACCGTTGTCTCGCCTGTGGGCAAAAGGCAAGGCTGTTGTTGCAGCCCGCTGGTATTGGGAGCGCTGCCGCATGTCTGGTTATCCAGCGCGCCCAGGCTGCCTACTGTAGTAGCGTAATATGAGCGTAGAATGTCATGGTTGTTTTCGGCCTGGTTGATGGAGTCCGGATCAAACAATTCTACCCGAACGGTATCGTAAGCGTAATCGGGAGGAACGTAGATGCGGTATCTGTAGCTGTATGAACCGGGCGCCCATTGACTGTTCCAGGGGGAAAAGGGATCGCCGAAACTGGTGCAAATGTCGGGGCCAAAGACGGCTTGATTAGACGTAGAAAGAACGCCGCTTTCCACGCGGCGGCTGGCGTAAATGTCGGTCAGGGAAAAGACGGCCGCTGTGGCCGAGCGGGTCAGGTTTACGTTGTCGTTCAGACCGATAGCTCTCATAAAAAAAGTTTCTACCGGCCAGGTGGCAGTAATGGAGTAGTTGATGATGCCTAGCGGTGTAACAGTCGCGTATATGTAGCCAGAGTTATCCAGCGACTGGGTAACAGAAACGGGCATACCGTTGGCGTTAAGGAATTGGCCAGAGACGGTTTTGGCCGTGGCCAGCGTGCCAGGATCAATACCTGGGACCAATTCGGTGACGCCAGCCAGGGCGGCGGCGTCTATGGCCGCTTGCAGCTGGGAGCCGCGGGCAAAAATGAAACCCACGTCAATGGCCAGCCCGGCAAAGGCTAAAAGTCCAACCAATGCCAGCGCTATCAATACGATACTTTGCCCTTTTTCCCGATCTTCTGCCGGCTGCCAGGAAAGTTTTTGTTTGATGGTTTGCAAAAGTTTCATTTTTACGCCTCTTTTATGATACGTAATGTGCGATATACATTGTACATTATGAAAAATAACAGTATGTAAATTTATTGGACGCTAATTGACGCAAATAACGCTGATCTTTATTTTTTAATCTGCATGGATCAGCATTAATCAGTGTCTTGAAAAGCAAAGGTTTTTATTTCCAATATTGTCTAATATCTCAATACTCACCCAATATCCCATTCTTTATTATTGCCCGCAAGATTCGTCTTTGCGGATAAATTCAAGCAGGAGAAAATTTTGGCTTGAATTAAAACCTATTACCCGAAAGGCAGCAAAGTTGGTGATTTTGTAAGGGGGGGCAGCCGCGCCTGCATTATCCCAGATAATTAACCGCAGGACACGCTTTTGCGTAATATGTTCGTTTAGGATGCTGGTAACGTCTCCGATGGAAGCCGACGAAGCAGCTACCCAATCTCCCTTACGCATTTCCTGATTGGTGGGGTCGCCTGCTTCCAGAAAGCCACGTACGGCGTGGCTGTAACCGGGTGCCGTGCCGTTGTCACCGTGGTCGGTGTAATCGGCGCTGTCTCCCGGCCAACTCAGGCTGTTGTTTAACGTTGTGGCGGGGGGATTTAGTATATATTCATTCCAGCGCAGCCAGCTGTATTTATCGTTGCCAACGCCGCCGTAAACGAGAAACAGGTCGCCTTCCTCAGCATCATCCTGTCCGTCCCAGTACAAATCCTTGTTTGCCGTATGTGCCGGAAAGCTGTTGTACCCGGGTAGCGGATTAGGAGAGTTATCTAGTAGGGCGGCAATACTGTCATACTGGGGCTGGTCAACGGAACGCACACCTTGAGGAATAGCGATGGGAAAGGCGGTGCAGCCGGCCGTAGCGTTTAACGTTTTACCCGTTATGCGCATCACACTCAATTCGCGGGCGGAATTGACACTGGCGTATTGGGGTAGCGCATTCAACCCCAGAATAGAGTCTATATCGTGGATGGCGTAGGTACCTACAATTTGCAGCCCGCCGGCAATAGTGGGTTGGCTGCTGTTGCCGTATTCATCCGTTTGCAGCTCCTGTAAAACCTGTGCCTGAATTTCCAATTCGTTGACGTCGCTGAACCGGGTGGTGGCGGAGATACCGTAAATGTGGGCAAACTGCCACGTGCCTGGCTCAAAACCGTCTCCGTTGGCGTTGACTGTGCCGCGAATAGACCAGACGTCCCAAACGTCCGGGGAGGTTTCCAGGGTTTGGGTGACGGTGTTGAGAACGACGGTGACCATGCCTTCATCTTGCCCGCCATCGGCGGCAAAGCGGGTGGCAGCCCGGGCTGCGCTGGTGACGCGGTTTTGGGTGACGATGATGTTGGATACTTCGACAACGCCGGCCAGCAGGATGATGAAAATGGGGAAGAAGAGAGCGACCTCTACCAGACTTTGTCCTCGGCTGGCTTTGTGTTGTGTGCTTTGTGGCATCATGATTTTTTACCTTTTTTAATTTCGAATCGTATACGCTTCCAGTATTTCGCCGGAAGTAGCGTCAATACGTACCATGAGGGCACGGCCGTTTGCCAGAGAAATCAACGACACCTGCCATTCGATACGGCCGTTTTGTTCCGGATCATCGGTAAATAAAGCTGTAGTCAGCGTCGTTATTGGTTCCTGTTTCATAAAATCATTGCCCCCTTCTTGCAGCAGAGCGCGGATGACTTCCTGACTGTCCAGATTCCAACCGCTCACGTTCAGGACCGGGTTTTCTTGCGTGTATGTTGCCGCAGAAACCAGAGCCGCTTTCCCTTCCACCACAGATATGAGCGCCGTTTTCCCGGCCGAAGGGGAGTAAAAAGTAAAACTCCAGCTTGTTTCCCCGTCCAGTAGCTGCTGCACCGGCGCGCCTTGGGGCCAGGTGGCCGTGGCGTTAAGCAGTTCCGCGTCCGGTTGCCAGGCTTGCGCTTCATTTTGGGCGGCGGCGTAGGCTACCTTGGCCGTGCGTCCCTCAAATACAGACGTCGGTTCGATTTTTAAGCCTTGCGCTCGCAGCGGGTCTTCTGTTTGCTGCACCGTCTGCCGCGGCCCAAACCAGAACAGCAGCGACACAACAGCTACGGCAATCAGTAGTATTACCAAAACAATGCCCAAAATCCATTCTAACCGGTTCATAATGACGTGCTGCGTATTGCGTAAAACTGCCGGTACGCAATGCGCAATAATTAAACTACGGCGATCTGAGAACGACCGGCAAGTAAAGTGCCGGTACATTCCGTACAAAATAAATATCGCTGCGCGTAGAATCTACTCTTTCAAATGCTAGATATACCCACCAGCTATGCTGGCTGACAGCTGATGGCTTGATAGCTCGTATATTGCTTCCCATGACTGCATCCACGCCGCTGATCGTTGGGTTGCTGCTCCAGTTGTCGCAGCTGTTTCCTGTCTGAATACGTTCGTTATTTTCAGAAGGATTACCGTTGATACCGCTGAATATAACCATGAAACAGCCATTAACCAGAACGGGCTGCGGCTGCAAAAAGGCGGGATCGGTACTCTTAATGCTGAAATTTTGCACAGTCACGTTGCCGCCAGACCAATTGCCGGCCGACGTGCAGTTAGCGGTGCAACTTACGTAATAAACGCGCTGTTCTTGATCGGCCGGCCGGTTTTCATACGTTACATACAGTGTATTCCCTTCGGCAATGATGGATGGCTGACGGAAAAGGTGGGTTATGGTGCCTATGTTTACGGCTTGGGAGATGTTGAGCGGTGTACTCCAGCTGCTGCCCCCATTGCTGCTTTGGGCATACATAATTTCGTAGTTATTGCCAGTAGATTGTTGTTCTTCCCATACAACGTGCAGTTTTCCGTCTGCGGTGGCGGCAATGGAAGGGAATAAAGCGGAATTTATTGTATTGCTGACTTTGATTGCGTCGGACCAATTACTGCCGCCATTGGTAGAACGGGCGTGATAAATATCAAAGTCGGTGGGGCCGTCATTTTGACTCCAGACTAACTCCAGCGTATTGGTATCGTGAGGCAGCAGGATAGGCGCTTGCAAAATAAGAGTTGCTGTGAAAATCTTTGTGGCTGCATTTCCCGCCCATTGACTTTCTTTTGCGTACCATAATTCTCTGTCGTTTTCTGTCCATACGGCATGAGGCTGATTGTTGTTATCCAGGGCCACATTGACAAAACGTGAATCAGTGGCGCTGGTGTGGATAGGTTGCGGGGCAGACCACACATTGCCGTTATTTGTAGAACGTACATAGTATGGATCTGCTTCTTGAGAATTCGATCCGGTTTTGTGCATATAGGCTACAATGACTGTGTTGTTACCAGGTGCGGCGGCTATGGACGGCCGTAGCACGCCGTTGGGATCGCTATTGTTAATATTGGTTAACTTGATCGCATTTTGCCATTGCGTGCTGCTGACAGCATCAGATTCAGCTTGCGTCGTATACTTCCAACTGATTGTTAGAACTATTACAAATAGAGATGCCAAAGAAAGCAAGGAGTATTTTCTAATCATTATGAGCATGGTCCTGATAACATATAGATATTGACAACATTATTAGGCGGCATAATGCCGGTGCGCGACCCGAAATAAAACGTATCATCAATCTGCATGCAAGCTGTTACTATGTATCCTCCCGGATTGACCGGCGGCGGGATATTGGCAAACTGGTAAAATCCGTTAAAGTCCGTCCTGGCAACGTCCACAATGCCGCTTCCAGGCAGACCAGGGTCTCTAACCGTTACGAAGGCGCGGAATTGCGGCAGCAATTCACCCGTTAATACCTGAACAACGCCAGCCAGCGTGTCACTGCCGCCCGGCGTAGCTGTAGGCGTAGGCGTGGCCGCCGCCGGGGTGACGAAGTTAACGGCCAGCGGCGTGGAGATGTTATTCGTTTCAATACCTTCATTAATTTGCCGCACAGAATCTACCATCCCGTAAACCTGGTGGTTGGCCGGGCTGTTGGAAAAGCCAAGCGGAACTGTAATAGTCAACACCCGACTGGCAGACCCCGGCAGTGAACTGACGGCGACGTATCCCCCGCTTTCATTTAGCGAGATGTTGTCCGTATAGACGTTTGTGGGGTCCAGATAAACATCTACAAAGAACTGTGAATTAACGTCCGTTTGCCCGATATTGGTGATAACCACGCTGAACGCGACCGGTTCGTAGGCCACAATAGGCGGTGTGCTGATAAGTTGCGGCGGGCTGTAAATAACCAGATCGGCTGGAGACAACGTAGGTGTGACTGATGGCTCCGGCGTGTTTGTGGGAATATTGCTGCACGGCACTTCAAAATATTTGATGTCTTCATCAAATTGGGCACCTGTGCCAGTGGAATAAGCTCGAACTTCATGCTGACCGTCGCTCACCCCGGAAAATGACCAAGTATAACTGAAAGTGCCATTATGCGTATTTGGCTGAATCAATAGCTGGTTAATCCCATCCCATTGCAGCACAATACCTTCATTCGTGTCCCAGTTAAAACCTAAAACAGTAAACTGGACATTGGGGCCGGTCCCACAAGACGGGAGAAGGATGATGTAAGGGTTGCTGGGCGTGTAAGTAGGCGTCGTGGTAGGCGTGCTGGTGGGGGTGTTGGTCGGTACCGGTGTGAACGTGGCGGTGGGCGTGTTGGTAGGCGGCAGTGCTAACACAATGGCCGTGTCGGTAGAGGTGTCAGAGCTTTCTGCCAAGAGCAAATGCGCTTCTTGCAGCGTTTCATTCAGAGAAATAGTGGCAAAGCCGTCACAGGCGTGCCCGTCCCGGTCTAGCAGTTGGGCGGAGCCGAGCGTGCGCCCTGTGGTCAGGTCTATGATGGTGACGGTCGTGCCTATATCGCCGGTGATGTTGACAAAATTATCGCCGGCAATGGGGTAGCCCTCAAACTGGACATCACAGCGGGGCAGTGGTGTGTTCGTGGGTGTTGGAGAGGGCGTATTGCTGGGACCGGGTGTGGGTGTATCAGTGGGCGGTATAGGTGAAGGCGTCACACCGGGCGTAGGGAGGGGAGGTACAGGGGGCGGCAACGCATTCCCTGTCGTGCTGACGCTTTGTTGCCCAAAAGGTTCGTTGTTCAGCGTTTCTTGCCCGAACACGGGAATGGTGGTGCGGATGGGACGGAAGAACGGAGTGATGATGGATACCTGGTAGGTCACGCGCACCACGACGGGCAGCCCCGGACGTCCCGGATTGTCATATTGTAACTGGGCGGAATCATCTACGCCCCACACTTCGATATTGTAATAATAGTCATCTTCAAAAGTAGTGCTGGATTCGTTCAGGGGCAGGCTATTCAGTTGGGAATGCACCCGGGCAATGATAGATGCCAGTCGGTAGTTGGGGCGTTCGTCTGTTAATTCACATACATTACGCCCGCCGTTTGATTGTACAAATTTGTCCAGGCCAAAGCCTACGGGACAGTTCGGCCCTTCAGATTCACCGGTGATGGCGTATCGAGCGCCTTCGCGGGCAGCGTGCTGTACAGTGTTCCAGGCCCACAAAATACGGCCGCTTTCAATGATCAAAAATATCATCATCAGCAGTACAGAGATAATGAGGGCGAATTCGACAAGGGCCTGACCTTTTGATTTGTTGTGTTTACTGCCTGGTATACTTATCATATCAACCTGTTCTTAACCGGGTAAAATGCTGTTTAGTGATGGGTCAATGGTAAATAGTAACAGGGTCATTGCCTTCAGGCCCCATTACAAATGTCAGATTTCCCTGCCCAATCTATTGATTTATAGGGTCAGGGCGTGGTAATCTCCACTATCATACCAGCCCAATGCCAATTTTTCGTTTTTTAAGCGTTGATCCGGCGTTGATCTGAGGGGTCAGAGATGACAAAAGTACTACAATTGGCTTGTTTAGGGCCGATACAACTGACAATGAACGACAAACCGGTGGCAGGGCTGGAATCGGCCAAAGCGCAGGCGTTGTTGTGTTACCTGGCTGTAGACGGCCGTAGCCACACCCGCCAATCATTAGCCCACCTCCTCTGGAGCGAACTGCCGGAAGCGGACGCCCGGCGCAATCTGCGCGGCATCATTATGAAACTGCGCCAGACCATTGGCGATGACTTTTTGTTGATCACGCACCAAACCCTGGCCTTCAACCAGCAAGCCGACTATTGGCTGGACGTGGCCCGGCTGCGGGAAACAATAAAAGCGATACGATTGGGCGAGACCCCGGACGTGACGCGCTTGCAGGAAACGGCCGTTCTCTACCGCGGTGAATTTCTGGAACAGTTATCCGTGCGCCAGGCCCCCGCCTTTGACGAATGGGTGCAAGGCCGGCGACTGCGTTTCCTGGAATTGACGCTGACAATCTACGACAACCTGATCGCCGCCTGCATTGCCCAGGCCGATTGGCCCTGCGGTCTGGAAGCCGCCCGTCGCGCTCTGGCTTTGGACCCTTTGCGGGAAACCGCCCAACGCACCGCCATGCAGCTTCTGGCCCTAAACGGAGACCGGGCCGCCGCCCTGAACCAATACCAGCAGTTCCGCCAGCGTCTCCAGGCTGAATTGGGTGTGGACGTCTCCCCGGAAACGGCCGCTCTTGCTGAGCAGATACGACAGGGTGACAAGGTGACAGGGTGGCAGGGTGACAAGGTGACAGAACGAACATCATCTATCACCTTGTCACCCCCTCACCTTGTCACCCTGTCGTATCTGCTCAGCAAG